>JAYTXR010000312.1:0-10188 GCA_043742865.1 Acetobacteraceae bacterium
GCACCGCGGAAACAGCTGAAAATAGCCCTGGAAAACGGAAATCCGTGCATAACACGAGAAAAATGCGATTTCCCCGAGGCTTTTTCAGCAGCCTGCTAAGGGCTTGCCCTTAGCGGGGTCCAGGGGCAGCGCCCCTGGCCTTACTTCCCTGCGCCGATCTGCCGCACCAGGTCGAGCACGCGGCGGGCTTTGGCGACGATCGGGTAGTCGACGAACGCCCCGTCCACCTGGATTGATGCCGAGCCTTCGGCCTCGGCCAGGTCGAACGCGACCATGATCTTTTCGGCCCGCGCGATTTCTGTCTCCGAGGGCGTGAAACACCGGTTCACGGTTTCGATCTGCCCAGGGTGGATGCACATCTTGCCCTGGAACCCGAACCGGGCCGCGCGCCGGGCGGACGCGTCCAGGCCGTCGGGATTGTTCAGTTCCGCCCATACCGTATCCACCGGCGCCTCCAGCCCGGCGGCGCGCGACTGCATCACCATCTGGGCGCGATAGGGGTCGAGCTCGGTTTCGTCGCTGGTCCAGGCCATGCCGACATCCAACGTGAAATCGCCGGCCCCGAACGCCATGCGCCGGGCCCGGGTGCGCGATCGGGCGATGCGCTGGAGGTTCGCCATGCCCTCGCCGGTCTCGATGATGGGGATCAGGTCGATGGTTCCCACCGGCAATTCGGCCTGGCGTTCGAGTTCACTGAGCAGCCACTCGGCCGCCTTCATTTGCCAGCCGGCGCTCACTTTCGGCAGGATGATGCCGTCCAGTCCCGGTCCGACCACCGCGCAAAAATCGCCATAGGCAAATGGCGTGTCCATGGCGTTCACCCGCACATAGCCGCCGCAGGTCCGGGGACGCTGCAAGGCTGCAACGACCATGGCCCGGGCTGCTGTCTTTTCTGTGACCGCGACAGCGTCTTCGAGGTCGAGGATCGCGGCGTCGGCACCACAGGAAAATACTTTTTCGACCCGGCGCGGATGGTTGCCGGGCGTGAACAGAAAGCTTCGATACGCGGTCATTCTATTCCAAACTCCATTTTCGCTGTTGGTAGACCGGCGTTTGCTGGCGATCCAACTGCTCCTGTGGGCTCATTGCCAGCCACAGCTTTAGCCGTTGCAAGACTTGGCGCGTGGGTACCGCCAGATCGAGCGCCAGCGCCTCGTCCATGCCGAAGAACCGCAATTCCTCCAGCTCGCCGGAGCCGGCCAGGGTGCCGGTGACCAAATCGGCGTCGATCACCAGAAACCGGGCGTTGAAGCGGAAGGCGTTATCCGGCGGTGTTACCAGGCGGCAGAGGAAATGCAGGCAATCCAGTGCCGCCGGCGAGCCGAAGGAAAGATTGGTCTCCTCCTCCAGTTCGCGCGAAGCGGCCACGCCCAGCCCATGCGCCAGCGCGGGATCGGCGGCTTTTTCCAGGTGTCGGCGGGTGTCCGGGCGCAGCTTCGTCGCCACCTCGGTATAGAGATCCTCAGGGTCCACCGCGCCGCCGGGAAACACCAGGCGGTTGGGCATGAATTTATGCCGGTTGCCTCGCATGCCCATCAACATCTCGGGTCCGGCCTGCGGCTGGCGCAGCACGATCAGGCTGGCGGCGTGGCGCGGCTTGACCGCGGCCGCTTCCTCGGCGGGCGTTGCCGGGATTTCATCTTCTTCTCCAACGATTTCATGTGGTTCAGGCAAGATCAAATCCCCGGGTTTTCAGATAGGCGGCAAAGCCGAAGCGCTCCGGCACCGATAGCTGGCGGGCGCAGTTCTCGCTCCAGCCGGTGTTTTCCTTGGGGCCGTAGATGTCCAGGTTCTTCAGACCGTTCGGATGCAGGGGCTCGCTCGTCCGGCGGCGATCGTCATAGGCGGCGAGGTTTTCCGCCAGATGGCTGTCGTCATAGCGTTCCCGGTGCACCACGATGCTTTGCGGCAGCCGCATGGAAATATGTCGTCGCGCTTCCGGCCAGCCCAGCGTCAGCCCGGCGACGGGATAGACCCCCTCGGGCAGGCCGAGCAGCGGGCTCACCCGCTCGATATGGCTGCGGACATAGCTGATGGGACAGGTGCCGAGGCCGGCGGCGTCGGCGGCGGCTATGAACTGGCCCATCGCGAGTGCGCAATCCACCGCGGTATTGAGAAAACAGTCCAGATTATTGTTGGCGTGCGGCAGATCGTGCAGCTCGCATAGTCGCTGGCCGCGCCGCATGTCGCCGCACCAGACCAGGAAAACCGGCGCCGAGCAGATCCAGTCCATGGTGCCGATCCAGTCGGCGATCCGCTTGATCCGCGCGGCATCGCGCATCACCACCACGGAATATTGCTGCAAATCGGATTTCGCCGGCGCCGATTGCGCCGCCGCCAGCAGCGTCTCCAGCAACGGCTCGGGCACCGCATCCGGCTTGTAGCGCCGTGTCACCCGGCGATCGAGCAGGGCGGCGAGTGCGGGTGGCAGTTCCCCCGCTGTGGCGGGCATCCCGTAGCGCGCCGCCATCAGCGCCGCACCGTTCGCCCCGATATCCGCCCCGATATCCGCCCCGATATTCGCCACGGTGATCTCTCCCCTCTGGAGCCAGAGCTTGCCGCAAGAACCGGCGCCGGCCAAGGCGGTTGCCGGCGGCGCGCTTGTGCCGGATAGTACGGCCGGGTTTTCAAGGGGATTGGGTGCGATGCGAACGGTAAGAATCGGCTCTGGCGCCGGCTATTCCGGCGACCGGATCGAGCCGGCGGTGGAACTGGTCGAACGCGGCGACATCCAGTATCTGGCGTTCGAATGCCTGGCCGAGCGGACCATCGCGCTGGCCCAACAGGCCCGGCTGGCCGATCCCGATGGCGGCTACGACCCGCTGCTCGGCGCGCGGTTCAAAGCGGTGCTGCCTGGCTGTGTGGCGCGGGGCATCAAGATCCTGTCCAACATGGGTGCGGCCAACCCCACCGGTGCCGCCGCCGAAGTGGCGCGCATCGCCCGGGAACTGGGCATCACCGGGCTGAAGATCGCCGCGATCACCGGCGACGATGTGCTGGCGGCGGTGCGGCAGGGGAATTTTTCCCTGATCGAGCGACCCGGCACGATCGCCGACCTCGATGGCCGGGAGATTTCCGCCAATGCCTATCTTGGCGTCGAGCCGATTGTTGCCGCGCTCCGCGACGGCGCCGATATCGTGATCACCGGCCGCGTCGCCGATCCGGCGCTGTTTCTGGCCCCGCTGGTGTATGAGTTCGGCTGGTCACTGGACGACTACGATATACTCGGCCGCGGCACAGTGGTGGGCCATCTGCTGGAATGCGCCGGGCAGATCACCGGCGGGTATTTCGCCGACCCCGGCTACAAGGACGTGGCCGGGCTGGCGCGGCTCGGCTTTCCGCTGGCGGAAGTCAGCGAAGACGGCAGCGCGGTGATCACCAAGCCGCCGGGCTCGGGTGGCGAGGTCAGTTTGGCCAGCTGCAAGGAGCAGCTGTTGTACGAACTGCAGGATCCGACGCGGTATTTGCAGCCCGATGTGGTGGCGGATTTTTCCTCGGTCCGATTGCAGCCGGCGGGGCATGACCGGGTCGCGATATCCGGCGGGTCCGGCACCAGGCGTCCGGACACGCTGAAAGTCTCGGTCGGGTATCTGGATAGTTTCATCGGCGAGGGACAGATCTCCTATGCCGGCTCGGGCGCGATGGCGCGGGCCAGGCTGGCGCTGGACATCGTGCGCGAGCGGCTGGTTCTGACCGGAGTTGCGACCACCGAACTCCGCTTCGACCTGATCGGCGAGGACGCGCTGTATCGCGGCCCCGCGACGAATGCGCCCGAACCGATGGATGTGCGCATCCGCGTGACCGGGCGCACCGACACGATGGCGGAAGCGGTGCGCATCGGCAACGAGGTGGAGACGCTGTTGACCAACGGCCCGGCCGGCGGCGGCGGGGCGTGGAAGCACGCCCGCCAGGTGCTGGCGGTGGTGTCGACCTTGATCCCGCGCGAGCAGGTCCATGCCGCCATCAGCTATCAGGTGGCGTGATGAAGCTGCGCGAACTCGCCCATGCCCGGACCGGGGACAAGGGCAATTCGTCCAATATCTCCGTCATTGCCTATGACCCCGGCGACTTCGCCTTTTTGGCCGAGCACGTCACCGCCGAGCGGGTGCGGGCGTTCTTCGCCGGCACGGTGAAGGGCGCGGTGGAGCGCTATGAGCTGGCGGGGATCGGGGCGCTGAATTTCGTTCTGCACGATACCTTGGGTGGCGGGGTGACACGATCCCTGGCGCTGGACATTCATGGCAAGAGCCTGAGTTCCAGCCTGCTGGAAATGGAAGTTCCCGACACCCAGGCGCCCGCCCGATGAAGCTGCCGCGCACGCCGTCGCTGCGGTTGGATGGCAAGCGCGCGCTGGTGACCGGCGCGGGGCGGGGTCTGGGACTGGCGGGTGCTGCCGCGCTGGCGCAGGCCGGCGCGCATGTCACGCTGATGGCGCGCACCCGGGCCGAGATCGAGGACGCGGCGGCTGCCATGCGCCAGGATGGCGGCTCGGCCGACACGCTGGTGCTGGACGTGATGGACCGGCCCGGCTGTGCGGCGGCGATCGCCGCGGCCGAGCCGTATGATGTGCTGGTGAACAATGCCGGCACCAATCGCCCGGCGGCGTTTCTGGACGTGACCGAGGAAGACTACGACGCCATCGTGGACCTCAATCTGCGCGCGGCGTTTTTCATCGCTCAGGCGGTGGCGCGGCGGATGGTGGAGGGGGAAAGGCAGGGCTCGATCATCCATATCTCCTCGCAGATGGGTCATGTCGGCGGGGCGCGGCGGAGCGTGTATTGTGCGTCCAAGCATGCGCTGGAGGGGCTGACCAAGGCGATGGCGATCGATCTGGCGGCGCACCGGATCCGCGTGAACACGATCGGGCCGACCTTCTTTGAGACGCCGTTGACAAAGCCGTTCTTCGAGAACAATGAATTCAAGGAAGACACGCTGCGCCGCATCAAGCTGGGCCGCCTCGGCCAGGTCGAGGATCTGATGGGTGCGGTGGTGTTCCTGGCTTCCGACGCGGCGGCGCTGATCACAGGCACGTCCATTCTGGTGGATGGCGGCTGGACCGCCGAATAGAGGGTTTTACCATGATCCGTTATCTGAAGACCGGCCGCACCACCGAGCAGACCACCGCGGCGGACCGCGTGGTTCGCCAGACTGTGGAAGGGATTCTGGCGGATGTGGGCTCGCGCGGCGATGCCGCGGTGCGCGAGATTTCGGAGAAATTCGACCAATGGTCGCCAGCATCGTTTCGGCTCTCGGCGGCGGATATCCGGGCGTTGATGGACACGCTGCCGGCGCAGGTGATCGAGGACATAAAATTTGCCCAGGCGCAGGTGCGCGGGTTTGCCGAGGCCCAGCGTGGCTCGATGCGCGACATCGAAATCGAGACGCTGCCGGGCATCACGCTGGGCCATAAGCATATCCCGGTGGCCTCGGTGGGCTGCTACGTTCCGGGCGGGCGCTACCCGATGGTGGCCTCGGCGCATATGAGTGTGGTTACCGCCAAGGTTGCCGGCGTTGCCCGCGTCATCGCCTGCACCCCGCCGCTGAACGGCGTGCCGCCGGCGGCGACGATCGCGGCGATGGCGCTGGGTGGCGCTGACGAAATCTATGTTCTGGGCGGGGTGCAGGCGGTTGCGGCGATGGCGCTGGGAACCGAGACCATCGCGCCAGTAGATATGCTGGTGGGACCGGGCAATGCCTTCGTGGCAGAGGCCAAGCGCCAGCTATATGGCCGCGTCGGTATCGATCTGTTCGCCGGCCCGACCGAGACGCTGATCATCGCCGATGCGACGGCGGATGTGGAAATGTGCGCAACCGATCTGCTGGGCCAGGCCGAGCATGGCCTGACCTCGCCGGCTGTGCTGCTGACCACGTCGCCGCGGATCGCGGACGGGATCGAGGCGGAAATTCAGCGCCAGCTGCGCGTGCTGCCGACCGCGGATGTGGCGTCAATCGCCTGGCGCGATTGCGGCGAGATCATTCTATGCGACACCGACGAGGAATTGCTGTCGGAGGCGGACCGCATCGCGTCCGAACATGTGCAGGTATTGACCGAAAATCCGCGCTGGTTTTTGGAGCGGATGACCAATTACGGCGCGCTGTTCCTCGGCAAGCAGACCAATGTCGCTTACGGCGACAAGGTGATCGGCACCAACCACACGCTGCCGACCAAGAAGGCGGCGCGCTACACCGGCGGGCTGTGGGTGGGAAAATTCCTGAAGACCGTCACTTATCAGGAAGTGACCGACGAGGCCTCGGCGATGATCGGCGAGTACTGCTCGCGGCTGTGCGCCATCGAGAATTTCGCCGGGCACAAGGAGCAGGCGGATTTGCGGGTGCGCCGGTATGGCGGGAAGAACGCGTCGGCGTAGCAGCGTTCTTGTCGAGGTGTCAGTGGTATTGCTCCAGGTCCACTCGAACAGCGTCTTCGCTGTCCCACTCGAAGGTGACGCACCAGGGGCCGTTGACGTGGACGGTGTAGCGGGTGGGTTTTCCGCGCAGTTTATGAAAGTTGAAGCCGGGCAGGTTCATGTCTTCCGGCACGCGTGCCTCATTTAATAGGATAAGACGTCTTCGCAGTCGCCGGATCAAGTCTGGCCGAATACGAGTGGTATCGGATTTGTCCCAGAGCAGGGATAGCGCGCGACTCTTGAACGATCGGATCATGCTTGGACGTAAGGGTAGCCTTGTCAGAATGTCAACCTATGCTTGACAAAATCCAGATCATCGACTAGATGGACCGAGCCTTTGAGGCTTAAAGGATTTTCAGCGTGTCATCCGTGGGTGATAAACATGACCGAATACCGCGTAAAAGGCCCGCCGGCATGGCAGCCGATGCATCCGGGGGAGGTGCTTCGGGAGGACATACTTCCCGCGTTGCGGCTGACGGTAACGCAGGTGGCGGAAAATCTTGGCGTTTCGCGCCAGACTCTGCATGCCATCCTGGCGGAGAAATCCGCGGTCACGCCGGAGATGGCGGTCCGGCTGGGTAAGTTATGCGGCAATGGCCCGGGACTGTGGCTTCGGCTGCAACAGGCGCATGATCTTTGGCGGGCCGAACGCGAGTTGGCCGAAGAGGTGGCAAAAATCCCGACATTATGCGCTGTCTGACCCGGGACGTCGAACTGAATGTCCTGCGCCGCTCTGGTCTGCTGGCCCTCCAGGGCTATATCCTGCGCAGACCTATAGCAAGCAGAGGGTTCCGATGACCGAGAAAGCGACTTTGGGTGGCGGCTGCTTCTGGTGCCTGGAAGCGGTTTACAAGGATTTGCGCGGCGTCAGCGCCGTGATGTCGGGCTACGCCGCCGGCAAAACGGAGAATCCCGGCTACAAGGCGGTCTGCTCGGGCACCACCGGGCATGCGGAGGTGGTGCAGATCGATTTCAACCCGTCGGAACTATCCTATGAGGATTTGCTGCGGGTGTTCTTCTCCATCCATGACCCGACCACCCAGGACCGCCAGGGCCATGATGTCGGATCCCAGTATCGCTCGATCATCCTGACCCATTCGGACACCCAGCGCGTCGCCGCCGAGGCGGTGCTGGCCGAAGTGACGGCGCAGAAAATCTGGCCGGGCAAGCTGGTGACGCAAATCGAGCCCTTGACGGTGTTCTACCCGGCCGAACCCGAACACCATGACTACTTCGCGCGCAACCCGTTCACCGGCTATTGCCAGGCCGTCGTCGGGCCGAAGGTGGCGAAATTCCGCAAGACTTTCTCGGCCCGGCTCAAGCAGGCCGCCGCCGAGTAGGGCTGGCTTGCGGCTGGGCGCAGGCAATGCGCCGTTTGGTATATCGATCTGGGAGACAGCAATATGGATCTGAGCTTCACGCCGGCCGAGCTTGCGTTTCGCGACCAAGCGCGAAAGTTCTTTCGCTCGGAGATCCCCGAGGCGATCCGCGACAAGGTTCGCGACGGGATTGAACTGACCCGGGAGGATATTGTCACCCAGCACCGCATCCTGAATGCGCAAGGCTGGGCGGTGCCGAACTGGCCGGTGGCGCATGGCGGGCAGAGCTGGTCGCCGGTAGAACTGTATTTGTACCAGGACGAGATGCAGCAGGCCGGTGTGCCTGGCCCGCTGGCGTTCAATGCCTCCATGGTCGGACCGGTGATCGCGCAGTTCGGCTCGGATGCCACCAAGCAGCGTTTCCTGGCCAAGACCGCCAATCTGGATATCTGGTGGTGCCAGGGATTTTCCGAGCCGGGCTCGGGTTCAGACCTGGCCAGCCTGCGGACGAAAGCCGAGCGCGTCGGCGACAAATACATCGTCAACGGCCAGAAAACCTGGACCACCCTGGCCCAGTACGCCGACTGGATCTTCTGCCTGGTGCGCACCGATCCGGCGGCCAAGAAGCAGGAGGGGATCTCGTTCCTGCTGATCGATATGAACACCAAGGGCATCACCGTGCGCCCGATCCAGACCATCGATGGTGGCCACGAGGTGAACGAGGTGTTTTTCGACGATGTCGAGGTGCCGGCCGAAAACCTGGTGGGCGAGGAGAACAAAGGCTGGGACTACGCCAAATTCCTGCTGGGCAACGAGCGTACCGGCATTGCCCGCGTCGGTCAGTCCAAGGCGCAGGTGATGCGGATCAAGGAACTGGCGAAACTGGAATTCGCCGGCGGCGCGCCGCTTTCGGAGGATCTGCGGTTTCAGGAACGGATTGCCGAAATCGAGGTGCAACTGAAAGCGCTGGAAATGACTCAGCTCCGCGTGGTCGCCGATGAGCGCCGCCAGGTGAAGGGCAAGCCCAATCCGGCCTCATCGATCCTGAAGATCAAGGGCTCCGACATTCAGCAGGCGCTGACCGAATTGGTGATGGATGTCGTGGGGCCGTATGTGTTGCCGTATCAATGGCAGGAGGATGGGTCCAACGAGCCGGTCATCGGATCGACATCCGCGATGACGGCGGCGCCGGAGTATTTCAATAATCGGAAAGTGTCGATCTATGGCGGGTCCAACGAGATCCAGCGCAACATCGTCGCCAAGGCCATTTTAGGACTGTAAAAAGATGGATTTCGATCTGAGCGACGACCAGCGGCTGTTGAAAGACAGCGTGGACCGGCTGGTGGCGGATAAATACGGGTTTGAAGCCCGCAAGAGCTATCTGGCCGAGCCGGATGGCTGGAGCCGGGCGGTTTGGGGGCAGCTGGCAGAATTGGGTTTGCTGGGGCTGCCGTTCGAGGAGCAGTACGGCGGCTATGGCGGCGGGCCGGTGGAGACGATGCTGGTGATGGAGGCGTTCGGCCGCGGCCTGGTGCTGGAGCCGTATTTTGCCACCGTGATCCTGTGCGGTGGGCTGCTCCGCACGATGGGCAATGCCGCCCAGAAAATGCAAAATCTGACCGCGATTGCCAATGGCAGGCGGCTGTTGGCCTTCGCCCATGTCGAGCGGCATTCGCGCTATGATTTTGCCGATGTGACCACGACGGCGGTCCGGGATGGGGCTGGGCGCGAGGGCGGGGGCTGGCGGATCAGCGGCGCCAAGAGCGTTGTTTTGCACGGCGATTGCGCCGACCGGATCCTGGTGACAGCGCGTGTTTCCGGCGGCCAGCGGGACCGCGACGGCATCGGGCTGTTTCTGGTGGACGCGGCCTCCGCCGGCGTGACCCGGCGGGGCTATCCGACCCAGGATGGCATGCGCGGGGCGGAGATCAGCTTCGCCAACGTGGCCGGGGAAGCCGTCGGGGAACCGGAGGCCGCGCTGGCGGGGATCGAGCACGCGGTCGATCGCGCCATCGCCGCCCTGTGCGCGGAGGCGGTGGGCGTCCTGTCGTCGATGCAGGAACTGACGCTGGACTATCTGAAAACTAGAAAACAGTTCGGCCGCGCAATCGGGGAGTTCCAGGCGTTGCAGCACCGCGCGGTGGACATGCTGATAGGCGTGGAGCAATCGCGCAGCATGGCGTTGTACGCCACGGTGATGGCCGACGAGGCGAACCCGATCGAGCGCAAACGGGCGATTTCCGCCGCCAAGGTGCAGATCGGCCGGGCCGGGCGCCAGGTCGGGCAGGAGGCCGTGCAGCTGCATGGCGGTATCGGCATGACCATGGAATATAAGGTCGGCCATTATTTCAAGCGCATGACAATGATAGACAAGTTATATGGCGATGCCGACCAGCAGCTGACAATCCTGGCCAAACTGGGCGGGCTGTTCGGGCGGGCTGCGTAATTATTAGGCAAGGCCA
>JAYTXR010000313.1:0-11433 GCA_043742865.1 Acetobacteraceae bacterium
CTCAGCCAAACCGCCCTCGCGGCCTCATTCGGGAACTCGCTTTGGCTCGGAAACGACAGTTTCGTCGTGGATGCCGCCACGCTGTACAACGTCGATCGATCTGGCAACGTCCTGCAATCATTCCCTAATTCGTCGATGACGGGAGTGGCCATCGACCCGACGACCGGGTCCATCTACCTCGCGGCCCCGTTCATCATCAACCGCTACGGCCTCAACAGCCTGGTTGACGGTGTGACGCCCGTACCGAACGGAACCGTCCCCGGTGGCAGTCATCCGTATGAGGACATGGCCTTCAACCCAGGCGACCCGAATCATCTTTGGCGGGCCAACTACTATAACCATACCTATGACCGGATCGACCTCACGACGGGCAGCACCACCCAATTTCTCAGCCCGCTTGGCGCCTCTGGCACACCCGTGGGCATGGCCTGGGACGGGTCACAGTTCTGGGTGAGCGATCAGCTAGGCCGCGAGGTCTTCCAGATGACGACCGCCGGCGTGTTCTCAGGCCCTGTCTTTTCGACCTCGTTCGATACCGGGGGGCTTGCATGGGACTCGACCGACTCCACCCTCTGGATCGGCACGTTTGGCGAAGTCCATCACTTCACGACGGCTGGGATTGAACTCAGCAGCTTCGCGGCGCCTGGCGGGCTATTCGTCGACGGGCTGGAGTTCCAGGCAATGTCGGTTCCCGAGCCAGCAACCTGGGCATTGATGCTAATCGGCGTCCTGGGTGTTGGTTTTGCCGGTTATCGGCAGTCGCCGAAGAACGCATAGTAAATCTGCAGGGTGGGTGGCTCCAGGGCTAGCCACCCGACGGCGACCTCAATCGACGCCCGGCATAAAGACCACGTCTGATTTGGTGGTGGCGATGCGGATGGCCAGCAGGGGGGCGTATTCGGGGCTGTCGTAGAAGGTTTGGATCGCTTCCATCGACGGGAATTCGAGCACGGTCAGGCGGGTGAAGAATGGTTTGCCTTCCGCCAGGGTCGGTGGGTTGCCGCGAATGCGGTATTTGCCGCCGAACTGCGCCACCACGGCGGGAACCCGGGCGCGATAGGTCTCGAACCCCGCCGGGTCGGTGATCTCGATATTGGCCATCAGATAGGCTGGCATCGGTTTCCCCTACTCCGCCGCCGCCGCTTCGAGCGAGGGCGTTTTGTTGCTGTGCTTCAGCCGGCCCATCGCCTGTTCGACATGGCGGGAGAACACATAGTCGGCCGGCCGCTGGCGATCGAGCGGGATTTCCGGCGCCATCTTGCCTTCGGTGCGGATGCCGCGCACCGCCTGCGCCAGCGCCTTCCAGGGCTTGCGCACGGACTCCGTCACCGCGGTGGCCTCGTAGCCGCTATGAACCATGCAATTGGCGCATTTTTCGTAGTTGCCGGTGCCGTATTTGTCCCACTCGGTGGTTTCCATCAGCTCCGTGAACGTCTTGGCATAACCCTCGCCAAGCAGATAGCAGGGGCGCTGCCAGCCGAAATAGGTGCGGGTGGGATTGCCCCAGGGCGTGCAGTGGAATTGCTGGTTGCCGGCCAGGAAGTCGAGGAACATCGAGGACTGGTTGAACTGCCATTTCTTCTTGCCGGTCTTCCGGGCGGTCTTCTGGCGGGCAAAAATACCCCTGAACAGCTCCTTGGTCTTCTGGCGGGCGAGGAAATGCTGCTGGTCGGGTGCGCGCTCATAGGCATAGCCCGGCGACACGCTGATCTCCACGCCCATCGCGGTCATGTCATCGAAGAAGGCCGCGACTTTTTCCGGCTCGGCGTTGTCGAACAGCGTGGCGTTGATGATGGTGCGAAACCCGCGCCGCTTGGCTTCCAGGATCGCCGCCACCGCGCGGTCATAGACGCCGTCCTGGCAGACCGAACGGTCGTGCTCCTCGCGCCCGCCATCCAGATGCACCGACCAGGTGAAGTACGGGCCGGGCTTGAACAGGTCCAGCTTCTTTTCCAGCAGCAGCGCGTTAGTGCAGACGATGACGAACTTCTTGCGCGCCACGCAGGCCTCCACGACCTCGTGGATTTCCTTGTGCAGCAGCGGCTCGCCGCCGGCGATCACCACCACCGGCGCGCCGCATTCATCGACCGCTTCCAGGCATTCGGCGATGGAAAGACGCTGGTTCAGGATCTCGGCGGGGTAGTCGATCTTGCCGCAGCCGGCGCAGGCCAGGTTGCAGCGGAACAGCGGCTCCAGCATCAGCACCAGCGGGTAGCGCTTACGCCCGATCAGATGCTGCCTGACCACATAGGCGCCGACACGAAGCACCTGATTTAACGGAACAGCCATGACTTGTTTGCTACTTTCTTCAGGCGTCAGCGAGTTGAGCGGGGAAGCGGAAGCGGACATCCTCCGCCACGCCGGCCAGGGTGGACACGGTTACCTCGCCAAACCGGCGCAGGCCTTCGATCACGCCCTGGACCAGCATCTCAGGCGCGGACGCGCCGGCGGTGACGCCGACCGCCATCCCGACGCCGGGATCGATGCCGGCAAACCAGGCGGGGTCGAGCGCGCCGGCGTCGTCGATGAGGTAGGACGGCTTGCCGAGTTCCTCGCCGATTTCGCGCAGACGGTTGGAATTGGAACTGTTGCGGCTGCCGACCACCAGGATCATGTCCACGGCGATGGCCAGTTCGCGCACCGCGAACTGGCGGTTCTGCGTGGCATAGCAGATGTCGCGCACATCGGGTCCGACGATTTCGGGGAAACGCCCGATCAGCGCGGCGATGATCAGCCTGGTGTCGTCCACCGACAGGGTGGTCTGGGTGATGTAGGACAGCTTGCGGGGGTCGGCGACCTCCAGCAGCGCGACATCGCCGACGGTCTGCACCAGATGCACCTTGCCGGGCACCTGGCCGATGGTGCCCTCCACCTCGGCGTGGCCGGCATGGCCGACCAGCACGATTTCCCTCCCCTGGGCGGCGTAGCGGCGGCCCTCGTTATGCACCTTGGCGACCAGAGGGCAGGTGGCGTCGATCACCGGCAGGCCGCGCTGGGCGGCCAGTTCCTCGACCCGCTTGGCCACGCCATGGGCGCTGAATATGGTCATGGCACCGGCCGGCACCTCGTCGAGTTCGTCGACGAACACCGCGCCGCGGGTGCGCAGATCCTCGACCACATGGGTGTTGTGGACGATCTCATGGCGGACATAGATCGGCGGGCCGTATTTCTTCAGCGCCCGTTCGACGATCTCGATCGCCCGTTCGACGCCGGCACAGAAACCTCTAGGCTGGGCCAGTACGACGCGAATCATGCACACACTCCAAGCTTTGGCGTAACCAAACCGAATTTGCCTTGCCGGATATGGCATAATGACCCTGTACTCACAATGCCGATAGGCCCCGGATGGCGCGCGCCGCACGGGTCGGATGGCGCGATATCCGGATCCGACGCGCAAAACCAGGCGCTGGATGCCCTTGACGCCCACCAATATGTTGCATTTTTACCACAGATGGGACTCAGCGGCGGTTGGCGGGTAGAGACCATATCTCCGTATGGGGAGAATCCGATTATGACCGCTTTTATGGCGGCGGGAACGGCTGCTCGGGTGGTTCGGTGGGCGATTGGTTTTGGGGGCGGTGAGCAAGAATGTTGGCCAGGATAGCGGATCGATGACCCAGAGTGCCGATGTATTCGACCTGGCCGGAGGCATGGCGCGGGTCGCCGCGATTATGGAACAATGCCTGGATGGATTGCTGCCGCCGGTTGCCGGGCTGGAGGCACGGCTGCTGGAAGCCATGCGCTATGCGGCATTGGGTGGCGGCAAACGGATGCGCGCGTTCGTGGTCATGGAAACCGCCTCGCTGTTCGCGGTTGCCGAGACCTGTGCCGCCCGGGTGGCGGCGTCGATCGAGATGCTGCATGCTTATTCCCTCATCCACGACGATCTGCCGGCGATGGACGATGACGATATGCGCCGCGGCAAGCCGTCCACCCACAAGGCCTTCGACGAGGCGACCGCGATTTTGGCCGGGGATGCGCTGCAGGCGCGGGCCTTCGAGGTGCTGGCCGAGCCGGAAACCCATTCCGACCCTGCCGCGCGCTGCGATCTGGTGCTGGCGCTGGGTCATGCGGCGGGCTCGCGGGGCATGGCGGGCGGGCAGATGATCGACATCGAAGCGGAGGGCCGGGCGCTGACGGCGATGGAGGTAACACGGCTGCAGGCGCTGAAGACCGGACGGCTGATTCAGTTCAGCGCCGAGGCCGGCGCCATCCTCGGGCGGGCCTCGGCGTCACAACGCCGGGCGCTGGCGGCCTATGGCGCCGATCTCGGCACCGCGTTCCAGATCGCCGATGACCTGCTGGATGCCGAGGGCACCGCGCAGGAAACCGGCAAGGCGACCGGCAAGGATGCGGCGGCGGGCAAGGCGACCATGGTCGCCATCCTCGGCGTTGAGAACGCCCGAACCCATGCATGGATGTTAAGTGAACAGGCCGTGGCTCATCTCGATGGCTTTGACGAACGCGCCGATGGTTTGCGCGCGCTCGCGGCTTTCGTGGTGAACCGGCGCAGCTGAAGGCAACCCAGACCGATGCCCCACCTCACGCCGCTGTTGGACCGTGTCCGCATCCCCGCGGAGATGCGAAATTTCTCGCCCGCGCAGCTTCGCCAGCTGGCCGATGAGTTGCGGGCGGAGACGATCGACGCGGTGTCGGTCACCGGCGGGCATCTGGGCTCGGCGTTGGGCGTGGTGGAGCTGACGGTGGCGCTGCACGCGGTGTTCGACACGCCGAAGGACCGGCTGATCTGGGATGTCGGGCACCAGGCCTATCCGCACAAGATCCTGACCGGGCGGCGCGACCGCATCCGCACGCTGCGCCAGGGCGGCGGGCTGTCGGGCTTCACCCGGCGGTCCGAAAGCGAATATGATCCGTTCGGGGCGGCGCATTCCTCGACCTCGATCTCCGCCGGGCTGGGGATGGCGGTGGCGCGCGACCTCAAAACGGCGCGCCACGCGGCGGCGAGCCCCGCCGAGCGCGAGCGCGACAATCTTGCCGCCGACGACCGCAACGTGATCGCGGTGATCGGCGACGGCTCGATGAGCGCCGGCATGGCCTATGAGGCGATG
This sequence comes from Acetobacteraceae bacterium, assembly GCA_043742865.1. GTDB lineage: Bacteria > Pseudomonadota > Alphaproteobacteria > Acetobacterales > Acetobacteraceae > PALSA-911. The sequence continues at coordinate 5,070 of JAYTXR010000313.1, forward strand.
AACAACGCCGGCTCGCTGCACTCGCGGCTGATCGTGGTGCTGAACGACAACGACATGTCGATCGCGCCGCCTGTGGGGGCAATGAGCGCCTATCTTTCGCGGCTGATGTCCTCGCGCCGCTTTCTGACCCTGCGCGAGCTGGCGGTGAAGATGGCCAAGCGCTTCCCGCGCGGCCTCGAGCGCACAGCACTTCGCGCCGAGGAGTATGCCCGCGGCATGCTGACCGGGGGCACCCTGTTCGAGGAGCTGGGGTTCTATTATGTCGGCCCGATCGACGGCCATAACCTCGATCATCTGCTGCCGGTGCTGCGCAATGTGCGCGAGGCGGAGGATATCGGTCCGATCCTGGTGCACGTGATCACCCAGAAGGGCAAGGGCTACGCGTTGGCGGAAAACTCGGCCGACAAGCTGCACAGCGTGTCGAAGTTCAACGTCATCACCGGCGAGCAGGTCAAGGCCCCGCCAGGACCGCCGGCCTATCAGAAGGTGTTCGCCGATGCGCTGATCGAGGAAGCCAGGCGCGACCCGGCGATCGTTGCGATCACCGCGGCCATGCCGTCCGGCACCGGCCTGGACCGGTTCGCGAAAGTGTTTCCCGACCGGACCTTCGATGTCGGCATCGCCGAGCAGCACGCGGTGACCTTCGCCGCCGGGCTGGCGACCGAGGGGATCAAGCCGTTCTGCGCGATCTACTCGACGTTCCTGCAGCGCGGCTATGACCAGCTGGTGCACGACGTGGCGATCCAGGGCCTGCCGGTGCGCTTCGCGATGGACCGGGCCGGGCTGGTCGGCAATGACGGGGCGACCCATGCCGGCAGCTTCGACATCGCGTATCTGAGCTGCCTGCCAGGCATCGTGCTGATGGCGCCGTCCGACGAGGCCGAGCTGGTGCACATGGTGGCAACCGCGGCGGCGATCGACGACCGGCCGAGCGCGCTGCGCTATCCGCGCGGCGAGGGCACCGGCATCGCGCTGCCGGCGCGCGGCGAAATTCTGGCCCTGGGCAAGGGCCGCATCCTGCGCGAGGGCGCCAGCGTGGCGATCCTGTCGCTGGGCACCAGGCTTGCCGATGCGTTGCGCGCGGCCGACGAGCTGGCGGCCCGCGGGCTGTCCACCACGGTCGCCGATGCGCGTTTCGCCAAGCCGCTGGACACCGGCCTGATCGAGCAGCTGGCCCGCCACCACGAGGTTCTGATCACCATCGAGGAGGGTGCCGCGGGCGGCTTCGGTGCGGCGGTGATGCAGCATCTGGCCTGGAAGGGGCTGCTGGACCGGGGCTTGAAGATACGCCCGATGACCTTGCCGGATGTGTTCATCGACCATGACAGCCAGACCAAACAGCTGATCCAGGCCGGGCTGACCACCAAGGATATCGTCCGGGTCGCCATCGACGCCATCGGCGGCGCGGTAATGTCCGCCACCATGATTGTCGCGCGATGACAAGGGTAGGGCGCCGCGCGTGGTTTGGCTTGGTGGCAACCGGGGTGTTGGCCAGCAGCCTGCTGGTCCGGCCGCGATACTCCGACGCGGCTGATTTCAACCTGGTTTCCGAACCGATCGCGGCGCTGAATGCCGGGTTGATCCAGGTCATGAAGGCAGGTGCCAAAATGCCCTTCGTCACCCGATTCGGCATGCTGGCGCCGATCGTCGAGCATGCGTTCGACGTGCCCGGCATCCTGCGGGTATCGGTCGGCCAGGCCTGGGCCGGCATGGCGGAGCCGGAGCGGGCCGACCTGCTGACGGTGTTCCGCCAGTTCACCATCGCGTCCTATGTCGCCAATTTCGACGATTTCGGCGGCGAGCGCTTCGAGCTACTGCCCGATCTGCGCGCCGTCGGCACCGACCAGGTGGTGGCGACCCGCCTGGTGCCCAGCAGCGGCGCGCCGACCCGGCTGGATTACGTGATGCGTCAGATGGACACCGGCTGGCGGGCGGTGGATGTGCTGCTGGACGGCACGATCAGCCGGGTGGCGGTGCAACGATCGGATTTCCGCTCCCTGTTGGCCCAGGGCGGCGCCATCGCGCTGATCGGCAGCCTGAAAAAGAAGGTGCAGGACCTGTCGGGCGGCGCGCTCAACTAATTCTGATATGGATATAATCTGGCTTTCCTATATAGCTGGGCTGCTGAGTTTGCTGGGCCTCGGCCAGGCGCTGTTCGGCTGGCGGTTGGCGGTGCATTTCGCAGCCAGCCCGCGATCGGCACCCCGCCAGCTTACCCCGGTCACGGTGCTGAAGCCGCTCTATGGCGATGAGCCGTTGCTGGAGGCGGCGCTGTCGTCGCTTTGCCGGCAGAATGGCTGGCCCTGTCAGATCGTGTTCGGCGTGCAGAGCCCGACCGACGCCGCGCTGGCGGTGGTGGATATCCTGCGCGCGCGGTTTCCCGACGCCGATTTCACCGTGGTGGTCGATCCGACACAGCATGGCCCGAACCGCAAGATCGGCAATCTGATCAACATGCTGCCGGCCGCCCGGCATGATCTGCTGGTGATCGCCGATTCCGATCTGCATGTGGGGCCGGATTATCTGGAGCGGCTGGTGGCGACGCTGGAGCAGCCCGGCTGCGGGCTGGCCACCACGCTTTATGCCGGCCTGCCGGCCGCGCCCACGGCGATCGGGGCCCTGGGCGCGATGGCGATCACGCATTACTTCCTGCCGGGCGCCTTGCTGGCGCGGGCGATGGGACGGCAGGACTGCCTGGGGGCGACCATGGCGCTGCGGCGCGAGACATTGGTGCGGCTAGGCGGCCTGCCAGCTTTGGTGGCGCATCTGGCCGACGACAACGCGCTGGGACGCCGGGTCCGCGGCCTGGGCCTGGATGTCCGGATTGCCGGCACGGTGCCGGCGACCACGGTGCCGGAGACGCGGATCGCCGAGCTTTTCCACCACGAGCTGCGCTGGGCACGCACCATCCGAGCCTTGGAACCCACCGCCTTCGCCGCATCCTGCCTGCAATTTCCGCTGGTCTGGGCGGCGCTGGCGCTGTTGGTATCCGGCGCCGCCGCGTGGACGGCGGTTCTGTTCGCGGCCACCTGGATTTTTCGCGCGATCGTCGCCCGCGGTATCGACCGGGCATTGGCGCCGCTCCAGCCAGGCCTTTCTTTGCGCGCTGGGCTTGCTTTTCGCGCGCCGTTCTGGCTTCTGCCATTGCGCGAGCTGATGTCGGTCGTCGTGATGATCGCGAGCTATGGCGGACACAGCGTGGAATGGCGTGGCCATAGATTGCACGCCGACGGCCCCGTCTCCCTGTCCTCGCCCGCACCGGGCCTACGGTCCGGCCTCTGAAGGTATTGAACCCGCCATGATGAAGACCCTGTTCCTACAGCCGCCCTCCACCGACGGGTTCGACGGCGGCGCCGGCTCGCGCTACCAGGCGAAGCGGGAAATCAAGTCGTTCTGGTATCCGACCTGGCTGGCCCAGCCGGCCGCCCTGGTGCCCGGCAGCAAGCTGATCGACGCCCCGCCGGCCCGCATCAGCCTGGAGACGGTGACGCGGCAGGCGCGCGATTTCGAGCTCTGCATCATCCATACCTCGACCCCTTCCTTCGCCTCGGACGTGAAGGTGGCGGAGGCGATGAAAACCGCGAACCCGGCGCTGAAGATCGGCTTTGTGGGCGCCAAGGTGGCGGTGCAGCCGATCGAAAGCCTGCAAAAGGGCGAGGTGATTGATTTCGTCGCCCGCAACGAATTCGACTTCACCTGCCTGGAGGTCGCCGAAGGGCGCGACTGGGCCAGCATCGACGGCATCACCTGGCGCAACCGCGACGGCGAGCTGGTGACCAACAAGGACCGCGCGGTGCTGGAGGACATGGACCAGCTGCCGTTCGTGACCGAGGTCTATAAGCGCGACCTGCGTATCGAAGACTATTTCATCGGCTACCTGCAACACCCGTACGTGTCGCTGTACACCGGCCGCGGCTGCAAAAGCCGCTGCACGTTCTGCCTGTGGCCGCAGACCGTCGGCGGCCACCGCTACCGCGTGCGCAGCCCCGAACACGTGGCCGAGGAAATACGCCTGACGCAGAAATACTTCCCCCAGGTTCGGGAAGTGTTTTTCGATGACGATACCTTCACCGACAACCTTCCGCGCGCCGAGGCGATCGCCCGGGAACTGGGCAAGCTCGGCGTCACCTGGTCCTGCAACGCCAAGGCCAACGTGCCGCGCGAGACGCTGAAGGTGTTGCGCGATAACGGCCTGCGGCTGCTGCTGGTGGGCTACGAAAGCGGCAACCAGCAGATCCTGCACAACATCAAAAAGGGCATGCTGATCGATGTCGCCAAGCAGTTCACCAAGGACTGCCACGAGCTCGGCATCAAGATCCACGGCACCTTCATTCTCGGCCTGCCCGGCGAAACCCGCGAGACCATCCAGGAAACCATCCGCTTCGCCACCGAGATCAATCCGCACACGCTGCAGGTGTCGCTGGCCGCGCCCTATCCCGGCACGTTCCTGTACAAGCAGGCGATGGAAAACGGCTGGCTGGACGCCGAACATGCCGAGCTGATCGACGAACACGGCATCCAGATCGCGCCGCTGCACTACCCGCATCTGTCGCACACCGAAATCTTCGACAGCGTGGAAACCTTCTACCGGAAGTTCTATTTCCGCGCCCCGAAGATCGCCGCGATCGTCGGCGAAATGGTCCGCAGCCCGCAAATGATGAAGCGCCGCCTGCGCGAGGGCGTTGAGTTCTTCCAGTTCCTCCGCGAACGTTCGACCGCGGCTTGAAGGAAGCAAGGCCAGGGGGCGCTGCCCCCTGGAACCCCGCCAGAGGCGAGCCTCTGGACACCCGGTTATTTTTGAAGGAATGGGCGGGCTATGGTGAGGGTGTTCGCACCGTCTCGTCCGCCCATTCCTTCAAAAATGTCGGCGGTTTCCAAAGGGCTTGGCCCTTTGGCGGGGTTCCAAGGGGCAGCGCCCCTTGGCCTTGCTTGCCATGAGGCGGGTGATCGTCTCCGCGGACGATTTCGGATTATCCGAGGCGGTCAACGAGGGCATCGAGCGCGCGCATCGCGAGGGCATTCTCCAGGCGGCCAGTCTTATGGTGGCGGGTGCGGCCGCCGATGACGCCGTTCGCCGGGCGCGGGCGATGCCTGGGTTGCGGGTGGGGCTGCATCTGGTGGTGATCGAGGGGCCGGCGGTGCTGGCGCCGGCGGTTATTCCCGATCTGGTGGATGCGGGCGGGCAGTTTCCGTCGGATCAGCTGCGGCTGGGGTTGAGGTATTTCTTCCGCCCCGGCGTGCGGCGGCAATTGGCGGCGGAGATCCGCGCGCAGTTCGCCGCCTTCGCGGCTACTGGCCTGCCTCTGGACCACGCCAACGCGCATAAACACATGCATCTGCACCCAATTGTGGGGCGGATGCTGATCGGGATTGGCCGGGAGTTCGGCTTGCGCGCGGTGCGTATTCCCGCCGAGCCGCCCGATGTGATGGCCGCCTGCGGCGAGCCGACCGGCCTCGGGGCGCGCGCGCTGTATCGCTGGACGCGACTGCTGCGGCGCCAGACCGAGCGGGCCGGGATGGCGACCAACGATCATCTGTTCGGCATCGCCTGGAGCGGGCGGATGACCGCCGAGCGTCTGCTGCGCCTGGCGCCCCATCTGCCGGACGGGACCAGCGAAATCTATTTCCACCCCGCCAGCCGGCGCGACGCGATCCTCGACGCGCGAATGCCGGAATACCAGCACGAAGCGGAACTGGCCGCCCTGCTGGACCCACGCGTGCGGCAAGCGATGGATGCCGTGGGGAGCAATGCCGTTCGCATTCGACCCCCTGGATGATGGACCGGCTGATACTAACCGGACATCGGACCCGTGTCGCGATGCGGCGTCGGGGACTTATTCCGGTCCTATCTTTCGGAAATTGGGCTTGGGACGACAAACCCGGAACCTATCTACACGCGAAGCATCCGACGACCGAAACTCCCGCGTTATGAGCCTCCTTTTCGGTCGTATGATTCGGAACCTGCAACTCATTGAAAAATCTGGCCTTGGCCGAGTTCCCGAAAATCTTGATATTCGCACGAAGCTGACGGGCGGCATGCGCGCCTCAAGGGGTCATTCCACGATCGCGGGGATACCTCCATCATTCCAAATCTGCCCGTGGCGCAAACCTTCAAAGGATTTCGGCAGTGTCGACCAATCGATGGATGCCCTATAACCAGCCCAAGAAGTCATTCCGATTGTCACCAATCCAAACACGAGTGCAGCCATTCGCCAGCGGGGGCGTGGCTTAGGCGCGGCAACAGCGAGCCTATAATTTGTCAATTGAGTAATACCAACCGTCCTAGACATTGACCTCTGCCCACTCGCGGTTTCCGATTGAGCGGATGCGCTGGGGGTCCGCGATCAACCAGTTCCACGCGACT
>JAYTXR010000314.1:0-1679 GCA_043742865.1 Acetobacteraceae bacterium
ATGGGCTCCGAAGCCACAAGTCGCGGCCAGGGCGTGATGGTCGCCTCCACCTTGGTCGTGCTGGTGGCGCGGGGGCCGCTATACACCTGCCTCTGGGCCGGCGATTCGCGCGCCTACCTGCTGCGCGGCGACGCGCTGACCCAGATCACCCGCGACCACAGCCTGGTGCAGACATTGGTGGATGCCGGCGCCATCACCGCCGAGGAGGCGGTGAACCATCCCCGAGGCAATGTCATCACCCGCGCGGTGGGCGCCGAGGATGCCGGCTTCGCGCTGGACGAGGTCAGCGGCACGCTGCAGGCCGGCGACCGGCTGCTGCTGTGCAGCGACGGGTTGAACAAGGTGCTGCCCGACCCGGAGCTGGCCGGATTGCTGGCCGCTCCCGACCCGGCCAAGGCGCTGATCGCGGCCGCGCTGGCGCGTCACGCCACCGACAACGTCACCGCCGTGGCGGTGCGGATCCTGCCCTGAGCGGGGTCAGCCGGTCAGTTCCCGGCGCACGATCGCCGCCCCCTCGACCATCGCCTTCAGCTTGCCAAAAGCGATTTCGCGCGGCAGGTATTTCATGCCGCAATCGGGCGCGACGATCAGGTTTGCCGGCTCGACATATTTTAACCCGTTGCGGATCCGCTCAGCGACCTGCGTGGCGGTTTCCACGTGGGGGTCGCCGAGATCGAGCACGCCGAGCAGGATCTGCTTGCCGGCGAGATCGCGCAGCACGCCCAGATCCAGCTTCGGCTGCGCCGCCTCGATCGATATCTGCCGGGCGATCGTGTCGGCCAGCTGCGGCAGGAAGCTGTAGCCGCTGGGTTTGTCGCGCACGATGGCGGCATAGCCGAAGCACAGATGCACCACGGTCGGCCCCTCGATCCCCTGCAAGGCCCGGTTGATCGCCGCGAGGCCGAAACGCAGCGCCTTGTCGGGTGCGGTGCGCACCCAGGGCTCGTCCAGTTGCAGCACATCGACGCCGGTTGCCTTCAGGTCGTGCAGTTCTTCGTTGACGGCGATGGCGTAGTCCATCGCCATTTCCGCCTCGTCGGCATAGAATTCGTTCTTCACCTGCTGGGACAGCGTGAACGGGCCGGGCAGCGTGATCTTGGTCGCGAACCCGGTATTGTCGCGCAGGAACGCCGCGTCGCGGCGCTCCACCGCGCCCAGCCGGCGGATTTTCCCCACCACCCGCGGCACCTGGGTGGCCCGCCCGGCGGCGGAATGAAGCTCGCCCGGATGCACGGCATCGATACCCTGAAGCGCCAGGGCGAAGCGATTGGAATAGCTCTCGCGGCGGATCTCGCCATCGGTGAAGATGTCGATCCCGGCCCGTTCCATCTCGCGGATCGCCAGGATCGTGGCATCGTCCTGCGCCTGCTCCAGAAACGGTTCGGCCACGCGCCAGATATCGCGGGCATGCGCGCGTGGCACGCCGTGGCGGTGCAGCGTCTCGCGGTTAACCAGCCAGTCCGGCTGCGGATAGCTGCCGACGACGGTGGTGGGCAGCAAATGTGTAGGATAGGTCATGGGGCAGGCCTCCTGGCAGACCCGGCAGCCTAACCGGTCCGGTTGTTGGCGCGAAGCGCCAGGACTAGCCCGTCCTATTCACCGTTCTGTTGCTTTGAAAGTTTCCTGAGTTAAGAACGCAAATCGCCTTGGCGCTTTTGCACCTCTGTTCGGCTCGGGCG
>JAYTXR010000315.1:0-4169 GCA_043742865.1 Acetobacteraceae bacterium
GAAGAACGCACAGACCAGCGCCGCGATCAGACTGAGCAGCGCCAGTCCGAACAGCCCGCCGGCGAAGCTGCCGGTGGCGTCCTTCATGAACCCGACATACCACGGCCCGAAAAACCCGCCCAGATTGCCGATCGAGTTGATCCAGGCGATCGCCGCGGCGGCACCGGTGCCGGTCAGGAACATCGGCGGCATGGCCCAGAACGGCCCTTTGGAGCCATAAAAGCCGATCGCCGCGATCGACATGCCGACCAGCGCCCACCAGCTGCCCATGGTCAGGCCGGCGATGACCAGACCGATCGTGGACACCACGCAGGTCGCCAGCAGGTTCCAGCGCCGCTCGTTCATCCGGTCCGAGATCCGGCCCCAAACCACCAGCGAAATCCCGGCGCAAATATACGGGATCATGGTCAGCCAGCCGACGGTCATATTGCTAAAATTGCCCAGCGATTTGATGATCTGCGGAATGAAGATCAGCATCCCCAAGCTGGCGGTGACGATGCCGATATAGTTCAGCGCCAGCAGCAGCACCTTGCGGTCGAACATCGCCTCCCACATAGTAAACGTCTTAACCGCCTCCTTGGCTTGGCGCTCCGACAGCAATTTGGCGGCCAGCCAGTCCCGCTCCTCCGCAGTGAGGAATTTTGCCTGTTCCGGCCGGTCGGTCAGCACGAACAGCGTGGCGATCCCGATAATCACCGTCGGGATGGCCTCGGCGATATACATAATCTGCCAGCCGCGCAGCCCGAACAGACCGTCCAGGCTCAGCAGCGCGGTGGAGATCGGCGCGCCGCCGGCCACCGCGATCGGCAGCCCGATCAGAAAGCCCGAGACGATGCGGGCATGGTGGTAGGTCGGAAACCAGTAGGTGAAATACAGCACGATGCCGGGGAAGAAGCCGGCCTCGGCGACGCCAAGGAAGAAGCGCACGACACTGTAGCTGGTCGGTCCGGTGACCATCGCGGTCGCTCCGGCCAGCAGACCCCAGGTGATCATGATGCGCGCGATCCATAGCCGCGCGCCGACTTTTTCCATAATGATGTTGCTCGGTACTTCGCACAGGAAGTAGCCCCAGTAGAACGTGCCGGTGGCGAAGCCGAAGGCCGCGGCGGTCATGTCCAGATCGCCGCGCATCGTCAGCCCGGCGAAACTCACATTGATCCGGTCGATATAGGCCAGAAAATAGCTCAAAATCGCAAACGGCAGCAGCCGGATGTAGATTTTGCGCATGGTTGATTTTTCGAGCGCCGCGTCCATTCATTTACTCCCCGTATCCGCTCGGCGATTTCGCCTTTTTTAACCCGTTGCCAGGGCCGGCAGCCTGTATCGGCGGCCACGGCCTTGCAACCGGAATCCGCTACATGAACGAAAGCTAACCCGCTCGCAGGCGCCTCCCTTACCGAAGACGCCGCCATCGCCTAGATACCTCCGCATGATCCCATTCTCCGTCCTCGATCTCTCCCCGGTTCCCGAAGGCAGCGATGCCGGCCAGGCGCTGCGCAACTCACTGGAGCTCGCGCGCCATGCCGAAAAACTGGGATATCAGCGTTATTGGATGGCCGAGCATCATAACATGCCCGGCATCGCCAGCGCCGCCACCGCGGTCGCACTCGCCCATATCGCGGCCGGCACCCGCACCATCCGGATCGGCGCCGGCGGCATCATGCTGCCGAACCACGCGCCGCTGCTGATCGCCGAGCAGTTCGGCACGCTGGCAGCCCTGCATCCCGGACGGATCGATCTCGGGCTGGGGCGCGCGCCGGGGTCCGACCAGGCCACCGCACGGGCGATGCGCCGCAATCTGTCCGGCGAGGCCGACCGCTTTCCGCAGGATGTGCTGGAGTTGCTGAATTATTTCCATCCGGTCGCACCCGGCCAGGCGGTGCAGGCGGTGCCGGGTGCGGGCCTGTCGGTGCCGGTGTGGATCCTGGGGTCAAGCACCTTCGGCGCCCAGCTCGCGGCCATGCTGGGCCTGCCTTACGCGTTCGCCTCGCATTTCGCGCCGGACCAGATGATGGACGCGATGGCGATCTACCGCGCCGGCTTCCAGCCATCGTCCCAGCAGGCGACTCCGTATGTGATGCTCGGCGTCAATGTGTTCGCCGCGGATACCGATGCGGAGGCGCGGCTGCTGTATTCCTCGTTGCAGCAGGCATTCGTGAACCTGCGTAGCGGCCGGCCGGGAAAGCTGCCGCCGCCGGTGGAGGATCTGGAACAACGCCTCGATCCGCGCGCTCGCGCGATGCTGGACCACTCGCTGTCCTGCTCCATCGTCGGATCGCCCGACACCGTGCGACACGGGCTCGATCGCTTTATCGCGCAAACCAGGCCGGACGAGCTGATGGTCACGGCGCAGATTTTCGATCCAGGCGCCCGGCTGCGGTCCTATGAAATACTGGCCAATCTGCGCAAGCCGGCAGCGCGGATGCCGGAGCTCGCCTGATCCGGCGCCGGTCAGCCGCAATCGCATCCCGGCGTGGAGCCCTGCAATTCACGGGTGACGTGGTGGTCCACCCATTCCGCCACCAGCCGCCGCGCCTCGTTCAACGAAGCTTCCGGGTGGTGGATGCGATACAGCGTCGTGCAGGCGGTGTAGGCGGCCATGTCGTCAGTGCCGAGCTGGCGCAGGTCGCGATATGCCGTGACCACCGCGCGCTCGCAGTTACGGGCGATCTGGCTGAAATCCCCCCGGCTGAAATCCTCGCCCATCGCGGTCTTGCTCCCAGTTGCGAATAACTCGCAATACACACAAACAATAAGGTCCGGCCTTGCTGCCTGCAAGCCCGCAGGGCAATTGGTGAAGGGAAGTTAAGGCCAGGGGCGCTGCCCCTGGCCTTACTTCCGTCACTCGATCAACCAGCCGCGACGATCTCCGCCAGCGCGCGGCCGACATCCTCGGTGCCGGCCTGGCCGCCCATGTCACGGGTTTTCGGACCGCTATCCTGCAGCAGCGTCTCGATCGCGCCGGTGATCGCCGCGGCTGCCGCGGTCTCGCCCAGATGGTCCAGCATCATCGCCGCCGACCAGATCTGGCCGATCGGGTTGCAGATATGTTTGCCGGCGATATCGGGTGCGGAGCCGTGAACCGGCTCGAACATCGATGGATAGATACCCTCTGGATTGATGTTGGCCGACGCCGCAATGCCGATCGAGCCGGCCACCGCGGGGCCGAGATCGGACAGGATGTCGCCGAACAGATTGGAGCCGACCACCACGTCGAACCAGTCCGGGTGTTGGACGAAATGCGCACACAGAATATCGATGTGGTACTGGTCGGTGCGGATTTCAGGGTAGGTTTTGCCGAGTTCGGCGAACCGCTCGTCCCAGAACGGCATGGTGTGGATGATGCCGTTCGATTTGGTGGCGGAGGTCAGATGCTTCTTCGGCCGGGTCATTGCCAGATCGAAGGCGAATTTCAGGATCCGGTCGGTGCCCTTGCGGGTGAACACCGCCTGCTGGGTCACGAACTCGCGCTCGGTGCCCTCGAACATACGCCCGCCGACCGAGGAATATTCGCCCTCGGTATTCTCCCGCACCACATAGAAATCGATGTCCTTTTCGGTGCGGTCGGCCAGCGGCGTGCGCACACCGGGCATCAGTTTGCACGGCCGCAGGTTCACATACTGGTCAAATCCCCGCCGGATCGGGATCAGCAGGCCCCATAGCGAGATATGGTCGGGCACGCCGGGAAAGCCGACCGCACCGAGCAGGATGCTGTCGGCCTCCGCCACCCGTTCCAATCCGTCCGCCGGCATCATCGCGCCGGTCTTTTTATAGGTCTCGCAGGACCAGTCATATTCGTCGAGTTTCAACGAAAAGCCGAATTTTCGTGACGCCGCATCCAGCACCCGCAGCGATTCCGGCACCGTCTCCTTGCCGATGCCGTCGCCGGGAATGACCGCGATGCGGTAGGTTTTGCTCATGGTGCGTCTCCGAGGGTTGCCACCAGGGTGCCGCCCGGCGGCGAAGGACGCAAGCCGCGGCTCCCAGTTCCAATGTCCTGGTATTCCTGGTCCAATATTCTGACCGGACCGGATGTTCTGGCCGGCAGGCTAAGTCTGCAAGTGGACGTGCCTGTTGGCCTCAAGCAGCATAGACGCCACGGCACCAACGAAACGGCAGGATGCAGAATTGAGACGGGCGAGACTTACGGTGTCAATCGCTGCTTTCAA
>JAYTXR010000316.1:0-2897 GCA_043742865.1 Acetobacteraceae bacterium
GAAGACAAGAGATGCTGGGTGCAGCAGGACTACGAAACGCGCGATGGCCGTTATTGCGCGGTCGGCGCGCTGCGCTATGCGGCGCGGTTCATCGGTCCGCCCGACCCGCTGGTCTCCGCCAGCCGGCTGCTGCTGGGCGTCGCTAGGGAACGCGGTTTTTCAAAAATCGAAAAGATGAACGACCGTTCCAGCCATGCCCGGGTTCTGACCGCATTCGACGAGGCGCTCACCCGCGCCCGGAGCTCCTGCCAATAAGCCTTCGCGTCAGTCGCCGGAAACATTATTGCCATGGCTGGCGATCATTGCCAACACCTCGCGGCGGGTGGACGGGTCGTCGCGGAAGGCGCCAAGCATCCGGCTGGTGACCATGGTCACGCCGGATTTATGCACCCCGCGCGTGGACATGCACTGATGCGCGGCCTCGATGACCACCGCCACGCCGAGCGGTTGCAGCACCTGCTGGATGGTGTTGGCGATCTGTGAGGTCAGTTTTTCCTGAATTTGCAGCCGCTTGGAATAGGCTTCCACCACGCGCGCCAGCTTACTGATGCCGACCACGCGCCGATGCGGCAGATAGGCGACATGGGCGCGGCCGATGATCGGCACCATGTGGTGCTCGCAATGGCTTTCCAGCCGGATGTCGCGCAGCAGCACAATTTCGTCATAGCCGTCAGTTTCCTCGAAGGTGCGCTCCAGCAGCACCACGGGATCGATTTCGTAGCCGGAAAAGAACTCCTCATAGGAGCGAACCACGCGCTTGGGCGTATCGAGCAGGCCCTCGCGCGACGGGTCGTCTCCGGCCCATTGCACCAGCGTCCGCACCGCAGCCTCAGCCTCCTCACGGGAAGGGCGGGACCTGAGGGCACGTGACGTCGCCGGAGTGATTATGTTCACCGGTGTTTCTCCATCTGCGCCGAGGGTAAGAAATCAGGGCCGGAAGCCGCCGATCCCGCTAACCGACGAAAGGCTAACACGAAGTATATTGGTTCCCACAGGCCGCCCCGCAAGTCAGTGCACCCGCCCGGCCTGATGCGGACTGTCGAGGCTGAAAGCCGGAATGGCGACATCGAAATTCTCGCCGGAATCCGTTACCAGCATTTGATAGGCGCCGACCATGAAGCCCGACGGCGTATCGAGCGGTGTGCCGGAGGTATATTCGAAGCTGCCGCCCGGCTCCAGCAGCGGCTGCTCGCCCACCACCCCCGGCCCGTCTACCCGCTTAGTGTGACCGCGCGCATCGGTGATCTCCCAGCTTCGGCGCAACAGCTGCACCGTCTCCCGGCCGCCATTCTCAATGCGCACCCGATAAGCCCAGACAGAGCGGCCTTCCTCCGGCTTGGACTGATCCTCCAGATAGAAGGACCGGACCGAAACGGTGACGCCGCGCGTGGTCAGGGAATAGTCTTCGGTCATGCGATGATCATACTCCCCCTTTGCTCCCGACGATTCAAGCCGCGGTCAGCGCCCTCGCCAGATCCTCCTGAATATCCTGCAAATCCTCTAGCCCGACCGACAGCCGCACCACGCCGTCGGCGATGCCGAGCCGGGCGCGCTCGACCTCGCCGATGCGCATATGCGTGGTGGTGGCGGGATGGGTGACCAGCGATTTGGCATCGCCGAGGTTGTTGGAAATGGCAATCAGCCGCAACCGGTTCATGACCCTGAACGCGGCGTCCTTGCCGCCCACGACTTCAAACGTCACCAGCGTCCCGCCGCCACTCATCTGCGCCATCGCCAGCGCGTGTTGCGGATGGTCCGCGCGCGATGGATACCAAACCCGGGCGATCCCTGACTGCACGGCGAGGAAATCCGCCACCGCGGCGGCATTGCGGCAGCCGGCCTCCACGCGTAGCGCCAGGGTCTCCAGCCCCTTCAGCAGCGCCCAGGCATTGAACGGCGACAGGGTTGGACCGGTGTTGCGCACGAACGGGGTCAGCACCTCGTCGATCCATTTCCGCCCCCCCAGCACCGCGCCGCCCATCACCCTGCCCTGCCCGTCGATATGCTTGGTGCAGGAATACACCACCACGTCAGCGCCGAATTCCATCGGCTGCTGCAACAAGGGGGTGGCGAAAACATTGTCCACCACCACGATCGCCCCGGCGGCGTGCGCCAGATCGCACACTGCCCGCATATCGACCATCTCCAGCATCGGGTTGGACGGAGTTTCCAGCAGCACTAAATTCGCCGGCGTGGCCAAAGCTGCCCGCCACTGCGCCAGGTCGCCGCCATCGACGAACTCGGTGACGATGCCGTAGCGCGGCAGCAAGGTGGAGACGATCCAATGGCAGGACCCGAACAGCGCGCGCGACGCCACCACCCGGTCCCCGGCCTTCAGATGCGACAGCATGGACGCATGCACCGCGGCCATGCCGGTGGCGGTAACCCGGCAGGCCTCCGCGCCCTCCAGCTCCGCCAGCCGCTGTTCCAGCATCGCCACGGTCGGGTTGCCGAAGCGGGAATACTGATAATGTTGGACGGTGCCGGCGAACGTGGCCTCGGCCTGCTCGGCGTCGTCATAGACAAAGCCCGAGGTCAGGAAGATCGCCTCGGAGGTTTCGCCATGCTGGCTGCGTAGGGTGCCGCCATGCACGAGGCGGGTGGCGCGACGAAAAGTAATTTCCGAATTGGACATCGTGTGGGCCCCTAAAGATTAGGCCCGACCTGGAGCAGCGGAAAACGACCGAGGACGACGCGATCGCCTCGCACAGGGTTTCCGCTGGCCTCTTTAGCGCGCTTGTTTCACCTCGCCGCAATCCGGCCGGACAAATCACGAGGGGCGGAAACTTCCGCCGATCCGAACCCTACGGCCAGGCCGATTGCGCCGTCAACCCGGCTTGCCTATAACTCTGTTCCACCGGAAAGCGGCACGCGGGTGTAGTTCAATGGCAGAACGG
>JAYTXR010000317.1:0-5102 GCA_043742865.1 Acetobacteraceae bacterium
GCGGGCGCTACGAGGGCGTGGATCAGCGCGCGATCGAGGCGCGCGACTGGCAGGAGATCTCCATCGGCGACTACGTGCTGTCGGGGGGGGAACTGGCGGCGCTGGTGCTGCTGGATGCCTGCGTGCGGCTGCTGCCTGGCGTGATGGGGGCGGCCGAAAGTGCGGCGGAGGAAAGCTTTTCCGTTGGTGCTTCCGGCGGTGCTTCTGGCGGCTCTTCTGGCGAATTGCTGGAATACCCGCATTACACCCGCCCGGCCGAATGGCAGGGGCGCTTGGTGCCGCCGGTGCTGCTGTCGGGCGATCACGGCGCGGTGGCGGCCTGGCGGCAGGCAGAGGCGGAAAAGATTACGCGCGAGCGCCGGCCCGATCTTTGGGCGCGCAGCAAAGGCGAACGGAACAAGATTGCAGATCAGGCATCGGTTGCCACTCGGGCAGCCCAGCCTTAAGGATCAGGACAGAGGACAAAGTCATGAACATCATCCAACAATACGAAGCCGACGAGATCGTTCGGTTGAGCGCACTGAGGGCGGTGCCCGAATTCGCCCCCGGCGACACGCTGCGCGTGGCGGTGAAAGTGGTCGAGGGCGAGCGCGCCCGGGTGCAGAACTTCGAGGGCGTCTGCATCGCGCGGTCCAACAAGGGGCTGAACAGCAACTTCACCGTGCGCAAGATCAGCTATGGCGAGGGCGTCGAGCGGGTGTTCCCGCTATATGCGCCGACCATCGCGGAAATCGCCGTGGTGCGCCGGGGCGATGTGCGCCGGGCCAAGCTGTATTATCTGCGGGGCCGCTCGGGCAAATCCGCGCGCATCGCCGAAAAGGCGCGGGTGATCGTGCCGGCAGCGGCGCCAGCCGCGCCGGCGCCGGCAGCAACGGAGACCCCCGCCGCCGACTGATCGGCGGCCGGGTCTGACTGGATAAGGGGAAATAACGAGATGGCCGATAGCACATCGAAAACGCTGTTCGACAAGATCTGGGACAGCCACGTCGTGGAGCAGTTGGGGGATGGCACCGCCATTCTCTATATCGACCGCCATCTCGTGCACGAAGTGACCAGCCCGCAGGCTTTTGAAGGTCTGCGGCTGGCCGGGCGGAAACTGCGCCGGCCCGAGGGCACGATCGCGGTGGCCGACCACAACATCCCCACCACCGACCGTCGCGCCGGCATCCAGGAAGCCGATAGCCGCCTGCAGGTGGAAACCCTGGAGCGCAACGTCGTCGAATTCGGCGTGCCGTATATCCCGATCCTCGATGATCGCCAGGGCATCGTGCATATCATCGGCCCGGAGCTGGGGATCTCGCTGCCCGGCATGACCATCGTCTGCGGCGATAGCCATACCTCCACCCATGGGGCGATGGGCGCGCTGGCATTCGGCATCGGCACCTCCGAGGTCGAGCATGTGATGGCGACGCAAAGCCTGTTGCAAAAGCCGGCCAGGAACATGCTGGTCCAGGTCAATGGCAGCCTCGGCGCCGGCGTGACCGCGAAGGATCTGGTGCTGGCGATCATCGGCCAGATCGGCACCGCCGGCGGCAACGGCCATGTCATCGAATTCGCCGGCGAGGCGATCCGGGGCCTCGACATGGCCGGGCGGCTGACCGTCTGTAACATGTCGATCGAGGGCGGTGCGCGGGCCGGGCTGATCGGGCCGGATGAAACCACCTTCGCCTATATCAAGGGCAGGCAATACGCCCCCAAGGGCGAGGCGTTCGACCGGGCGGTGGAATACTGGCGCACGCTGCCGACCGATCCCGGGGCGCATTTCGATAAAATCGTGCAGATCGACGCCGCCGCGGTGGTGCCGCAGGTGACCTGGGGCACCAACCCCGAGGCGGTGGTGCCGATCACCGGCGTGGTGCCCGATCCCGCTGCCGAGCCGGACGCGGGCAAACGGGCGCAGCTGGAGCGGATGGTGGAGTATATGGGCCTGACCATCGGCCAGCGGCTGGACAGCCTGCCGGTCGATGTCGTGTTCATCGGCAGCTGCACCAATGGCCGCATCGAGGATATCCGCGCCGCCGCGGCGGTGGCGAAGGGGCGAAAAGTGGCCCCCGGCGTGCAGGCGCTGGTGGTGCCGGGGTCGGGGCTGGTGAAGAAGCAGGCGGAGGCTGAAGGCCTGGCCCAGATCCTGCTGGATGCCGGCTTCGAATGGCGCGAGCCCTGCTGCTCGATGTGCCTCGGCATGAACCCCGACAAGCTGACGCCGGGCCAGCGCTGCGCCAGCACGTCGAACCGCAATTTCGAGGGCCGCCAGGGCATCGGCGGACGCACCCATCTGTGCTCGCCGGCGATGGCCGCGGCCGCGGCGGTGACCGGGCGGCTGACCGATGTGCGCGAACTTAGCTAATGGCTGCTGAAAACGAAATTGACTGGAGCTATTGCCGGGACGGTAGCGTGGCTGATGCGTCGCAAAAGCTGCGGCGCGTCATTGGCGCATTTGGCCGCCGCGGCCGTTGGCGTCATATGAAGGTTGGCTACACTTGGCATCCTAGGAACAGGTGGTATGAATAGCGCGACGCAGGCTGGCAGGATCTCTTTCCGTTATACCAGACCGAGTGTTTGGACGATGCGCGCACAATGGAAAAATACTTAATTCATTACTGCAATAATATTTCACAGGCATTTTTTCTAAATTATAACGTTTCCGCTGGAAAGAGCGGGCGCGTAGCTGTTAATACGGCGGAATATTACGTGTACGTCGCTGTCGCAAGACGCTACGTACGATTTACAAAAGGGCTGGAGGAGTAGTTGAAATGCAGGCCTTTACCACCACCACCGGCGTTGCCGCGGCTTTGCCGATGGCCAATATCGACACCGATAAAATCATTCCGGCGCGATTCCTGAAGACCATAAAGCGCACCGGGCTCGGCGTGCATCTGTTCGATACGCTGCGCTATGACGGCGACGGCCAGGAACGTCCCGATTTCGTGCTGAACCGCGAACCGTACCGGCAGGCGGAAATCCTGATCGCGCATGAAAATTTCGGCTGCGGATCGTCGCGCGAGCACGCGCCCTGGGCGCTGCTGGATTTCGGCATCCGCTGCGTCATCGCGCCGGATTTCGCCGACATCTTCCACACCAACTGCTTCAAGAATGGCATCCTGCCGGTGCGCCTGCCGCGCGCCGTGTGCGACCAGCTGATGGAAGACAGCCGGATGGGCGGCAATGCCCGCATCACCGTCGATCTGGCCCGCCAAATGGTGGTGCGTCCAAACGGCGAGGAAATACCGTTCGAGATCGACCCGTTCCGCAAGCATCTGCTGCTGAACGGCCTGGATGATATCGGCCAGACCCTGCAGCATCAGGCGGGGATCGACGCGTATGAGGTGAAACGGCAGGCAAGTCAGCCTTGGATGCCGGAAATCACCGCCATTTGAGGCGACGCCCAAGATCAACTGCGTCGGCCGTAGGGTGGGTAAGCTCCACCGTTCGCGGCACGCGGCCGGTGATGCGGGGGAAAAAGGGTGGGTTACGCAAGCGCTTACCCACCCTACGAAATCTGAGTGAATTGGAAAATAATATGGCGTCGAACAAAAAGCTGCTGATCCTGCCGGGCGATGGCATCGGCCCCGAGGTGATGCGCGAAGTGCGCCGGGTCATCGACTGGATGGACCGCCGGCGCATGGTGGTGTTCGACATTTCCGAGGATTTGGTCGGCGGCGCGTCGATCGAGGCGCGCGGCACGCCGATAACCGATGAGACGTTGGAGAAGGCGCGCGAGACCGACGCGATCCTGTTCGGCTCGGTCGGCGGGCCGAAATGGGACAAACTGGGCTTCGAGATGCGCCCGGAGATCGCCATCCTGCGGCTGCGCAAGGAGCTCGACCTGTTTGCCAATCTGCGCCCGGCGATCGTGCTGGACCCGTTGGTGGACGCCTCCACCCTGAAGGCGGACGTGATCCGCGGCCTCGATCTGATGATCGTGCGCGAGAGCACCGGCGGCATCTATTTCGGCGAGCCGCGTGGCGTGGAAACTCTGCCGGACGGGCAGAAGCGCGGTTTTGACACCGAAACCTACACCACCAGCGAGATCGAGCGGGTGGCGCGGGTGGCGTTCGAACTGGCACGCAAACGCCAGAAGGGCGATGCGCCGGCGCGGCTGTGCTCGGTGGAGAAGGCCAACGTCATGCAGTCGGGCCTGTTCTGGCGCCAGACCATCACCGCGCTGCACGCGCGCGACTATGCCGATGTGCATCTGACCCATATGTACGCGGATAATTGCGCCATGCAGTTGGTGCGCAATCCGCGTCAGTTCGACGTCATCGTCACCTCCAACCTGTTCGGCGACCTGCTGTCGGATCTGGCCTCGATGCTGACCGGCAGCCTGGGCATGCTGCCCTCGGCAACGCTGGGGGCGCCGGATGCCTCGGGGCGGCGCCATGCGCTGTATGAGCCGATCCACGGCTCCGCCCCCGACATCGCCGGCAAGGGGATCGCCAATCCGCTGGCGCAGATCCTGAGCTTTGCCATGCTGCTGCGCTATTCGTTCGACATGAACGAGGATGCCGACCTGATCGAGCGCGCCTGCACCAACGTGCTGGCCAGCGGGCTGCGCACGGCCGATGTGATGGCGGTGGGCACCGCCAAGGTCGGCACCTCGGTGATGGGCGAGTCGCTGTTGCGCGAACTGGACAAGCTGGCCGCCTGAGGCCTTTGGGTAATGGGGAACAGATAGCCCCTTGCCGGTCGGCGGCGGTTCGGTTACACCCCGCTCCCTGCGTTGCGCCCGTAGCTCAATTGGATAGAGCACCAGACTACGAATCTGGGGGTTGGAAGTTCGAGTCTTTCCGGGCGCGCCAGTTTTTTTCGATATGCGGCTATCGATTTTGTCGCCCGCGGGCGAGAAGCTGCACGCGGTTCTAAAGAAAATTTAACATGCGTTTCAACGCGAGTGTCTTTACACGACTATCGATTGCCTGAGTCGCAGGTTGAACGGAGAACGTCGTGTAACCGCCCTGGTTGCGGCCTTTTTCCAATATCGGCGGCGGGCGAGTTGGCTCTCCATAATTCGAGGCTGGTATTCCGTGTTAATAATAAGTATAGTCCACCTTAGGTTACATTTTTAAAGACGGCTAATCTGTGTGCCCGGTACCGAAATGCTG
>JAYTXR010000318.1:0-2462 GCA_043742865.1 Acetobacteraceae bacterium
ACCGGGTGAACTACGGCGCCCTCTACCAATACGTCACCGAGCCAGACGGCTCGGTCTCCACCTATCAGTATGACAGCGTCACCTTCAAACTGCTCAGCGCCGGGCAATGGAAGGGCGACGCTCCGGTGAAGCAGAAGCTCGAGTTCTTCGCCGCCCGCCGCAAGAGGGTCTGATGACCCCCTCCCAAATCCTTACTTCCGAGCCAGAAATATGGGTCACCGACAGCCAGGGACGACGGCTCAACCTCCGTCGCCTCACCGCGCTCGACCGGCTGCGACTGTTCAAGGCGGCCGGCCCGCTGCTGTCGCATAATGATCGCTGGCTGGGGATGGCCATGCTGGCTGTTTCGGTTTCCGCCATCGACGACATCCCGATCCCCCAACCCGGCTCCGAACAGCAGATCGAGGCGCTGGTGCACCGTCTGGGTGATACCGGCATCGCTGCGGCCGCCTCGGCGCTCGAACCCGCACTTTCGCCGCGCAGTCTGGAAACCCTGGCTAACGCGGGAAACTGAGTAGGCACCCCGACCTGATCGATTGCCTGTACCTGGTCAGGAACGGGGTGCCGTTCGACGTCGCCTTCTCGCTCCCCGAAGACGAGCGCCTCGCGTTCGTTGTCGCCATCGGCACGCTCGATGGCCGGGAATTCGATTGGTCCACGGTCACCTGGAAGGATACCGCATGATCGGAATCGCTGGTTTGCGGGCGTTGTCCGACCGGCTTGCCCGCCTGGACATGTCCCGAACCCAGCAGGAAACCCTGCAAAATTCCGCCCGCGACCTGCGGGACGCGGTGCAAGAGCGGCTATCGACCCCGCCTGGTGGCGATCACTCCTCCCCCTGGCGGAAGACGGGGGCTTTGCAGCAATCCATCGGGTACCAAGCGAACGAAACCGGTGCCGTCATCGGTTCGGATGATCCGGCGGCGGTCGCGCAGGAACTCGGGACGCGGAACTTCCCGCCACGCCCGTTCCTGTCCACCACCGCGGCCGCCCAGGCGCCGGAAATTGCCCATCAGGTGGCAAATGCGGTGACAAATGCCCTTCGCGCGGCCATGAAGGGAACCATGTCATGATCGAGTCCTATGAAATCGGCATCGCGCTCGCTCTCGATAACGGCGTCTCTGCGGGTATCGCGGCGATCCGTCAGGATTTGGCTACGCTGGATCGTGCCGTGGCCAGTTCCGCCGCCGGTCTGTTGACGCTGCGCCGCTTGTCCGAAGGGCTGTCTGGCAACGCTCCCGGCCCTCTGCCGCCTTTCACCCAGCCATCGCCGGTGCTACCCGCGCCAACCGAGTTGGCGACCGAAATCCACGCCTCACCGCCCCCATCCGTGCTTGCGCCGTGGCCGCTGCCTGCCCCCATACCCGCGACATTAATCGACTCGGCGCCATCGGCGCCATGGGCAAACGACACGCCAGCCGATGCGGTCCGACCGCCTCCGCCGCAGCCGGTCATAACCGCGGCATTGTCCGCCCAGCCTCCATCCCAGCCGATGCCGGTCCCACCCGTCGCCGCCATTGCCACGGTTGCGTCCGTCGTCCCCAAGCCATCCATTCCGCCGCATCTTCCCAACCGGATCGCCGCGGCCAATTTTTCCGAACCAAAAGCCGCCAGCCCCGGACCCATCCGGCTCCCAGCGTCCAAGCCGATGCCGATACCAGACGCGCCGACATTTGCCCCGCATCCGGCCACTCCATATCGCGCTGGCCAGATCCATTTGACCCCGGCCGCACCCCTGCCTCCGCCACCTGCACCCGACCATCCAGAGCCGCCAACGAACAACCACTTTGCGCCGATGGCGGTGCGCCCTGCCGCAGCGGCGGCGGCGGCGTCCCGTCCGACCCGGGCGGACAGGACCGAACCGCTTTCGTTGCAACCTCGCGCTTCCGATGCATCTGGCTCGGCGCCAGACTCTGACACGGCGTCGCACGGCGAGATCATCCTCGACAGCGCCCGTCTCGGCCGCTGGATTTCGGATCGCCTCGCCCGTGCCGCCGACCGCCCGCAATCAGGCACAACAGGGTTCGACCCGCGTGTCAGCCCCAGCTATGCCGGCGCTCCGAACGGATCATAGGAAACGGATACCAAGCCATGGACAATCTGCGCCTGCCTTTTAAGCTGCGCTGGGACGGAGAGCCGATGCCTGATGTCACGGGTTTTGCAGAGCCCCTGGTCATCCCCTTTCTTTACCGCGAGGCTTGTTTCAGACGCAGGCAACCATGCGTATCCCCCGAAGGCACGGAGGAAGTTGGTCCTAGCGGTGACCATCCACCAGATACAGGCTCAATCACCGTTGAACGCAACCTCACCGCATCCGCCCAAAACCATCCATTAAATATCTTTGATCTATCTAAATCGGTAGCAGGTGAGATTGCACACACAGTGCATGGGTTGCTCCAGACCCTCAATCCGATCCCCACGGCGGATGCCGCCACTTTGAGATGCGACGGAGCAGCTTCCGG
>JAYTXR010000319.1:0-4532 GCA_043742865.1 Acetobacteraceae bacterium
GGCAGGAGACCCGCAACAAGCTGACCAACTATTGGGCGAGCCACGACATCGAAAAGAGCAAGGAATTCGCCATCGAAAACTTTCTGCCGCCCCCAAA
Source organism: Acetobacteraceae bacterium (assembly GCA_043742865.1). GTDB lineage: Bacteria > Pseudomonadota > Alphaproteobacteria > Acetobacterales > Acetobacteraceae > PALSA-911. Next base: position 98 of record JAYTXR010000319.1, read on the forward strand.
GAGGATGGCCAAAACTTTGCCGAAAAAATGAACGAAGCCGAAACCCGCGCGGAGCATATCGACCCGGCGCTGGCGGCGTCCGGCTGGGGCGCGCAGGACGGCAGCCGCATTCGCCGCGAATACCCAATCACCCCCGGCCGGATCGAGGGCCAGGGAAAGCGCGGCAAGGCGCTGACCGCCGACTACGTGCTGGAGTTTCGAAATACCAAGCTGGCGGTGATCGAGGCCAAATCCTGGGACAAGAAGCTGACCGAAGGCGTTGGCCAGGCCAAGGACTACGCCGAAAAACTGCAAATCCGCTTCACCTACGCCACCAACGGCCAGGGCATCTACGCCATCGACCGCCAGACCGGCGCCGAGGGCGAATGCCCCGCCTACCCGACCCCGGATGAACTCTGGTCCCGTACTTTCGCCACCCAAAACCTCTGGCGCGACCGCTTTGCCAAAATTCCGTTCGAGGACAAGGGCGGCTCCCACCCCAGCCGTTACTACCAGGACATCGCCGTCGAGCGCGTCATGGCCGCCATCGCCGATCACCAGCAACGCATCCTGCTGACCCTCGCCACCGGCACCGGCAAAACCTTCATCGCGTTTCAGATCGCCTGGAAACTATTCCACGCCCGCTGGAACCTGCGCGACTGGCAAACCGACGCCGAACCCACGCGCCGCCCGCGCATCCTGTTCCTGGCGGATCGCAACATACTCGCCAACCAGGCCTACAACGCCTTCTCGGCGTTCGAGGAAAACGCGATGATCCGTATCGCGCCGGACGACATCCGCAAGAAGGGCCGCGTGCCCACCAACGGCAGCCTGTTCTTCACCATCTTCCAAACCTTCATGAGCGGGCCGCCCAAGGATGGCAAACCCTCGCCGTATTTCGGCGACTACACGCCGGATTTCTTCGACTGCATCATCGTCGACGAATGCCACCGCGGCGGCGCCAATGACGAAAGCTCCTGGCGCGATATCCTGACCTACTTCGCCCCCGCCGTACAACTCGGCCTGACCGCCACGCCCAAGCGCCGTGACAACGTAGACACCTACGCCTATTTCGGCGAGCCGGTCTTCGTCTATTCGCTGAAGGACGGCATCAACGACGGCTTCCTGACCCCGTTCCGCGTCAAGCAGATCGCCACCACGCTCGATGATTACATCTACACGCAAGACGACACGCTGATCGAAGGCGAGATCGAGACCGGCAGGCGCTACGAGGAACGCGACTTCAACCGGATCATCGAAATCAAGGAACGCGAACGCAAGCGCGTTGAAATTCTGCTGTCGCAGATCGACCAGCGGGAAAAAACCTTGGTCTTCTGCGCCAATCAGGCACACGCGCTGGCTATCCGCGACCTGATCAACCAGATGAAGTCAGGCAAGGATCCGAATTACTGCCAGCGCGTCACCGCCGATGACGGCAAGCTGGGCGAACAGCATTTGCGGGATTTTCAGGATAACGAAAAATCCATCCCGACGATCCTGACCACCTCGCAGAAACTCTCCACCGGCGTCGATGCCCGCAACGTCCGCAACATCGTGCTGCTGCGCCCAGTCAATTCGATGATCGAATTCAAGCAGATCATCGGCCGCGGTACCCGGCTGTTCGACGGCAAGGATTATTTTACGATCTACGACTTCGTGAAGGCGCACCAACATTTTTCCGACCCGGAATGGGACGGCGAACCGATTGAGCCCGAACCCCGCGAACCTCGCCCGCCTGACGCCGAGCCGCAACCACCCGGCGAGGCTTTGCCCGCTCCGGATCCCCAGGCCCGCCCGCAACGGATCAAGATAAAACTGGCGGACGGCAAGGAACGCACCATCCAGCACATGATGGCGACCAGCTTCTGGCACCCGGACGGCACGCCGATGTCCGCCCGCCAGTTCATGGAAATGCTGTTCGGCAAACTCCCCGGATTCTTCGCCGACGAAGCCCAACTTCGCGAAATCTGGAGCGCCCCGGACACCCGCAAGAAACTGCTCGAAAGCCTAGCCGACGCCGGCATCGGCCCGGATCAGCTATCTGAAATGCAGAAGATCATCGACGCCGAAAAATCCGACCTGTTCGACGTGCTCGCTCACGTCGCCTACGCCCTGCCGCCGCTCACCCGTCAGCAACGCGCCGACCAAGCCCGGCCCGGCATCGTCATGCAATTCAATGACCGGCAGAAAATCTTCCTGGACTTCGTGCTGTCCCATTATGTCCAGACCGGCGTTGGCGAACTCGACCGCGAAAAGCTTACTCCGCTGCTTCGTATCCGATACAACAACTCGCTGGCGGACGCCGTCGCCGACCTTGGCCAGGCTGAAGACATCGGCAATGTCTTCGCCGGTTTTCAGAAATTCCTTTATCAGCCGTCGGCGCCGGCATAGGGAAGCTCGGGCTCTGCCCGAACCCGCCAAAGGGCTCGCCTTTTGGAAACCCCTTCCCTAAACAGGAGGTCCAGGGCTCGGCCCTGGCGGGTCTGGGCAGCGCCCAGCCTTCCTGCCTAAACCCCCGCCACCGCAGCCACTTCGGCGGCGAAATCGCCAGACGGGGGCCGGTCGATCCCCTCGCCCAGCTGGAACCGCGCAAACCCGGTCAGTTTGGCGCCGGCTTTGGCGACCACGGCTTTGACGCGGCTTTCGCCGTCATGCACCCAGACCTGCTCCAGCAGCACCACTTCCTCGTAGTATTTGCGAATGCGGCCTTCGACCATCTTTTCGATGATCGCGTCGGGCTTCCCGGAGGCGCGGGCCTGCTCGGTCAGGACCGCTTTTTCCCGCTCCAGTGCGGCCGGATCGACCGCGGAGGTGTCCAGCGCGTCCGGCCGGGTGGCGGCGACATGCATGCCGACCTGGCGGCCGAGGATCTCCAGCGCGGTCAGTTCGTTGGTGCTTTCCACCGCCACCAGCACGCCGATCTTGCCGAGGCCGGGTTTCAGCGCCTGATGCACATAGGTAGCGACCACGCCGTGCGGCACACTCAGCACGCAGGCGCGGCGGATCGACATATTCTCGCCGATGGTGGCGACCAGATGGGTCAGCTCTTCAGCCACGGTGCGGCCGGTGCCGGGGAACTGGGCCGACTGGATCGCCCCGATATCCTCGCCGACCGTCAGCGCGATCTGCGCGCAGGTCTGCACGAAGGCCTGGAAAATGTCGTTGCGGGCGACGAAATCAGTCTCGGCGTTGACCTCGATCATCGCCGCCTTGTTCGGGGCGGAGGCGACCCCGATCAGGCCCTCGGCGGCCAGGCGGCCGGATTTCTTGGCCGCCGCGGCCAGGCCCTTCTTGCGAAGCCAGTCGATCGCGGTCTCGATGTCGCCGCCATTCTCCACCAGCGCCCGCTTGCAATCCATCATGCCGGCGCCGGTTTTCTCACGCAGGTCTTTTACCAGTACAGCCGAAATCTCCGCCATCGGGCTCTCCACTAACGCAGCAAAATGGGTTCAGGCGGCAGGCTGTTCGGCCGGGGCCGGTGTTGGCGCGGGCGTTGGGGCGTGAACCTCCGCCAGCAGCTCGACCGGCAGTTCCTCGGCGGCGCCTATATCCTGGCCGCTGGCCATCATCTCGGCGCTGATGCCGTCCAGCACGGAGCCGGCGATCAGGTCGCAATACATCGTGATGGCGCGGATCGCGTCGTCATTGCCGGGGATCGGGTAGGTGATGCCGGTGGGGTCGGAGTTGCTGTCGAGGATGGCGACGACGGGAATGCCGAGCTTGTTGGCTTCCTCGACCGCCAGCTTCTCCTTGTTGGTGTCGATAATGAACAGGATGTCGGGCAGGCCGCCCATCTCCTTGATGCCGCCCAGCGCACGCTCCAGCTTCTCGCGGTCGCGGGTGATGTCCAGCACTTCTTTCTTGGTCAGGCCCTGGATGTCGCCGCCCAGCATCTCGTCGATCTGGCGCAGCCGCTTGATCGAGCCGGTGATGGTCTTCCAGTTGGTCAGCATGCCGCCGAGCCAGCGATGGTTGACGTAATACTGGCCGCACCGGTTGGCGGCGTCGGCCACGTGTTCGGCCGCGGCGCGCTTGGTGCCGACGAACAGCACGCGCCCGCCGGCGGCGGTGACATCGCGCACGGCGCGCAAGGCGCGGTCCAGCATCGGCACGGTCTGCTGCAGGTCGATGATGTGGACCTGGTTGCGGATGCCGAACAGATACGGCGCCATGCGCGGATTCCAGCGCCGCGTGTGGTGGCCGAAATGGACGCCGGCCTCGAGCAACTGACGCATGGTGAAATCGGGCATCGCCATCGGCGTGCTCCTTTCCTGAATCCGGTTGAACCTCCGCGGGGCCTCGTCTTGCGACACCGGCTTCTGATCCATTAGGATCGGAGGGCGCCCCGCGTGTGAATTACCGTCGGGACTACCCCGCCAGCGTGCGGGATATGCCGCAGCCTGCGGCGGAACGCAAGCCTCGCCGAATGACGGCTGACAGAACTTGTCGTCTGTTA
>JAYTXR010000320.1:0-2164 GCA_043742865.1 Acetobacteraceae bacterium
CAAGCACGAGATCGAGGCGGTGGTGGACCGGGTGGTGGTGCGCGACGGGATCGGCCCCCGGCTGGCCGATAGCTTCGAGACCGCACTCGGGATGTCGGACGGCATTGTCTATGCCGAAGATGCGGTAACCACGGATAGAACGGTGTTTTCTTCCCGCTTCGCCTGCCCGGTCAGCGGCTTCACCATCGAGGAGATCGAGCCGCGGCTGTTCAGCTTCAACTCCCCGCACGGCGCCTGCCCGGCCTGCGACGGGCTCGGGCTGGAACAGTTCTTCGACCCCGACATGGTGGTGCCGAACGGCCGCGCCGACCTGGCCGGCGGGGCGATCGCACCGTGGAACGGGGCGCAGAGTCCGTATTACGATCAGACCCTGCAAAGCCTGGCGCGGCATTTCAAGGTGACCACGCGCACGCCGTGGGAGGATCTGCCGGCAGAGGCGCGCCAGGCGATCCTGTTCGGCACCGGCAACGTGCCGGTGTCGATGACCTACAAGGACGGCGTGCGGGCCTATACGGTAACAAAGCCGTTCGAGGGCGTGATCCGCAATCTGCAGCGCCGGCTGGATGAGACCGACAGCGCCTGGGTGCGCGAGGAACTGTCCCGCTACCAGGGCGACAAGCCCTGTTCCACCTGCCAGGGCGCTCGGCTGAAGCCGGAGGCGCTGGCGGTACGGATCGCCGGCAAGAACATCGCCGAGGCCTCGGAACTGGCGATCGACCAGGCGCAAATCTGGTTCGCCGGCGCGCTGGACACGATGACGCCGCAGCGCCAGGAGATCGCCCGCCGCATCCTGCGCGAAATCGGCGACCGGCTGCGGTTTCTGGTGGATGTGGGGCTGGATTACCTGACCCTGGCGCGCGGTTCGGCCACGTTGTCGGGTGGGGAGAGCCAGCGCATCCGGCTGGCCAGCCAGATCGGCTCGGGCCTGACCGGGGTGCTTTACGTGCTGGACGAGCCGTCGATCGGGCTGCACCAGCGCGACAACGAACGGCTGCTGGGCACCTTGCGGCGGCTGCGCGACCTGGGGAACACCGTGCTAGTGGTGGAGCATGACGAAGAGGCGATCCGCGCCGCCGACCATCTGATCGACATGGGGCCGCTGGCCGGGGTGCTGGGCGGGCACGTGGTGGCACAGGGCACGGTGGCGGAGGTGTCGACCAATCCGGCCTCCCTGACCGGGGATTACCTGTCCGGCCGCCGGCGGATCGAAATGCCCGCCTTGCGCCGGCCGGTGCAGAAATCCCGGATGCTGAAGGTTATCGGCGCGCGCGGGAATAATCTGCAGGGCATCGACGCCGGGTTTCCGTTGGGCGTGTTCACCTGCGTTACCGGCGTGTCCGGCGGCGGCAAATCCACCCTGGTGGTGGACACGCTGTACAAGGCGGCGTCGCGCCGGCTGATGGGGTCGGGCGAAATCCCGGCGCCGCATGACCGGATCGAGGGGATGGACCAGCTCGACAAGATCATCGACATCGACCAGTCGCCGATCGGGCGGACGCCGCGCTCCAACCCCGCCACCTATACCGATCTGTTCGCGCCGATCCGCGACTGGTTCGCCGAACTGCCGGAGTCGCGCGCACGGGGATACAAGCCGGGGCGGTTCAGCTTCAACGTCAAGGGCGGCCGCTGCGAGGCCTGCCAGGGCGACGGAGTGCTGAAGATCGAGATGCATTTCCTGCCCGATGTCTACGTCACCTGCGACGTCTGCAAGGGCCGCCGCTACAACCGCGAGACTTTGGAGATTAAATTCCGCGACAAGTCGATCGCCGAGGTTCTTGCGATGACCGTGGACGAGGCGGTGCCATATTTTTCGGCGCAGAGCCGCATCCACGACCGGCTGAAGATCCTGCAGCAGGTCGGCCTCGGCTATATCGCGCTGGGCCAGCAGGCGACCACGCTGTCGGGCGGCGAGGCGCAGCGGATAAAGCTATCCAAGGAACTGGCCCGCCGCGCCACCGGTCGGACGCTGTATATCCTGGACGAACCGACCACCGGCCTGCATTTCGAGGACGTGCGCAAGCTGCTGGAAGTGCTGCATACCCTGGTCGATCAGGGCAACTCCATAGTGGTGATCGAGCATAATCTGGAGGTGATCAAAACCGCCGACTGGATCCTCGATCTGGGCCCCGAGGGCGGCGCCGGCGGCGGGCAGATCGTCGCGTGC
>JAYTXR010000321.1:0-6059 GCA_043742865.1 Acetobacteraceae bacterium
CGCGATTACCCCTAAGTTGTAATCATCCTTGTTTTTTTTCTCCGCTTCGTTAACTTACTTGTGAGGCTACAAAAAAATTTCTGGGTAACGGGTTATCTGGATTACGGTCCCAGTGCCTTCCACTAAGGACGCTCATGCTCGCAACTCGTCTTTTATCGGCGTTTTTGAAGGTAAATCCTTATTTTACCGTAGCCATAGTTGTGAGTTTTACCGGCGTCGCCGCTGTGGGCGTCAAGCATAGCGATGCGGTGTCGCTGAAGAAGCTGATCCCGCTGCACATAAAATCGATGTTCTCCGATGCCCCGCCGGACCAGATCGTGCCGGACAAGGTGCCCGGAATTGAACGCGCCAGGCAGCTAATCCATGAATTGTCGCAGGGGTTTGATGGGACGAAAGCCGCAGTGGTCGCTCGTTCCGAGCATCCCACTTACCGTTTCACTCCCCCCGTGCCGGCCTCCGCTTCTGCCTCCGGGACGACACAGGAAACGCCGTGGGCAAGGCTGAACGAGCCGAGGCTGTCGGATATCGCTGCGAAGCCGTCCTGGCCCGATCTGGACCAGCCTGCCCTGGCCAGCCCGTACTGGTCCGCCCCGCAGCCTTTCACGGCGGCCTCCTGGACATCCGAGATGATCCCGTTACCGGCAGCCTCGTTTGCCGGTCTCCCATTCATCGGGTTGTCATTGGAGGTTCCGCCGGTTGTGCCGATGGATGTTCCGTTGGTTCTACCACCGGTTGTGCTGATCGATTTATTGCCGGTGCCGCCGTTTGTCCCGCCCGATCCGGTGTTTATCCAGGCCCCGGTCATTTCAGCCATTCAGGCGGCGGAGCCGGCGGTAGGTTTCCTGTTCGCCGGTTTGATCGTCGGTCTGATCGGGCTGCATCGTCGGACGTTCAAAACCGCCGGCGCGGCCGTAGTGCCTTAGCTGCCCAGGCGGCCGATCGCCCATCACCATTGCCCATTGTCGCCGCGCCGATGTCCAGGCAGTTTCTTTATCCCTGTTGTCGTCCAGATCGGATGAGACATCGCAGCTTTTTGCGACGCAGCCTTGCGGGTCGTGTATAAGGCGGATCCGGCCGCAGCAAAGGCATAGATGGCCACTTTAGCCGCTGGACATAGTCTTTCCGCCAGAATGCTCTGGCTGACCATCGGCATTGTGCTGACCACCGAGGCGCTGGCGTTCGCGCCTGGACTGGCACGGGAACGCCAACGCTGGCTGGCCGAAAGATTTGCCCAGGCGGACCTGGCGATCCTGCTGGCATCGGGTGCCCCCGGCGGGCAGATCGACGAGGTGACCCGCGACCAGCTGCTGCGCCGCGCCGGTGCCAATGAAATCCATCTGGTCGAAAGCGGCAAGCAGCTGATCGGGGTTGGACCCCCGGCGCCGGCGGAGCCGCGGATGAGGATCGATCTGCGCCAGGAAAGCTGGATCGATGGCATGGGGCGATCGTTGGCGACCCTCGTCTCCGATGGGGAAGGCGAGCTGTCGGTGTTCGATCAAAGCCCGTTCACGCTGGGGTCAGAGCTTGAACTGGTGGTTCCGGAATATGGCCTGAAACAGGCGCTCTGGCGATTTTCCGGCTATTATGCGCTGTTATCGCTGCTGATTGCCGGGATCAACGGCGCCATGGTCTATTTCGCCCTGGTGCTGTTTCTAGTCGCCCCGATGCGGCGCATTACCCACAGCATCATGGAATTCCGCTCTAATCCTGAGCAGGTCATCCCCCTTGACCCACGCGGCGTGACCTTGCTGCCCGATGACGAAATGGCCTTCGCCAGCCGCGAGATCGCCTCGATGCAGAGCGCGCTCAGCATGGTTCTCGGCCGCAATGCACGGCTGGTATCGGTCGGCACCGCGGTGGCGCAGATCGGCCATGACCTGCGCAATGTGCTCGCCCCCGCGCTGCTGTTATCGGAGCGGCTGGAAATGCACGGCGATCCCTCGGTCCGCCGGTCCGGCCAGATGATCATGAACGCCGTCGATCGGGCCAACGAACTGGTGGGGCAGACTTTGAAGTTTGTCCGCGACAGTCCGGCTCCGCTGGCGTCGGTGCGTTTCCCGCTGGCGCCGCTGGTCGCGGAGGCCATCGAAACCGTCGGCATCGCGACCCCTTGCCATATGCGCCAGGAGGTAAGCCCCGAGCTTATGGTGAACGCCGATCCCGACCAGGTCCTGCGCGTCCTGCTCAACCTGATCCGCAACGCGGTCGAGGCCGGCGCGCACCATCTGTTGGTGCGTTCGCCCGATCCGCCCGCTTCCGGTCAGCCGGCGTCTGGTCAGCCGGCCGGCGCGGTAGCGATCGACATCATCGACGACGGCCACGGCCTGCCCGATGTCGTGCGCGAGACGCTGTTCCGCCCGTTCAGCCGCAGCTCCAAGCCGGGCGGATCCGGCCTTGGCCTGGCCATCGCCCATGACCTGATCCGCGCCAATAACGGCGACCTCGCCTTGGTATCCACAGGCTCCGCCGGAACGGTGTTTCGGCTGCGGCTGCCCATATTGCCGGCAACGCTGCCGGCGCACCCCGCCTGACCGGAGACATTTGCGGATCCATCGGTCGGAACATCCGGCGCGGCTGGACCCTGTTCCCCATCGGCTTTACTACTACGTACCAGGGTCGCTCGCTCCGTTGGTCGATGTCTCTCAAAGGACACGCCGAGCGCACCCGGTGAACCCATTCACTTCCGGCACGAGCGCAAAGCCGTGCCCAACGGGGAAAAGTTTTGGACTTCGATTGCGCTCGATATTGCTGTAAACGCGCCGGACTTCAGCGGACCCTGACGGTATGGCGGGCCATTGAACGAAATGCGGGCCTGGCCGTCGGGAACCTGTCGGCATGAGCGGATATCAGGAGCCGCTGGATGGAATCGGTTTAGCCGCGCCGCTACCGGGCACGCCGGCCAATCGCCGTTCGGCACGCCTTGAGGCGCTGGCGCGCTACGCCATCCTCGACTCAGAGTCGGAGGCCGCGTTCGACGATCTCGCTCGCCTGGCGGCGCAGATCTGCCACACATCCATCGGCCTGATCACCTTCGTTGACGACGTCCGTCAGTTTTTCAAGGCCAGATTCGGCTTTGACGGCGGCCCCATCGCTCCGTTGGACGAGGGTTTCTGCCCGATCGTGGTGCGAGACGCGACAGCCTTGATCATTCGCGACACCCATGCCGATCCGCTTTATGCCGGGAACGTGGCCGCGACGAAGGGCGGCGTGAGATTCTACGCCGGCGTGCCGCTCATCACCCCCGATGGCTACACCCTCGGCACATTATGCGTGCTGGACCCAAAGCCACATGATCTGACGCCTGAACAGCAATCGGGCCTGCTCGCGCTCGGCAAGCAGGTTATCGGCCTGATCGAACTGCGCCGCGCGTTGCGGTTCGCGCACGAAGAGGGCAACCGAGCCGAACGTGAGGCGAACCGCGTCAGCCGACAGGGCCGCAGGCTGGAATTATTGGTGCAGGCTTCGGCGCAGATGATGCTCGCGAGCGATCCCGGCGAGTTGATCGGTGATCTGTATGCAACCGTCGCCGCGATGTTTCGCCTCGACGTCTGCTTCAACTACGGTTGCTCGGAGGGTGGGCTGGTGCTCGTCGCCTCCGCCGGCCTGACGCTGGAGCAGACGGCGATCGCCGCCCGGCTGGTGTTCGGCCAGACAGTTTGCGGCAGTGTCGTCGCGTCGCGTGAAGCGGTGCACATGACGGATATTCAACGCGGCGACGACCCCCAGACTTCATTCCTGAAGGCGCTCGGGCTCGATACCTATAGTTGCATGCCGCTCTTTGCTGGCGACGAACTGCTCGGCACACTCGCATTCGGCCGCCAGGCCGGCGCCTTCGCCTCCGAGGAGCTGCACGTGCTGCGCCTGATCGCCTCGTATGCGGCCATGGCGCACCAGCGATTGAATGTGGCGCGCGCCCTCGACGGGACCAGCGGCCGGCGGGCGTTTCTCGTCGAGTTCGGCGACCGCTTGCGTGCCCTCGCCGATTCGCGCGAAGTCATGCTGGCCGCCGCAAAGCTGCTCGGCCGCCATCTCTCGGCCGACCGCGTTGGCTATGCGGAGATCGATGAAGCGGGCGACCACGCCATCATCGATTGGGACTGGAGCGGCGGCCATCTATCCAGCCTTGCCGGCCGCCATCGCCTGCATGATTTCGGCCGGGCGCTGATCGTTGCGTTGCAGGCGGGGCAAACCGTGCGCTTCGACGACGTGTCGCGCGAGCCGCTGACCGCGGGCGCGGACGTGGCGAGCACCTATGTCGCGGCGAACACGCGGGCGATGATCACCGTGCCGCTGATCAAAAGCGGGCGCTTTGCCGCGGCGCTCTATGTCCACGGTCGCGAGCCCCGTCGCTGGACCGATGAGGATGTGGAGCTGGTTCGCGAGGTCGCCGAGCGGACCTGGGCGGCGGTTGCGCGGGCACGGGCCGAGGCGGCTTTGCGGACTGCCAAGGAAACGCTGGAGCAGCAGGTTGCCGAGCGCACCGCCGCGCTGCAGGCCAACGAAGCGCGCTTACGGACCATCTTCGAGACGAGCTATCAATTTCAGGGATTGATGGCGCTCGATGGCACGCTGCTCGATGCCAATGCGACCTCGCTCGCGGCAATCGACTCGAAGCTCGAAGATGTCGTCGGCATGCATTTCTCCGACACGCCCTGGTTCACCGGCACCCCGGGGATGCCAGAGCAGATCCGGGCAGCCATATCCAAGGCCGTGCGTGGTAGAGCCGTACGCCAGGACCTCCTCTTGAAGTTTCCCACCGGCTGGCGCTCGTTCGATTTCGCCATCCGGCCGATCCGCGACCCTGGCGGCACGATTGTCGCCATCGTTCCCGAAGCGCTCGAAACCACCGGGCACCGCCAGGCCGAGGAGGCCCTTCGCCAGAGCCAGAAAATGGAGGCCGTGGGCCGGCTCACCGGCGGCATCGCGCATGACTTCAACAACCTGCTGCAGGGCATCACCGGCTCGCTCGACCTGATGCAGCGGCGCATCGTCCGATACCAGACGGGCGGCCAGACGGGCGGCCAGAGCGGCGAGCTCGACCGCTTGATCGCGGGGGCCATGGCCTCCGCCAACCGGGCCGCGGCGCTCACCCACCGCCTGCTCGCCTTTTCCCGCCGCCAGCCGCTCGATCCCAGGCCGGTCCGTGCCAACCCTCTGGTTGCCTCGATGGAAGATCTTCTGCGGCGAACCATGGGCGAGACGATCCGGCTCGAATTGGCTTTGGCTCCGGATTTATGGGTCACGCTGTGCGACTCCAACCAGCTCGAGAGCGCGATCCTCAACCTGGTCATCAACGCGCGCGACGCGATGCCGGATGGCGGCGCGCTGACGATCGCGACCTGCAATACTTATGGGGCGGATCGGCAGGCATATGTTTGCGTCGGTATCACCGACACCGGGGTCGGCATGATGCCGAAGACGATCGAGCGCGCCTTCGAACCGTTCTTCACCACCAAGCCGACCGGCCAGGGCACCGGTCTCGGCCTGTCCATGATCTACGGATTTGCCAAACAATCCGGCGGATATTGCAATATCCACAGCGAGGTAGGCCAGGGCACCACGGTGAAGCTGCACCTTCCGCGCCATCCTGGGGAGCCGGGCGAGCCGGTCGAGCCGGTCGAGCCGGTCGAGAACCAACGGCTTCCCGAAGAGACGGCAGCGCAAGCGGCCAGGGAGGGAGATGTTGTACTCGTGGTCGAAGATGAACCGATCGTGCGTCTGATGGTGGTCGAGGTGCTGAGCGATCTGGGCTACCGCGCGCTGGAGGCGGTGGATGGGGTGGCTGGTCTGGAAATGCTTCGCTCGACTCAGCGCATCGATCTACTAATCACCGATGTGGGCTTGCCCGGCATGAACGGCCGGCAGATGGCCGATGCCGCGCGCGAGCTGCGCCCGGACCTCAAGGTGCTGTTCATGACCGGCTACGCGGAGAATAACGGGGTCACAAAGGGCCTGCTCGCACCCGGCATGGCGATGATCACCAAACCTTTCGCCTTGAAGGCGCTCACGACCCGCATCCGCAGCATGCTCGAAGCCGACCGAATCTGACCGCGGGGACC
>JAYTXR010000322.1:0-2347 GCA_043742865.1 Acetobacteraceae bacterium
TTTCAAGATCGCGCGGAATGAGCGCATGCTCGAGGCGCTGATGTGCAGCCACTGGCATGCGCTTCAGCAATTCCTGTAGGTCCGCCGGCGTCACTCCTGCATAGCTGTCGGCGCCACGCACATCCGTTAGGTCGAAGTGGCTCCCGTTGAAGGATGTCTGCCAGATGGCGGCGTTCCGCAGGTCCGTGCCGCGTAGATCCGCTATGAACAGGTCCGCTCCCTGCAGCTGCGCGCCCCGCAAATCCGCGCCTTGGAGCTGTGTTCCCGGCATGGACGCTCCTTGCAACCGCGCCCCAGACAGGTCCGCACCGTGCATTTGCGCGTTCATCATGTTCGCCCCCTGCAGCTGCGCGGACCTCATATTTGCCCCTTGCATTTCCGCACCCAGCATGGACGCATCCTGCAGCCGTGCACCCTCCATACTCGTGCCCTGGAGCTGCGTCATCAACATTTCCGCGCCCTGCAGCTGGACTTCCGCCATGTTGGCCCCCTGCATCTGCGCGTTCGTCAGGTTCGCGCCCTGCATCTGCACGCCCCACAGGTTCGCGCCCTGCATTCGCGCTTGCCCCATGTTCGCGCCCTGCAACTGAGCCAGGAACAGTTTCGCCTGTCGTAAATCGACGCCGATCATGTCGGCGGCATAGAGCCGGCTCTCGGACAAATCGGCGAAGCGCAAAGACCTCCCGCGCAGGAACACGCCTTCGAAACTCGCCCGGCGCGTCTTGGTCAGCGCCTCCCCGGCGCCAAGCTCGATGATCGCCTTGTTGTCCCATACCATGCCGACTAGAATTCGATGATCGACCTTCAGGAACCGGCAGCCCCAATGCAGTTCGGGACACAGCCAAAGATCGAGCGGCTGGCGTGGGATTTCCAGTATCATGTCCTGGACAGCTAGCCGGTAGGATGATCTTCCTGGCGATGGGGTCTCCAGCTGGGTCAACCGCTGTTGCAACGGAATGCCCGCCCGAACCGTTGTGGATTCGGCCCCCGGCACATTCACATAGGCAAAATCCAGCACCAGGATCAACGCGTACAATGGCAGTTGTGCGAGCAATCGGCCGCCGGGGCTCAACCGGTCCTCGCCGAGGTTGATCCGCTGGCGCCGGAAGAACCACAGCAGCAGCGCCAAATCGGCCATCAAGCATAGCCGCTGCACCAGGGTCACCATCTCGCTCTGATAGCGCAGCGCGTTGATCTGCACCGCCAGCAGCACGACCACCGGAAACCCGGCGATGACCAGCCAGGAAACGAAGCCGAATACCCGGCTGCGCAGCGCCGAGCCCTCCGGCGCCGTCAGGCTCTGGATGAACTCCACATTCGCCAGCAATTGGCGGCAGCGCTCGCGGTCCGCCGCCAGCGGCACCATGGCGGCGAGGTCGGCGCGGAACTGGCGTAGATTGGCCGCCAGCATGTCGTAGCGGATCAAGGTGAACACATGCAGTGCGAGGAACAGGATCGGCATCATCGCAAACGATACCGTCACCGGGATCGCCGCACCGAGCTGGGCGATCGCCAGCGTGTGGTCCAGCAGCAAATCCTCGTCGGTGGCGGAAAACGCCGTGGCCAGCAGGAACAGCCCGACCAGGCCGAAGGCAAACGCCCCGGTCTGCGCCGCCTTGGCGCCGTCATTGATCGCGGCGGTCAGGCTGGCGATGTATTTCGGCGGGTCGAAACCGCTCACTACCTGCTGGCCCGGCTTCGGCTAATCCGGCATCGCGATGACGGGCGTGCTCAGAACCCGGCAATCGGGCGCGAAACTCAGCCTGGCACCGGTGCGGGCCTGCAGCTCCTCGCGGCTCAGGCCCTCGACGATATCACGCACCAAAAATCCCTGCGCCGTTACCTCCACCACCGCGAGGTCGGTGTAGATGCGGTCCACGCAGCGCACCGCGGTCAGCGGCAGCCGGCATTCGCCCAGCAGCCGCGGCTCGCCGCGGCGGGTGGTGTGGTCCATGATGACCCAGACCGAGCGCGCGCAGGCAGCCAGATCCATCGCCCCGCCGACCAGCGGGCCCTTGTTCGCCACCAGCATGTCCCAGTTTGCCATGTCGCCGTTTTCCGCGACTTCAAAGCATCCGAGGATCGTCACATCGATATGCCCGCCGCGGATCATCGCGAAGCTGTCCGCCGACGAAAAGAAGCTCGACGTCGGCAGTTGGGTCACGGTTTCCTTGCCGGCGTTGATCAGGTCGGGGTCCGCTTCGCCGGTAAACGGATAGGGCCCGGTGCCGAGCATCCCGTTCTCCGAATGCAGCGTGACCTCGATCCCGGCCGGGATATGGTTCCCAACCAGCGTCGGAATGCCGATGCCGAGGTTGACGTAGTCGCCGTCATGCAGCTCAGCGGC
>JAYTXR010000323.1:0-4938 GCA_043742865.1 Acetobacteraceae bacterium
GATCGCGGCGGTGGCAGCACTTCTGCCGGAAAATGCCGCCGAGGGGCGGCTCGCGGCGCGGTTCGTGGTGGCCGATGCCTGGTCGCTGGACTGCCTGCGCCTGGCCAGGGAGCGCCGGCACGAGCCGGACATCGCGCATAAATGCAAGGCGCAGGCGATGAGCCTGATGCGCGAGAGCAACCGGGCGATCAACCTGCTGCTGCGGCTACAGGCGGCGCGCCGCCGGATTGAGAAAGACGCGGCGGCCGCGGAGCATGCCGCCTGGGTCAAGCACGGCGCCGGGGCTGCCATGGGCGAGGCACTCGGCCTCGACCTCGCCGAGCTCGAGGCGACGGACGCGCCGGCCCCCCAGACAAGGGGCGTCGATGCGCAAAATTCGCCGCGGGACGTCGGAAAATTCAGACTGAACGCGGATAACGGGCTAAATTCCCTATCCACGCGTCGTGAGACGACGCCGAGACTCTGGCCGGCATCGGTCCGGGTGGCGTCTGGAGGCGCTGGATAGGGTCGCGGCGGGCGGCATTTCACGTCCGCCCAGTCCGGATCGATCAGGGAAGCCAGGCCACAGCCTCAAAACCCACCGATATCGCGGGTGACAACTCCCGCCCCGGTGGCCAGGGCGGCGGATTGGCGATGGGTTTCACCATGGGCTGCACGGCGCCTCCGACCACCAGGGGCGGAACAATCCAATAAAGCCGCCGCCCTCAAACCGCCGGCAAATGCTCCCGGTACCACGCGATCGTCGGCTCGATCACCTGGCGGAACGCCTCCCCGGTATAGACCTCGTAATGGCCCCAGCCGGGCAGCACGACCAGCTTCTTGGGCTCGCCGGCGCGGGCATACAGCGCCTCGCTCTCGTCCTGCGGCACCAGCCGGTCGTCGTCGGTGGTGATGAACAGAATGGGGCGCGGGGCGATCTTGTCCACCACCCATTCGGGGTGAAAGCCCAGCGTGTCGTCGATGAATTCTAGCGGGATCTGGCTGACCGCGCCCGGGTTGCCGGCGCGCGCCGCGGTGGCCAGGGCGGCGGATTGGCGGTCGGGCAGCAGGATATCGGCGCGCTCGACGAATTTGGATTGTCCTGTCATCACCCGGTGCACCCGATCCTCGGCGGCCAGCACGAGCAGATCGGCGAATTCATCGGGGTGGCGGACGCTGCGCATCCAGCGCCGGCCGTGGCCGACGCCCACCACCGACACGACGCATTGCACCCGATGATCCACCGCGGCGGTCCAGACCACGGTCGCCCCGCCATAGCTGGTGCCGTACAGCCCCAGGCGGTCCGCATCGACCATCGGCTGGGCGCCCAGAAATGTCAGCGCGGCCTGGCTGTCGAGCACGCGGCCATAGGGGGCGAGGCGGTTGGGCGGGCCGTCGCTGTCGCCCCAGCCCTTGTAGTCGAAGGTCAGCACGACGTAACCGGCCTCGGTCAGCGCCCGCGCGGTGTCGGGAAGATACAGGTTTCGCACGCCGGTATAGCCGTGGCAGAGCACGATGCCGGCGCGGCGTTCTCCGCCCGCCAGGTTGGCCGGCAGGAACAGATCGCCGGCCAGTTGCACGCCCTCGCTGTAGAAGCGGATCTTTTGGCTCGACATTCGGGGGCCTTTAACCGTTCAAGTATCGGCGAGGGCTGCCAGCATGGCGTCCCGCGCGGCGAAATCGCCCTCGGCGTGCACCGGCTGGAGGCAGACATGGTTGGCCCCGGCGTCGAAATGCGCCCGCAGCTGGTTCTTCACCGCGATCAAATCGCCCCAGTTCACCATCGCGTCGATGAAACGGTCCGAGCCGCCGTTTTCCAGCTCCGCCTCGGCAAAACCCAGCCGCAGCCAGTTGTTGCGGTAATTCGGCAGCGTCATGTAACGCGCCAGTTCGAGCCGGCCAAGGGCGCGCGCGATGGCGGGGTCCGATTCGATGATCACCTTCTGCTCCACCGCCAGCCACTTGCCGTCCGGCATCCGCGCCCGCGCCTGGCGGGTGTGTTCGGGGGTGACGTTGTAGGGCACCACGCCCATGCATTTCTCGAAGGACAGTTTCAGCATCAGCGGTCCGAGGGCGGCGACGACGATCGGCCAGGTTTCCGCGCCTTCCTGCCCCTGCATCATCGCGTCGAGGTATTGGCGCATCGCGGGAACCGGTTTTTCATAGACATGGCCGCGGATGCCCTCGACCATCGGCACGTGGCTGACGCCGAGGCCGAGGATAAAGCGGTCGCCATACAGGTCGCGCAGCGTGATGAAGCCGCGCCGTGCGGTGAACGCGTCGCGCGCGTAGATGCTGGCGATCGAGCTGCCGATCTTCAGCCGGGTGGTATGGCCGAGCATGAACCCGGCGACCGACAGCGATTCAAAGCCGCGCGATTCCGGATACCACAGCGTGTCATAGCCCATGGTTTCGACGGACCGGACGAACTGGGCCAAAGCGGGTCCGTCCATCTTGTCGGCGCTGTACCACACGCCCAGGCGTCCAAGCTGCATGTCGGCTTCTCCGTCGGTTCCGGTCAGGCGAGCCGTATCAGGTGAGAAACAGGCCCATCAATGCCAGCAGGATCACCATGAAAATGACCGCGCCGGTGGTGGCGCTGGTAAAACTCCCCCAGAATTTCTGCCGGTCCGCCAGCAGGGATTCAGTAGTGGTCGGGCCGGTATAGCGGGTGGTTGGCGTTGCCATGGTCTGCCTCGATCCCAGGGTTCGATCCAAGTGTTATCGCGCTGGAAGTCTTATTGCAGCTTCAGCCAGGACGGCAAGGGGTTCCGTAACGCCGCGTCCGCGGCCGGCTCCTCGCCGGGCAATCCCGCCGCCAGCCGCGCCAGGGCTGGCGGGTAGATCCGGTGCTCCTGCGCCAGCACGCGGGCGGCCAGCGTGGCTTCGGTATCGGCGGCCAGCACCGGAACCGCGGCCTGGGCGAGGATCGGGCCGGCATCCATCGTTTCGGTCACCAGATGCACGGTGCACCCATGCAGCCGGACCCCGGCGGCGATCGCGCGGGCATGGGTGTCCAGGCCGGGGAACGCCGGCAGCAGGCTGGGGTGAATATTCAGCATCCGCCCCGCCCAGCGCCCGACCAGCAGGTGCGTCAGCAGCCGCATATAGCCGGCGAGGCAGACGATCCCGATCCCGGCTTGCGTCAGCACCGCGTCGATGGCGGCTTCATGGGCGGGCCGGTCGCGCGGGAAGTCGCGATGGTCCACCACGGAAGTGGCAATGCCGGCGGCGCTGGCGACTTGCAGGCCGGCGGCATCGGGGCGGTTGGACAGCACCAGCGCGATCTCGGCGGGATAGGCCGGGTCGGCGGCGGCGGCGATCAACGCCGCCATGTTGGACCCCCGGCCGCTGATCAGGATGGCAACGCGGGGTTTCAAGCCGGCCAGCCCTCGGGCGGATCGATGCGGATACCGGGGCGGATACCGGGGTGGATATCGGCGGAACCGGACGAGGCTTCCAGCTGACCAATGCGAAACGCCGTTTCGCCTTCACGTTCCAGCAGCGCGATGGCGGCTTGCGCGTCCGACACGATCAGCGCCATGCCGATGCCGCAGTTGAACACCCGCAGCATCTCCGCCGCGGCGATCCCGCCGGTGCGCGCCAGCCAGCCGAACACCGGCGGCACCGGCCAGCCCGGATCGAGCGCCGCGGTCAGACCGTCCGTCAGCACCCGGGGCAGGTTGCCCGGCAGGCCGCCGCCGGTAATATGTGCCGCGGCCTTCAGCAACCCCGCCCGATGCAGCGCCAGCAGCGGCTTCACGTAGATCCGCGTCGGCGTCATCAGCGCCTCGCCGAGCGATATTTCCGGCGCGAACGGCGCCGGGGCGTCCCAGCCCAGGCCGGACATCCGCACCACCCGGCGCACCAGCGAAAACCCATTGGAATGCACGCCCGAACTGGCCAGCCCGAGCACCGCGTCGCCCGGCGCCATCGCCAGCGGCAGCAGCTGGCCGCGTTCGGCCGCACCCACCGCGAAACCGGCCAGGTCGTAGTCGCCGGCGGCATACATCCCCGGCATCTCCGCCGTCTCGCCGCCGACCAGCGCGCAGCCGGCCTGGGTGCAGCCCTCGGCGATGCCGGCGATCACCGCGCGCGCCTGCGGTACCGAAAGCTTCCCGGTGGCAAAATAATCGAGGAAGAAAAGCGGCTCGGCGCCCTGCACCACCAGGTCGTTGACGCACATCGCCACCAGGTCGATGCCGACGGTCGCGTGGATGCCGGTTTCGATGGCGATTTTCAGCTTGGTGCCCACGCCATCGGTGGTGGAGACCAGAATCGGGTCGATGAAGCCGGCGGCCTTCAGGTCGAACAGCGCCCCGAAACCGCCCAGGCCGCCCAGCACCCCGGCGCGGCTTGTGGCGCGCGCCAGCGGCTTGATTGCGTCCACCAGCGCCTCGCCGGCGGCGATGTCCACCCCGGAATCCTGGTAGGTGGTCGCGTTGGAAACGCGCGGAGAGGCACTCGCGTTGGGAACGCGCGAAGGGGCACTCGTGGTGGGAACGCGCGGCGATGCGGTCATGGCTTGTCTCGATACGGCTTGAACCCCGCGCGAGCGGATTGTGCTACGGTATCCTGCGGGGTTGGTGCGGCTTGGGCTGCCAGCGGTGCTGGGAATGGCCCGGAAACAACCATACCCCCTCGGACGGCGCAATATGGCCTCGGGTTTATAGGAAATCGCTTGTCGAGTGTTTTTCCGGAGCAGGACGCGGTGGTGGCAACGAACTTCGTCGGATCGGAGCTTCCGGCCGTGCGGCGCCGATGAACGATTTCGCCAATCCCGATCCCGTGTTGCCCGATCCCGTGTTGCCCGGTCCCGTGTTGCCCGGTCCCGCGTCGCGGGCCACCGCGACCCGGACGCAGCGCTACGCGCTGCTGATCGGGCTGGCAGTCGCCGCCTGGCTCGCGCTCGATCTGTTCGCCTCGGTGCTGCTGCCATTCGTTGCCGCCGCCGGCATC
>JAYTXR010000324.1:0-11242 GCA_043742865.1 Acetobacteraceae bacterium
TGGACGGATCAAATCGGACCGGCTGGGCCGGTCCTGGCCACCGCGGTCGTAAAATTCGATCACCGTGTCGAGGTCCGCCAGCGATCCGTCATGCATGTACGGGGCGCGCCGGGCGGCGTCCCGCAAGGTAGGCACCTTGAACGCATGACGCAGTTTGACCGAATTGGGAAACGCGATCCCGCGGCCGATTTCCTCCCCGGCCAGCCCGATGTCGAAAAACGCCCCCTCGGTGAAATTCCAGCCGGTGTGACAGGCGACACAGTTGGCTTTGCCGTTGAACAGGGCGAACCCGTGTTTCGCCGGGTCGGATATCGCCGTTTCGTCCCCCTCGATCCAGCGGTCGAACGGGGCCGGACCCGATACGATGCCGCGCTGGAACGTGGCCAGCGCCAGTTCTATGCCGCGCCGGGTGATGCCGGCATCGCCGAACGCGGCACGGAAGCGGTCCACATAGGCCGGCACGCCGCGCAGTTTCGCAACCAGTTCCACCTCGGTCTGGTGCATGTTGGTGGGCGCCAGAAGCGGGGCGAAAGCGACGCTCTCCAGATCCTCGAACTTGCCGTCCCAGCCCAAAATCGACAGCCAGGCGACATTCAGCAGGGTCGGCGACCGCAGCGGCAAGGCCTGGCCGCCCCAGCCAACCGCGCGCGCCAGCCCATCGCCCCAGGACAATCCGGGGGCGTGGCAGCTCGCGCAGGAAAGCGAACCGGAGCCGGACAACATCGGATCGAAGAACAGCGCCCGGCCGAGCGTCTCCTTCGCGGCGGAATACGGGTTGTCGTCGGGAAACGGGATGTCGGCCGGGCGGCGGTAATCGGCCCGGATCTCCGCCGCCGCAGTATCCCCCGCCTGAGTATTCTCCGCCTGGCACGGATGTCGCGCCAGCAGCAGGACCAGGCTGCAAACGGCCCAGCCTGCGAAGTTGCGGCGCACGCCAAAGCGTGGATTTTCCTGCGACTGCGGTCGGGCCACCATGCGTCGAGACTGGCTGAAAAAGCTTTCTGAAACCCTACCGCCCTCCCGGCACCCGGCCCCTGCCAAGCATGGGTGCCAAGCGTTGGTGACGAAGCCAGCCCGTTCTGTAGGTCAACGTGCAATGCCAAAAGATCAGAAAAAACAATCATAGCTAATCCGCCGACAGGCACTAAGCTCCCCGTAATAAAATCCGGAGGAAACCCGAATGTCTCTCACCATGACCGAGGACAAAGCCCTCGAGGCGGCCACGATGCGCCGGGTTTCCTGGCGACTGATGCCATTCCTGCTGGCGGCCTATCTGCTCTGCTACATAGACCGGGTGAATGTCGGCTTCGCGTCGCTGCAGATGAACCAGGCGGTCGGGATCGACCCGAAGACCTATGGCCTGGGCGCCGGCATATTCTTCATCGGCTATTTCATCCTGGAAGTACCCAGCAATTTAGCGCTGGAGCGATTTGGCGCGCGCGTGTGGATCGCGCGCATCATGATCACCTGGGGCGTCATCTCCGGCCTGTTCGCCCTGATCGGCGGACCGATCTCGTTTCTGGTGCTGCGCTTCCTGCTCGGCGCCGCAGAAGCGGGATTTTTCCCCGGCGTGATCCTGTATCTGACCTATTGGTACCCGGCGGTCTATCGCGCCAAGATCGTCGGCATCTTCATGGTCGCGATCCCGTTGGCGGGGCTGATCGGATCGCCGATCTCCGGGGCCATTCTCGGCATGGACGGGGTGCTCGGCCTCGGCGGCTGGCAATGGATCTTCCTGCTGGAAGCGGCCCCGACGCTGCTGCTCGGCGTGACGTGCTTTTTCTGGCTCACCGATCGTCCGGAAAAAGCCGCCTGGCTGGCGCCGGCGCAGCAAAACTGGCTGATCGGTTCGCTGGCGGCGGAACGCCGCCGCGCGCCGCGGATCAGCCACACTTCGCTCTGGAAGCTGATGACCAACAAATACGTGCTGATCATGGCGCTGGTCTATGCCGGGGCGGCGGGGGCCTCCACCTCACTGGCGCTGTGGATGCCCCAGTTGGTGAAGTCGTTCGGATTCAGCAACTTCAACACCGGCCTGCTGAACGCCATACCGTTCGGCATCGCCGCCGTCTGGATGGTGCTGTGGGGGCGCAGTTCGGACCGCAGCGGGGAACGCGTCTGGCACAACGCCCTGCCGCAGGGCTGGATGGTGCTGGCGATGGTGGCGACGTTCTGGGCGATCGGCAGCGTCTGGCTGATGATCCCGCTGCTGACGCTGATCGCCGCCGGCACCTATGCCAGCAAGGGGCCGTTCTGGGCGTTGTCATCGGAATGGCTGGGCACCGCCTCGGCCGCCGCCGGCCTGGCGCAGATCAACGCGCTGGGCAATCTGTCGGGGTTCTTCTTCAACTTCATGATCGGCTGGATCAAGGAAGAGACCGGCAGCTTCCCGCTGGCGATCATGCCGATCGCCACGGTGGCGGCGGTGGGCATGATCTGCGTGCTGGTGATCGGCCGCGCCCAGCCGCGCACGGTCGCGATCGCTGGCGATTAGCGCTTCGGGGCGCGCGGCGGCTGGGTCAGATGGGCGCCGATCAAATATCCCATCGCCAGCATCATGAATGCGAGGGTGAGCGGCTGCTTGCGGATCACTGAGCGAAACGCGGTCACGCCGTCGCTGAATTGATTGACCGCCGAGGCCGCAAGCTGCGCCGTCTCCACCGCACCGTCGGCAACCGCCTTGGCGGCATCCTGGACCGCTTCCATCGAGCTCCTGGTTGGTTCACCGTCCATAAAGCATATCCTCCTTGTCTGACGTCCTGTGCCAGCATGGAACGCCGCAACCGGACGAAAGTTGCCCATACCGAGGAACCCTGACCGATGGCGATTTCCCCCCTGGCTGGCAAGCCGGCCCCGCCTGAACGGCGGACCGATCTCGCCGCGCTCGAACTGGCCTATTACCAGCGCCGGCCCGACCCCGGCATCGCCGCCCAGCTTGTGAGTTTCGGCACCAGCGGCCATCGCGGATCGCCGCTGTCGAACTCGTTCACCGAGTTGCATATCCTCTGCATCACCCAGGCGATCTGCGACTACCGCACCAGCCAGGGCATCGACGGGATATTGTTCCTGGGCAAGGACACCCATGCGCTGTCCGCCCCGGCGCAGCGCACCGCGCTGGAGGTGCTGGCGGCCAACGCGGTCACGGTGGCGATCCAATCGGATGATGGCGTGACCCCCACGCCGGTGATCTCGCACGCCATCCTCGGCCATAATCGCGGACGCCGGGATCATTTGGCGGACGGGATCGTCATCACCCCGTCGCATAACCCGCCGGAGGATGGCGGCTTCAAATACAACGGCCCGAATGGCGGCCCGGCCGATACCGATGTAACCGGCTGGGTGCAGGACCGGGCCAACGAATTGCTGCGCGACGGCGCCAGGCAGGTTCGGCGGCTGACCCTGGCCGCGGCGATACGGGCGGAGACGACGAGGCAGCAGGATTTCGTCGGCCCCTATGTCGAGGATCTCGGCAACGTCATCGACCTGCCGGCGATCCGCGCGGCCGGGCTGCATCTGGCGGTCGATCCGCTGGGCGGCGCGTCGCTGCCCTATTGGGAGCCGATCCGCCAGCTCTACGGCCTCGACATCACGGTGGTTAATCCAGCGTTGGACCCGAGTTTTTCGTTCATGCCGGTGGATCATGACGGCAAGATCCGCATGGACTGCTCCAGCCCCTATGCGATGGCGGGGCTGCTGGCGCTGCGCCACGACTACCGGCTGGCCTTCGCCAACGATCCGGATGCCGACCGGCACGGGATCGTCACGCCGGCCGGGCTAATGAACCCGAACCATTATCTGGCGGTCGCCATAAGCTATCTGCTGACCCATCGCCCGCTTTGGCGGGCCGATGCAGTGGTCGGCAAAACCCTGGTCAGCAGCTCGCTGATCGACCGCGTGGTGCAGGATCTCGGGCGAACATTATCGGAAGTGCCGGTCGGCTTCAAATGGTTCACCCCCGGGCTGTTCGACGGAAACTGCTGCTTCGGCGGCGAGGAAAGTGCCGGGGCCAGTTTTTTGCGCCGCGACGGCAGCGTGTGGACCACCGACAAGGACGGACCGATCATGGACCTGCTGGCCGCCGAGATCACCGCGCGCACCGGCCGCGATCCCGCCGAGCACTATGCCGCGCTGACCGCGCGGTTTGGCGCGCCGCTGTACACCCGCATCGACGCGCCGGCGAGCCCGCAACAGAAGACCCGGCTGGCGCGGCTGGCGGGCTCCGCGGTGACCGCCGCGACGCTGGCCGGCGAGCCGATCACCGCCCGGCTGACCCACGCCCCCGGCAACGGCGCGCCGATCGGCGGACTGAAAATCGTCACCGCCTCCGGCTGGTTCGCCGCGCGGCCGTCGGGGACCGAAGATCTGTATAAGATCTACGCCGAAAGCTTCCGCGATCAGGCGCATCTGGACGAAATCGTCGCGCAGGCGCAGCAGATCGTCGATACCGCGATCCAGCAGGAAACGGCGACTGTTCCGAGCTAGACTGGCATCCCGCGCCGCTGATGCGCCCGGCCGATCCGCGCCGCCGCCTCCATCTGGCCGGCGATCACGCGCACGCCCTCGTCCAGCCGGGCGACGATGGTTTCCGCCGTGGCGGCTTCCAGGAACGCGACCCCATGCGCCCGGCAGGCGGCGAACACCCGGTCGCGGGCCGCCTGCATCTCCGGCGGATAGGGGTTGTTGCGGATCGTGGTGTAGCCCAGCGACAGGCCGAGGTCGCCGGGGCCGATTTCGGCGAACCCCAACCCGGGCACGGCCAGGATCGCCTCCACATTGGCCACCCCCTCCGGGCTTTCGATCTTTACCCCCAGCAGCAATTCGCCCTCCGGGTTCAGGGGCCAGGGATCGGCGCGGCGCATGTATTCCTCCGCCGACAATCCCCATACCGGGGCGGCGCTGGCTTCGGAACCGCGGCCGCGGGTGCCGATGCCCAGGCGACCGCTTTCCGGCGTGAAACGGCTGGCGCCGTCCAGCCGCGCCAGCGGCGTCGGCATCTCCGGGTCCTGGCCTATAAGGTGATGCGGATAGCGGCAGCTTTCGACGAAGGCGCGCACCGCGTCGGCCGATTCCGCCTGACAGAGCAGAATGCCATGCGCGCCGCGACCGAGGATCTGGCGGAACTGCCAGGCGTTGAACCGCACATTGGCCTCATCGGTGCCGTTCACCGGCGCTTCCACGATCACGGTCGGGGTCGGATGGCCGGAACGGGTGGGGCCGGCCGAAGCCAGACCCTGCAGATAGGCTTCCAGCCCGGCCATGTCGAAGGCGCCGTGCTCCATGCCGATATTGATGTAATCGGACCAGATGGCGGCGTCCGCCACCCCCTGGGCATGGCTCAGCTTATGGCCGGAATGGGCGCCGGTGTAGTAGATCGCCTGGTCCTGGGCCAGCAGCTCGATGGCGCGGTTGATGCGGGTCGACATGGCTCGATATCTCCGTTTCGACGAATTCACCCATCCTACGCTGTTACTCAATCATCCTCGTCATGCCAGGTCCGGCCGTCGCGCTCGATCAGCGCAATGGCGGCGGAGGGGCCCCAGGTGCCGGCGGTGTAGCCCTTCGGCGTGTCCCCGGCGGCGTGCCAGGCATCCAGGATCGGATCGGTCCAGGCCCAGGCCGCCTCGACCTCGTCGCGGCGCATGAACAGCGTCTGGTTGCCGCGCACCACATCCATCACCAGGCGTTCATAGGCATCCGGATTGCGCACGCCGAACGCCTCCGCGAAGCTCATGTCCAGCGGCACGTGGCGCAGCCGCATGCCGCCGGGGCCGGGGTCCTTGATCATCAGCCACAGCTTTACCCCCTCGTCGGGCTGCAGGCGGATCACCAGACGGTTGGCGGCGATCGGGCCGGCGGTGCCGTCGAACACCGAATGCGGGATGGGCCGGAACGTCACCACGATTTCCGACACCCGGCTCGGCAGCCGCTTGCCGGTGCGCAGGTAGAACGGCACGCCGGCCCAGCGCCAGTTATCGATCTCCGCCTTGATGGCAACAAAGGTTTCGGTCTGGCTGGTGCTCGACTCCAGCTCCTCCAGATATCCCGGCACCGCGCCATCGGCGGTCGCCCCCGCGCGGTATTGCCCGCGCACGGTCAGGCCCGCCGCGTTGGCCTCGTCGATCGGCTTGAGCGACTTCAGCACCTTCAGCTTCTCATCGCGCACCGCGTCCGCCCCGATCGACATCGGCGTTTCGATCGCCACCAGGCACAGCAGTTGCAGCATGTGGTTCTGCACCATGTCGCGCAGCGCCCCGGCGGTGTCGTAATAGGCACCGCGCCCCTCCACGCCGATATTCTCCGCCACAGTGATCTGCACGCTGTCGATGTAGCGGCTGTTCCATAGCGGCTCGAACAGAGCGTTGGCGAAGCGCAGCGCCATCAGGTTCTGCACCGTTTCCTTGCCAAGATAATGATCGATCCGGTAGATGTTGCGTTCTGGGAACACACCGCCGATGGTGTCGTTAACCTCCCGCGCCGATTCCAGATCCTTGCCGATCGGCTTTTCGATCACCAGCCGGGTGTTCTGCGTTACCAGCTTGCGCTTGCCCAACTGGCGGGCAATGACGGTGAACAACTCCGGCGCCGTCGCCAGATAGCAGACCCGCACGCGGTCCTCGCCTTCGGCCAGCAACTCGGCCAGCTCGGACCAGCCCTTGTCGGCCGACACGTCCACCGACACGTAGAACAGCCGCTGGCAAAAACGTTTCAGGCTGGCCTCGTTGACCTTCGCCTTGCCCAGATTGGCCCGAACCGCCTCGCTTGCCCAGGCGCGGAATGCCTCATGCGTGTAGGCCCGGCGTGACACGCCGATGACCCGCGCCTGCTCGGGGACCTGCCCGGCCAGGTCGCGGTAATACAGCGCCGGCAGCAGCTTGCGACTGGCCAGATCGCCGCTGGCGCCGAACACCACGATGTCGAACGGATCGACCGCGATCACCCGCGTGGTCATCGCCGCACCCCCGACCTCAGCGGAAGCCGCCGCCGCCGTTCACATAGACGGTGTCGGCGGTCATGTAGGTGCAGGCATCGGAGCACATGAACAGCACCAGCTCGCCAATTTCCTCGGGTTCGCCGTAGCGCTTCATCGGCACGTCTTCCTTGAACTTGGCGATCAGTTCCGCCGAGGTGTTGGCCGCGGCCTGGAACGGCGTGTTGATCGGGCCCGGCGAGATCGACAGCGCGCGGATGCCGCGATCGGCGAATTCGCGCGCCACGCCCAAGGTCATGGTCACCACCGCGCCCTTGGCGGAAGCGTAATGGACCGACATGCCGGGGCCGCCGCGTTTATGCGACATGCTGGCGACATTGACGATCACGCCAAAACCGCGTTCCAGCATATGCGGCAGCACCGCCTGCATGCACAGGAACACGCCCTTGGTGTTCAGTTGAAACGTCTTGTCGTACAGCGCGTCGTCGATCTCCAGGAACTTGGCCCGGCGCATCGCCGCCCCGGCGGCGTTGAACTGGAAATCGATGGTGCCGAAATTTTCCAGCGCCCGGGCGATCAGCGCATTTACCTGCTCGCGCGAGCAGACATCGGCGGGCACCGCGATGGCGCGGGCACCGTGCTGGATCACCGTCTCCGCGGTGCGCGCGCAGCCGGCTTCGTCGATATCGGCGCAAACCACATTGGCGCCCTCGCGCGCGAAGATCAGCGCGGTGGCGCGCCCGATGCCGCTGGCGGCACCGCTGATGACGACGGTCTTGCCGTGAAAATAATCCGGGGTCTTGGGCATTTTGGCCTCGTTTGATCAGTAGGATTTCGGGAGACCGAGCACGCGCTCGGCAAGGTAGGAGAGGATCAGCTGGGGACTGACCGGGGCGATGCGCGGGATCATGATTTCGCGCAGGTAGCGCTCGACATGGTATTCCTCCGCATAGCCCATGCCGCCATGCGTCATCACCGCCTGTTCGCAGGCATGAAACCCGGCTTCGGCGGCGAGGTATTTGGATGCGTTGGCCTCGGCGCCGCATTCCAGGCCCCGATCATACAGGCTGGCGGCTTTCAGCATCATCAGATTGGCCGCCTCCAGCTCGGCCCAGTTTTTCGCCAGCGGGTGTTGGATCGACTGGTTCTGGCCGATCGGGCGGCCGAACACCACGCGTTCCCTGGCATATTTGGTCGCCCGCGCCAGCGCCGCGCGCCCGATT
This sequence comes from Acetobacteraceae bacterium, assembly GCA_043742865.1. Taxonomy (GTDB): domain Bacteria; phylum Pseudomonadota; class Alphaproteobacteria; order Acetobacterales; family Acetobacteraceae; genus PALSA-911. The sequence goes on from JAYTXR010000324.1 coordinate 8,152, forward strand.
CCCACGGCTTCGGCGGCCAGCAGCACGCGCTCGGGGTTCAGCCCGTGCAGGATGGCGCGGAACCCCTCGCCTTCCTCGCCGATGCGGTCCTCCTCGGGGATTTCCATGCCCTCGAAGAACACCATGTTCGAATCGACCGCGTGCCGGCCCATCTTGTGGATCAGCCTTACCTCGCATTTGCTGCGGTCGAAATCGGTATAGAACAGCGTCAGCCCCTGGGTTTTACGGGTGACCTTGTCCTTCGGCGTGGTGCGCGCCAGCAGCAGGATCTTGGTCGCAACCTGGGCGGTGGAGGTCCAGATCTTGGTGCCGTTGATGATGTAGCGATCGCCGCGCTTGTCGGCGCGGGTGATGATCTCGGTGGTGTTCAGCCCCGCATCGGGTTCGGTGACGGCGAAACAGGCCTTGTCGCGGCCCTGGATCAGCGGCGGCAGCATGCGCTGCTTCTGCGCCTCGGTGCCGTGCACCACCACCGGGTTCAGCCCGAAGATATTGATATGGATGGCCGAGGCGCCGGACATGCAGGCCCCCGACTCCGCCACCGCCTGCACCAGCAGCGCCGCCTCGGTAATGCCCAGGCCGGCGCCGCCATAGGCCTCCGGCATGGCGATGCCGAGCCAGCCGCCATCGGCGCACGCGCGGTAGAACGCCTCCGGAAACGTGGCGGTGCGGTCGCGTTCCAGCCAATAGGTCTCGTCGAATTGGGCCGCCAGGCGCAGCACTTCCTGGCGGATCTGCTCCTGGGCGGGGGACAGGGAAAAATCCATGCTTGACGGCTCCGTTCGGCGTTTGCCGGCCCAGCATACCGGCTTGCGCGGATCGCACAATTTGGCCGGGAAACCTGCTAACCTATATCCAGGCCAACCGTGGAGCGCCGCATGTACACGCAAGCCCTGAATACCGCCGAGCCGGCCACGCCCGACGCGGCGGACCCAATCCGGGAAACCCGGTTCCAGGCGCGGGTCGATGCCGAGGATCGCATCGAGCCGAATGACTGGATGCCGGAGGCGTATCGCCGCACTTTGGTGCGCCAGATCAGCCAGCACGCGCATTCCGAGATCATTGGCATGCAACCGGAGGGCAGCTGGATCACCCGCGCCCCCAGCCTGCGCCGCAAGGCCGCGCTGCTTGCCAAGGTGCAGGACGAGGGCGGGCACGGGCTGTATCTTTACGCGGCGGCCGAAACCCTCGGCGTGTCGCGCGAGGATTTGACCGGCCAGCTGCTGACCGGGCGGGCGAAATACAGTTCTATCTTCAACTACCCGACCCTGACCTGGGCCGATATCGGCACCATCGGCTGGCTGGTGGATGGAGCGGCGATCATGAACCAGATCCCGCTCTGCCGCTGCTCGTACGGGCCGTACGCGCGCGCGATGATCCGCATCTGCCGGGAAGAAAGCTTCCACCAGCGCCAGGGTTTTGAGATCATGGTCACGCTGGCGCGCGGCACGCCCGAGCAGCGGGAGATGGCGCAGGACGCGCTGAACCGCTGGTGGTGGCCGGCGCTGATGATGTTCGGGCCGCCGGACACCGCCTCGCTACATTCCGACCAATCGATGCAATGGAAAATCAAGCGGTTTTCCAACGATGAGCTGCGGCAGAAATTCATCGACGCGACGGTGCCGCAGGCCGACCATATCGGCTTGACGATGCCGGACCCGGAATTGCGCTGCGATGCGGCGACCGGGCACTGGCAGCCTGGCCCGATCGATTTCGAGGAACTGCGCCGGGTGGTCGCCGGCGGCGGTCCCTGCAACCGCCAGCGCCTGGCGCATCGCAACCAGGTGGAGGCGGACGGCGCCTGGGTGCGCGAGGCGGCACTGGCCTTCGCTGCCAAAGAACGCGCCCGCGGCCAGCAGAAGGCGGCTTGACCATGGCCGAAGCCCCGACGCCGCTATGGGAGGTTTTCATCCGCAGCCGCAACGGCCTGGCGCATAAGCATGCCGGATCCGTGCACGCCGCCGATGCGACGATGGCCCTGCAGGCGGCGCGCGACGTATACACCCGCCGCGGCGAGGGGCTTTCGATCTGGGTGGTTCCGTCCAACACGATCACCGCGTCCGACCCCGCGGACCGGGCGATGCTGTTCGAGCCGACGGGGTCGAAGATCTACCGGCACCCGACTTTTTATGAAGTGCCGGACGAAGTCGGGCATATGTGATGTCGCTGGCAACCACCTCCGTCCGCGTCGATGAAACGCCGTTGGTGCTGGTGCTGCTGCGCCGGGCCGACGATGCGCTGATCCTGGGGCATCGGCTGTCGGAATGGACCGGCAACGCGCCGACGCTGGAGGAAGATCTGGCGCTGGCCAATATCGCGCTGGACCTGATCGGCCAGGCCCGCGCGCTGTACGATTACGCCGGCTCGATGTGCGGCCTGGACCAGGATCAGCTGGCGTATCGGCGCGACGCAAGGCAATACCGCAATCTTTTGCTGGTCGAACAGCCGAACGGCGATTTTGCCTGCACCATCGCCCGGCTGGTGCTGTATGCCGCGTTCATCGATCCGTACTGGCGCGAGGCGATATCGTCAGCGGATGCAACCATCGCCGCCATCGCGGCAAAGGCGGAGAAAGAAACCGCCTATCATCTGCGCCATGCCGCTGAATGGCTGATCCGGCTGGGCGACGGCACCGAGGAAAGCCACCGCCGGGCGCAGGCGGCGTTGGCAGAAAACTGGCCGTTCACCGGCGAGTTGTTCGAGGTGGATGCGCCGGACCAGGCGCTGATCGACGCCGGCATCGTCCCCGATCCGGCCGAATTATATGACCCATGGCTGGCCGGGCTCGACGTAATTCTGGCGCGCGCGACGCTGGTTCGGCCAAAGGATAGCTGGATGCAGACCGGCGGGCGGACCGGACGGCATAGCGAGCATCTAGGGCAGATCCTGGCGCAGCTGCAATATCTCCAACGCAGCCATCCCGGCGCCACATGGTAGAGGCCCGGCAGCGCGCCTATGACGCGGTTGCAGCGGTAACCGATCCGGAAATTCCGGTGCTGACGATCGCCGATCTCGGTGTGCTGCGCGACGTGACCCTGACCGGCGAGCGGGTGGAGGTGACGATCACGCCGACCTATTCCGGCTGCCCGGC
>JAYTXR010000325.1:0-2259 GCA_043742865.1 Acetobacteraceae bacterium
CCGCCAGTTCCCCCCCCGACAGCACGTAGTCGCCGATGGAGATCTCCTGCCAGTCGCGCGCCTCGATCGCGCGCTGATCCACGCCCTCGTAGCGCCCGCACAGCAGCACCACGCCGGGGCCGGCGGCGAACAGCCGCGCCTGCGCCTGGGTCAGTCGTTTGCCGCGCGGTGTCAGAAACACACGCGGCCGGTCATCGGCCACTGAGGCATAGGCGGCATCGACGACATCGGCCCGCAGCACCATGCCCGCCCCGCCACCGAACGGCGTGTCATCCACGCTGCGGTGCCGGTCGGACGCGAAATCGCGGATCTGCACGCCATCCAGCGACCAGATCCCGCCGGCCAGCGCGCGCCCGGCCAGCGATTGCCCGAGCGGCCCGGGAAACATTTCCGGAAACAGCGTCAGCACCGTGGCGCGCCAGGGGGTCATTCGGCGGCTTCCGAACGCCCGGCCGCGATTACCTCGCCCCGTGCATCGACCGGTACCTCACCACGTACCTCACCGGGCACCTCGTGGGGCGGATTGACCACCACCCGGCCGGCGCCGATATCGACCACCGGCACCGCCGCGCGGGTGAACGGGATCAGCAGATTATCCCCCCCCGGCAGATTATCCCCCTTCGCCCGTTCGATCTCCAGACTGATCCCGGCGCCATAGTCATGCACCGCCGACACCCGGCCCAAAGGCGTCCCGGCGCCATCCACCGCCGCGATCCCGATCAGATCGGCCAGATAGAATTCGTCCGCCTCCGCCGGCGCCAATCGGTCGCGCGCAATGAACAGCCTGGTGTTGGTGAGCCGAGCCGCCGCCTCGCGGTCGATCAACTTCACCGCCTGCCCGGCCACGATCTCGCTGATCTCCGCCACCCCGGCAGCGCGCCAGGCCAGCGAAAAAACCCGCCCGTTGGCATCCGACAAGGTTCCGTAGGCGGTCAGGTCGTCGGGCTCGGCGGTGTAGCTGGTGACGTGCATCAGCCCGCGCACGCCGTGTGGCCGCCCGATTACCCCCAGCAGGATGGTGTTCGCCACCATCGGCTAGCCGGCGGCAGCCGCTTCGGCCTTGGCGCGTTCCTGCGCCTTCTTCTTCGGTGCCGACTGCACCGGCTGCTCGCGATACACGGGCATCGGCGTCAGGCCGGCCTTGCCCAGGAAGCGCGCCACCCGGTCGGTGGCGATCGCGCCCTGGCTTACCCAATGCGCGATGCGCTCTCCCTGCAGGCGGATGCGGTCCTCGTGCTCGGCCGGCAGCATCGGGTTGTAGCTGCCCAGACGCTCGATGAACCGCCCGTCGCGCGGGCTGCGGCTGTCGGCCACGACGATGTGGTAATACGGACGCTTCTTCGCGCCCGCGCGTGCCAGCCTGATCTTGAGACCCATGGTATCGCTTCTCCTAGGTGAAAAAATTCAGAATGGCCGGCGATTGCCGCCGGACATCCCTTTCGGCATCAGGGCGGACAGACCGTTCCGCATCATTCCCTTCTGCCCCATCTTGCTCATCCGCTTCATCATCGCGGACATGTCGTCGAACTGCTTCAGCAGCTTGTTCACTTCCTGCACCGAGGTGCCGGACCCGGCGGCGATCCGTTTTTTCCGGCTGGCCTTCAGGATCTCCGGCTGACGCTTTTCCTTCGGCGTCATCGACGAGATGATCGCCGCCTGGCGCTTGAACACCGCGCTGTCCAGATTGGCATCGGCCAGCTGCGCCTTCGCCTTCGACATTCCCGGCAGCATGCCGAGAATGCCGGAGAGGCTGCCCATCTTGCCGATCTGCTTCAGCTGGCTGGCGTAATCCTCCAGGTCGAAAGTGCCTTTCGCCATCTTCTTGGCGAGTTTTTCCGCCTCCGCCTGGTCGATCGTCTCGGCCGCACGCTCCACCAGGCCGACGATGTCGCCCATGCCGAGGATGCGCCCGGCAACCCGCTCGGGGTGGAAATCCTCCAGCGCGTCCAGCTTCTCGCCGGTGCCGGTCAGCTTGATCGGTGCACCGGTGATCGCGCGCATCGACAGCGCCGCCCCGCCGCGGGCGTCGCCATCCATCCGCGTCATCACGATGCCGGTGACGCCCAGCGCCTCGTTGAACGCACGGGCGGTGTTGACCGCGTCCTGGCCGGTCATCGCATCGACCACCAGCAGCGTCTCGGCCGGGCGGGTGACGTCGCGGATGTCGCGGATTTCCGCCATCAGCACGTCGTCGATCGACAGCCGCCCGGCGGTGTCGAGGATGACAACGTCGAAAACCTCGCGCCGCCCGGTCTCCAT
>JAYTXR010000326.1:0-6754 GCA_043742865.1 Acetobacteraceae bacterium
CCAGGCCCTTGGCGATGATTTCGATGTCGGGGGAAACGCCTTCCTGCTCCCAGGCATGCATCGTGCCGGTGCGGCCCATGCCGCACATCACCTCATCCAGGATCAGCAGCGCGCCATGCCGGTCGCAGATTTTTCGAATTTCGCTGAAATAGCCGGGGATCGCCGCCACGCAGCCGGTAGTGGCGCCGACCACGGGCTCGGCGATGAAGGCGATCACGTTATCCGGACCGAGGCGCTGGAACTCGGCTTCCAACTCATCGGTCAGGCGGGTCAAGTACTGCGCATCGGTCTCGCCGACGGCCTGAAAGCGGTAGGGAAAACACGGCGAGACATGGCTGAACGCCGGCGCCAGCATCGGGGCATAGGGCGCGCGGCGCATGGCGTTGCCGCCGGCGGCGAGCGCGCCGAGCGTGTTGCCGTGATAGCTCTGCCGTCGGGCGATGAATTTCTCGCGCCCGGGCTGGCCGATCTCGAGAAAATACTGCCGCGCCAGCTTCAACGCCGCCTCGGCGCCCTCCGAGCCGGAGGAGCAGAAATACGCGTGCGTCAGCCCGCCGGGCGAGCCGTGCAGCACGATATCGGCCAGCGCTTCGGCCGGTTCGCTGCTGAAGAAGCCGGTATGGGCATAAGCCAGTTTTTCCGCCTGCGCGGCGATGGCCTGCGCGACGCGCCGGTTGCCATGCCCAAGACAGGCGACCGCCGCGCCACCGGACCCGTCGATAATCTCGGTACCGTCGGCGAGACGCAGATAAATTCCCTCGCCACTGACCGCGACGGGCGGCGGTGTTGGCGAACGGTGCAGAATCCGGCTCATTGGTCTTGGCCGGCGCCCGGGTTTGGGTCCCGGACTTCGTAGGGTGGGTAGTTGATCTTTGAAGTCGCCTTAGCCCGCGAGCGCTTCGATCCGCTCAAGCCGAAGCTTGATGCGTTCGATCCTGAGTTCGATACAGTCAAGTCGGCGCGAAATACTGGCATACCGCTCTTCCAAGGCACTAGGCGCCCCATCACAGCCGGCCAAACGACAGCAGGCTAATGCGGCGTCAGATGCGCAACCCGCGGCAGCACTTCCTCCGACAGCAGCCGCAGCGAGTTCTTCCAGGCGTCGGGATTCTCGATGTAGTCAAAACCGAATACCAGCAGCGAACCGAACCCGCCGACCTCGTTGTAAACTTTCTCCAGTTTCTCCGCGACCGTCGCCGGCGAGCCGATCAGCCAGTTGTGCTGGGCGCAATAATCCACGGTCACGTCTGAATCCGCCACCTGCGGCTGATGCTTCAGATAGTCCTTGAACCCGAAATTCGCGAGAAGCGGCAAGAAATACTCGCCCATCATGCGGCCCATCATGCCGCCGACCGACAGACGCCAGGCTTCCTCGTCGGTGTCGGCCACGAACACCTCGCGGACCATGCGCCAGTCCGACCGTTTGGCGGTCCGCCCGCTGCGGGCCGCACCCACCTCCACCGCTTCCCAATGGCTGGCGACGTAGCTGGGGTTCAGGTTCAGGCTCATCGGAATATAGCCCTTCTCCCCCGCCAGCTTCAGCGTGTCGGAGTTCTTCGACAGCCCGGCCACGCCGATCGGCGGATGCGGAAGCTGCAACGGGCGGATATGCGGTTTCAGCAGGCCGAACATGGTCTCCGGTTTGGATACGTTCCAGAACTGACCGTGATGATTGAAACTGGGCTCCTCGCTCCACAGGCGCAGGATGATCTCCAGCGATTCGCGCGTCATGTCGCGGTTGGTGCCGGCCATGCCGTCGACGTTGAACATCGCCCAGTCGCTCGGCAGTCCCGAGGCGGCAACGCCGAAATTCAGCCGCCCGCCCGACAGATGGTCCAGCATCGCCACCCGGTTGGCGAGTTCGGCCGGATGGTGGAACGGCAGCAGGAACCCGCCGGAACCAAGCCGGATGCGGCTGGTCTGCATCAGCGCCTGGGCGATCAGCAGATCCGGCGCCGGATGCGGCTCCCATGGGGCGGTGTGGTGCTCGCCGAACCAGGCCTCCTCGTAGCCCAGCTCGTCCAGCCAGCGGACGACCTGCAAATCCCAGTCATGGCCGGCCTTCAGCCCCCGCTCGGGCGGATGGGACGGCATGGCGAAATAACCGAGCTGCATGGGGCTTCCTCCGGGATCGTTGACCGAAGGCTACACAAGAAGGGATTTGGGTCAATGACGGAAGTGGCGCATTCCGGTCAGCACCATCGCGATCCCCGCCGCATCGGCGGCGGCGATCACTTCCTCGTCGCGGATCGACCCACCGGGCTGGATGACCGCGGTCGCACCGGCCGCCACCACGGCTTGCAGGCCATCAGCGAACGGGAAGAAGGCGTCGGAAGCCACCACGCTGCCCTGCGCCATGGGCGCTGCCAGCCCGGCCGCCTTCGCCGCTTCGGCACTTTTCCACGCGGCGATCCGCGCGCTGTCCACCCGGCTCATCTGCCCGGCGCCAATGCCGGCGGTGGCGCCGTTCTTGGCATAGACGATGGCATTGGATTTGACGTGTTTGCACACCCGGAACGCGAAGATCAGGTCGGCCAACTCGGCGTCGGTCGGCGCCCGTTTGGTAACCACGCGCAACTGCTGCGGCAGGATCCGCCCAACGTCCCGGGTTTGCGCCAGAAACCCGCCGGCGACACTCCGGTAATTCATTCCCGGCACAACCGGATCCGGCAATCCGCCGGTCAGCAACAGGCGAAGATTCTTCTTGCGCGCCAGAATGGCCTTCGCCGCCTCGTCGGCGTCGGGCGCGATAATCACCTCGGTGAAAATGGCGGAAATCTTCTCCGCGGCCGCTGCATCCAGCCTGCGGTTGACCGCGACGATGCCGCCGAACGCGGAGCTGGGATCACAGCGCAGCGCCCGGTCCCAGGCCTCGGCCAGCGAGGCGCCCAGCGCCACGCCGCAGGGGTTGGCGTGCTTGACGATCACCACCGCCGGACCGTCGAACTCGGCCACGCATTCGAACGCGGCATCGGTGTCGTTGAGGTTGTTGTAGGAGAGTTCCTTGCCCTGCGCCTGGGTCGCGGTGGCGATCCCGGCGCGAGCGGCGGTTTCGTTAAAGACATAGAACGCCGCCTGCTGGTGCGGGTTCTCGCCGTAGCGCAGGGTCTGGCGCAGCGAACCGGCAACCGCGAGGCGTTGGGGAAATACTTCCCCCCGCTGCTGCGCGAACCAGGCGGCGATCGCGGCGTCATAGGCGGCGGTGCGGGCGTAGGCTTCCCCGGCCAGCAATCGGCGCAACCGCAGGCTCGTGCCGCCATCGGCCAGAAACGCCTCCAGGACCGTCTGATACTGGGCCGGCTCGGTCAGCACCGCCACGAAATCATGGTTCTTCGCCGCCGCGCGGATCAGCGCCGGGCCGCCGATATCGATGTTCTCCACGCAGTGCTCCTCGGCCGCCCCCTGCGCCACGGTCGCCTCGAACGGATACAAATTCACCGCCACCAGATCGATCGCCGCGATGTTGTGCGCCGCCATCTGTGCCACGTGCTCGGGCAGGTCGCGCCGGCCGAGGATGCCGCCATGGATCTGCGGCACCAGCGTTTTTACCCGCCCATCCAGGATCTCCGGAAATCCGGTATGCTCGGACACTTCCTTCACCGTCACGCCCGCCGCGCGCAGCGCTTTGGCCGAACCGCCGGTGGACAGGATTTCCACCCCGCGGGAGGCCAGCGCCTGGGCGAAGGGGATTAATCCGGTCTTGTCGGAGACGGAAATCAGGGCGCGGCGGATCGGGACAATATCGTTCATCAGATCGTTCATCGCTGGGCCATAGCCTCACAGGCCCAGCAGGTCCAGCGTGCGGGCCACGATTTTTGCCTCGTCATAGCGCTCCAGCGCCCGCGCCCGGCCGGCCGCCCCCATGCGGGCGCGCAAATCCGCATCCTTCGCCAGACGTCCCAAAGCCGCCGCCAGCTTCGCCGCCTGGCGGGGCGGCACCAGCAGCCCCGTGACCCCCTGCACGACCTGCTCCCTGGGGCCGTCGATATCCGACGCCACCACCGCAATTCCGCACAGCATCGCCTCGATCACCGACATCGGCAGGGCTTCGTGATAGCTCGGCAGGGTAAAAATATCGGCCGCTGCCAGGATCGCCGCCACGTCGTGGCGATAGCCCAGCAGCTTCAGCCGGTCCCCGAGTCCGGACGCCAGCAGCAATTTCCCCATGTCGTCACCCCGGTCGGACGCCAGCCGTTCGCCCACCACCCATAATTCCACCCCCGGCAGATCGCGCATCGCCGCGGCGAGCTCGGAAAAGCCCTTGTCACGCACCAGCCGGGAAACCGCGACGATCACCACCTGATCTTGCGTTGTGCCAAGTTCGGCGCGGACCCGGTTGCGGCAAGCCGCATCGGGCCGGAACCGGGCGGGATCGCGGCCGTTGCCGATGGCGACCGGATTGGCGAAGATATTCAGGCGCCTGGCATCCGCTGCCCCGGCCTCGGACACGGTCATAAAGACATCGGTCACCCGTCCGGCGATCCATTCCATCGCCAGCCCGGCCGCCCGGCGCGGCCAGGGGCCGCCCTGGTTGAACAGGAAGCCGTGGCTGGTGAACGCGATCCTCGGCACCCCCGCCACCCGCGCCGCGAGGCGACCCAGAAAGCCGCTGATCGGCGCATGCGCATGCACCAGATCCGGCTTTTCCGTCCGCATCAGCGCCACCAGCGCCCCGAACGCGCGAATATGGGCCATCGGCGACAGCCGGCGCGCGAACGGGACGCCGATGATCCGAAACCCCGCGGCACGGATATCGTCCAGCAACGGACCCTCGGCGCAGATGCCGATGACCTCATGGCCGCGGTCGCGCGCGCCGCGCATCAGCGGCAGCAGAAAATGCCGCAGCGAGAAATCCACATTGGTGATTTCGAGGATTTTCATCGCCCGCTGTCGACCGCCCCCTGGCCGTGCGCGAGCGCGGTGACTTCGGCCGGAAAATCGGTCATAGGAATCAGGTCCTCATTGCGTTCTCTATTGCGTTCCCTGGGTATTAGCCACATCGGGTCCCCCTCCGCCATGACCGTTGCCTATCTTGACCCGCGCAGCGGGGAGACTTTCCCGATCAACACACCCCGCTGGTGCGGCACCGGCCGGGCGCCGCTGCTGCTGACGAAGCTGGACGGCATCGGCCGCGACGATATCGACACCTCGGAACGCAGCCTGTGGCGCTACCGCGCCGCGCTGCCGATGGACTGCGCCGCGCCGATCAGCCTGGGCGAGGGCTGCACGCCGCTGCTGGCGCGCCGGCTGCATGGCGCCGAGGCGCTGCTGAAATGCGAATGGTTCATGCCCACCGGCAGTTTCAAGGACCGCGGCGCCAGCGTCATGCTGTCGCTGCTGCGCGCGCAAGGTATTGCCGATGTGCTGGAGGACAGCTCCGGCAATGGCGGCGCCGCGGTTGCGGCCTATGCGGCGGCGGGGGGCATGCGCGCCACCATTCTGGCGCCGGCTTCCACCAGCCCGGCCAAAACCGTGCAGATGCGCGCCCATGGCGCGGCGGTGGAGTTGATCCCCGGCAGCCGGCAGGACACGGCGGATGCGGCGGTGGCGCGGGAGGGCAGCGTGTTCTACGCCAGCCATAACTGGCACCCGTTCTTCCTCCACGGCACCAAAACCCTGGCCTACGAGCTGTGGGAGGATCTGGGTTTTGCCGCACCCGACAACATCATCGTCCCGTGCGGCGCCGGATCCAACGTGCTGGGTTGCGAGATCGGGTTTGCCGAACTGCTCCGCGCCGGGCAGATCGCCCGCATGCCGCGCATCTTCGCCGCCCAGCCGGCCAATTGCGGCCCGATCGGCGCGGCGTTCCTGGCCGGCTCGGCCATGGCGGTGGAATGCGCCATCCGCCCGACCATCGCCGAGGGCACCGCCATCGCCCAGCCGATCCGCCTGCCGGAGATACTCGGCACGCTGCGGGAAACCGCCGGCGGGGCGGTGCTGCTGACCGAGGCGGAAATCGGCCGGGCCACGCTCGATCTGGCCGCGATCGGCATCTATGTCGAACCGACCTGCGCCCAGGTCGCCGCCGCATTCGCCAAGTTGCTCGCTTCCGGTGCGGTGGCTTGCGGCCAAACGACCGTGCTGGTGCTGACCGGCACCGGCCTGAAGGCCACGCCGCGTATCGCCGAATTGCTGGGGGTTCCGCTATGATCGGCCCGCGTATCGCCCTGCTGGGGTTTTCGATCGAGTGCAACCGTTTCGCCCCGGTGGCGACCGAATTGGATTTCGCCACCAAAACCCTGCTGACCGGCCAGCCGATGCTGGACGACGCGCGGTCCTCGGCACCGCATATGCTGGGCGAACTGCCCGGCTTCCTGGCCGATATGGATGCCGCCGGGCCGTGGCAGCCGGTGCCGTGCCTGCTGGCGATGGCCGAACCGAACGGCCCGGTGGACGCGGCTTTTTTCCGGCGGCTGATGGAGCAATGGGAGCGCGAACTGCGCGCGGCCGGCGAATTGGATGGCGTCTATTGCGTCCTGCACGGCGCCGGCCTGACCACCGAGGACGACGACCCGGAAGGCACCATCCTGACCCTGGTGCGACGACTGGTCGGACCGGACAGAAAAATAATCGCCACCTACGACCTGCACGCCAACGTGGCGCCGGCGGATGTCGAAACCCTGGATGCTTACATCGGATACCGCACCAACCCGCATCTGGACATGCGCGAACGCGGCGCCGAGGCCGCGCAGACGATGCGCCGGCTGCTGGCGGGCACCAGGACCCATATCGCCTATGTCCGCCTGCCGATCGT
>JAYTXR010000327.1:0-16870 GCA_043742865.1 Acetobacteraceae bacterium
GGTCGCTCCGGAGACCGCCGCCGCATCAGCCGCATCGGTGGATACACTGATGCGTCATCTCGCCAATGAGCGGGCCCTCACGATCACCCGCAACGGCCCTTCGCTCGAAGACGTCATCCGAGACGAGATGCGGCCCCTGCTCAAGCACTGGCTCGACACGAACCTGCCTGCCTTGGTGGAACGCCTGGTGCGAGCCGAGATTGCCCGCGTGGTCGATCGCTCCGTCACCTGACGCGAGACACGGCTTTCCACGATCACCAGCGCCGCAGCCCGACACGGCGCGGCCATTAGGTTATTCGTCCATGTTGCCCAAGTCATTCTCGCCTGCCGACGCTGAAGCCACGCTGTATGCAGGCTGGGAGGCAGCGGGCGCCTTCGCGGCGCAGCCCGAGAGCAGTGCCGCGCCCTACACCATCATGATCCCACCGCCCAACGTCACGGGCAGCCTGCACATGGGTCACGCTCTCACCTTTACGGTGCAGGACACGCTGATCCGCTGGCGTCGGATGCAAGGTCGGGACGCGCTGTGGCAACCTGGCACCGATCACGCCGGTATCGCCACACAGATGGTGGTGGAACGTCTGCTCGCGGCCAACGGCATCACCCGCCAGTCGCTGGGCCGCGACAAGTTCGTGGAGCGGGTGTGGCAGTGGAAAGCCGAATCTGGCGGCGCCATCACCCGCCAGCTGCGTCGCCTCGGCGCCTCGCTCGACTGGCCGCGCGAACGCTTCACCATGGATGACGGCCTGTCCGTCGCAGTACGGGAAGTGTTCGTGACCCTGGCCAAGCAGGGCCTGATCTACCGCGACCGCCGCCTGGTGAACTGGGACCCGAAATTCCAATCTGCCATCTCCGACCTGGAAGTCGAGAGCCGAGAGACGCGCGGGCATATCTGGACCATCCGCTACCCCGTCGAGGGCATGCCAGACCGCTTCATCTCGGTCGCCACCACGCGCCCTGAAACCATGCTGGGCGACACCGCCGTCGCCGTGCACCCGACCGACGAACGCTATGCCGATCTTGTGGGCCGCTTCGTCACGCTGCCGATCACCGGGCGCCGCGTGCCGATCATCGCGGACGAATACTCCGATCCCGAGAAGGGAACCGGGGCCGTCAAGATCACGCCCGCGCATGATTTCAATGACTTCGAGGTGGGCCAGCGTCACGGTCTCGCCATGCCGAGCGTGCTCGACCGTGAGGCCCGTATCACGCTGGCCGAGATCGACAGCGAACTCGTTGCCGTGCCCGGTCTGGCCGATCCAGCCTTTGCGCGCTCCCTCGTTGGCCAGGATCGCTACGACGCGCGCCGCGTGATCGTCGCCGAACTCGAACGGCTCGAGCTGCTGGAGAAGATCGAACCTCACACCAACCAGGTGCCGCATGGCGACCGCTCCGGCGTGCCGATCGAGCCGCTGATGACGGTGCAGTGGTACTGCAACGCCGCCGAACTGGCCAAGCCGGCGATCGCGGCGGTGGAGAGCGGGCGCACGGTGTTCGTGCCGAAACAATGGGAGAACACGTTCTTTGCCTGGATGCGCGACATCCAGCCCTGGTGCATCAGCCGCCAGCTATGGTGGGGGCATCGCATTCCCGCCTGGTATGGGCCGGACGGGCAGGTATTCGTCGCCCGCACCGAGGCCGAGGCCATTGCCGAGGCGCGCGATCATTACGGGCGCGCGGAGCTGTTGACCCGAGACGACGATGTGCTGGACACCTGGTTCAGCTCCGCGCTGTGGCCGTTCTCCACGCTCGGCTGGCCGGAGAAAATGCCGGAGGTGGCGCGCTACTACCCCGGTGACGTGCTGGTCACCGGGTTCGACATCATCTTCTTCTGGGTCGCGCGGATGATGATGATGGGCCTGCATTTCATGGGCGATGTGCCTTTCCGCACGGTGTATATCCACGGCCTGGTGCGCGACGAGCGCGGCCAGAAGATGTCCAAATCCAAGGGCAACGTGATCGACCCGCTGGAGCTGATCGACGCCTACGGCACCGACGCGCTGCGCTTCACCATCTGTTCGCTGGCCGGCCCCGGCCGCGACATCCAGCTCGGCCCGGCGCGGGTCGAGGCCAATCGCAGTTTCGTTACCAAATTATGGAACGCGGCGCGGTTCTGCGAGATGAACGCAGTGGTGCCCGACCCCGGCTTCGATCCCGCCAGCGCCACGCTGGCGCTGAACCGCTGGATCCTGGATGCCGCCAACGCCGCGATCGCCGAGGCCAATGCGGCGCTGGAAATCTACCGCTTCGACGAATACGCCGCCGCCGGTTGCCGTTTCACCTGGAACCTGTTCTGCGACTGGTTCGTCGAGCTCGCCAAGCCGCTGCTGGCCGAGGGCGACACCCCGGCGGCGAACGAAGTGCGCAAGACCGCCGCCCACGTGCTGGGCATCATCCTGCGGCTGCTGCACCCGGCGATGCCGTTCGTGACCGAAGAGCTGTGGCATAGTTTCGGCTACGGCGCGCCCAGCACGCTGATCGGCACGCCCTGGCCGGAAGCGGCCCGCGTGACGGAACCCGAAGCCGCGCGCGCCGAGCTTGGCTGGGTGGTGAAGCTGATCAGCGAACTGCGCACCGTGCGCGCCGAGATGAACGTGCCGCCATCGGTGCTGGCGCCGATCCTGCTGCGCGATGCCAGCCCGGAAACCCTGGCGCGCGCGGAGCGGTGGATGGACGCCATAAGCCGCCTCGGCCGGGTCGCAAGCCTGACCAAGTTGGTCGGCGAAATGCCGAAAGATGCGGCGCAGATCGTGCTGGACGAAGCCACCGTGATCCTGCTTCTGGCCGGGCTGATCGATATCGCCGCCGAACACGCCCGGCTGTCGAAAGACCGCGCCAAAGCCGCCGCCGAGGCGGACAAAGTGGTGAAAAAGCTGGAAAACGCCGATTTTATCCGCCGCGCGCCCGAGGATGTGATCGAGGAGAACCGCGAGCGCCTGAGCGCGTATCGCGGCGAGATCCTGCGGATCGACGCGGCGTTGCAGCGGATCGGGTGAATTGCCAGGGCGCTGCCCTGGACCCGCCAAAGGGCAGTCGCCCTTTGGAAACCCGATACGGCGCCCTTTATGGCAACGAGATGCCATGGATTCTGGATTGCACGGAGAGCCGATGGCTTGGATTCTGCTGATCATCGCGGGTCTGTTCGAAGTTGTCTGGGCCTATTTTATGAAGCAGTCGGATGGCTTCACCAGGCTCGGAGCGTCGGTCGCCACGATGGTGGCCATGGTCGCCAGTTTCACGTTGTTGTCGATCGCAATGAAAACCCTGCCCCTTGGAACGGCCTATACGATCTGGACCGGCATTGGCGCAGTGGGCGCTTTTCTTCTCGGAATTTTCATCCTCGGCGAACAGGCCAGCGTCATGCGAATTGGCGCGGCACTCCTTATCGTGGGCGGCCTGGTCATCATGGCGCTATCATCGAAATAGATGGATCGAGCTGGCTCGTTCTGGGCGAACCGCGTTTCGCGTTCGATCCATTCAGAAGCGGCCGGCCGTGACAGGATGACGGAGTTGGCAGACAACGACGCCGTATAATACCAATCGGCGGAAAGATTGACTCGTCATGCCTAGGCTTGTCCCAGGCATCCACGGCTTTCTCGTGCCCGGTAAAGCCGTGGATGGCCGGCACAAGGCCGGCCATGACGGTCGCACAAGGGTCAGCCCCTCCGCGGGTTGGTATAAGAACGAGGTCTGCGATGCTGAACATATTATACGCCGACGCCAACGGATGGCCCGACACTCCTCCGATCGGGCCATTATCGGTGGGGTCCTGGATCGACCTGATGTGCCCGACCGCGGAGGAGACGGCGCTGCTGGAGGCCGAAACCGGGCTGGATATCGCCTCGCGTGACAAATTGGCGGAAATCGAAAGTTCCTCGCGGCTTTCGGAACGCGGCGGCGTGCTCTATCTCAGCATTCCCATCGTCTCCAATGATCCTCTGGGTTTGGCGGTTTCCTCCCAGGTGGGCATCGTGCTGTCGGAACGGCGCCTGGTGACCATTCGTTTTGGCGACGTGCCGGGCTTCGCGGCCTATGCGAAGGCCCTGGCGAGCCTGCCGCCGCAGACCCCGGCGGCAATGTTCGTCGGCTTTCTGGAGGCGCTGGTAGATCGCACGGCGGACCAGTTGGAACGGGTGCGCGATGACATGGATATGACCGCCAACCGGATTTTCCTGCGCCATTCCGGCGCCCGGGGGCCGAGCCGGGACAACCAGGAACTGCGGGTGGCGCTGCAAAAAGTCAGCCTTACCGGGGATTTCGTGTCGCGCCAGCATGATACGCTGCTGGTGATGGGCCGGATCGTCGGTTATGTCGGCACGACCGGCCCCGAATGGTTTCCAATCGCCTTGCGCGCCAGGTTGAAGACGTTGCGCCAGGACATTGCCTCGTTGAAGGATTTCGACGGTCACCTGTCGCAAAAAGTGCATTTCCTGCTGAACGCGATTCTGGGTTTTGTGAATATCGCGCAGAACCACATCATCAAGGTGCTCGCCGTGGTCGGCACCGTGGGAGTGCCGCCGACCCTGATCGCCAGCATCTATGGCATGAATTTCGAGGCGATGCCGGAGCTTAAGTTCGTTCACGGCTACCCGCTGGCGCTGCTTGCCATTGTTGCGAGCTCGGTCATTCCGCTGCTGTGGTTCAAGTGGAAGGGTTGGCTTTAGACCGGCCGGGGCACAAACCGGTCGTTGCGGGCGCAAATGTCCTGCGTTCGGTTACCCATCCGCGCTATTCGAGCCAGGACCCGGCGGGGTTTTTGCCTTTGAGTTATTAGATTTAACAGTCTATACTAACAATATGCACAATTTCCTGAACCCCCCGGCTGATCCTGAACCCGCACCGGAACCCAACTGGGCGCGTCTGCTGCCCAGGGACGCATTCCATGAAATCATCCTGACCCTGCGCGGGGCGTTGCCGCCGCCCGGATTGGACGATCCGGACGAAATGACCTGGCAGGACTGGGCGCGGCGGGACCGGGCGGCGATGGCAGCGGTGGCGGCGTTGCTGCCGGAAAATGCGGCCGAGGGGCGGTTGGCGGCGCGGTTCGTCGTCGCCGATGCGTGGTCGCTGGACTGCCTGCGTCTTGCCAGGGAACGCCGGCACGAGGCGGATATCGCGCGAAAATGCACGGCGCAGGCGTTGAGCCTGATGCGCGAGAGCAACAGCACGCTGCGCCTGCTGTTGCGGCTGCAGGCGGCGCGCCAGGCGATCCTGAAGGAAGCGGCGGCTGCCGGCCGCGCCGCCTCGGCTGAACTTGAAGCGGTCGGGAGCATGGGGGAGGCGCTGGGCCTCGATCTGGCTGAGCCGGTCGAGCCGGCCGGCGAGGTCGTGGGCGGCGGCAGCATGAAAAAAACGCTTCAGGACGTCGGAAAATTCAGACTGAACGCGGAAAGAAGTTTAAATGCCCTGTTCACGGGACGTGAGACGGAGGTGAGATTTTGGCCGGGATCGCCCCGGGCGGCTTCCTGAGGCGCTGGATACGGGCGCGGCGGGCGGTGTTCGGGGGGGGGTGGTGCAATGCCCAGCGGCATTGCCCCCTACGCGCTGGCGAATTCCACCAGCACCGGCACGTGGTCTGACGGGGAGTCCTGACCGCGTTCGGCGCGGTCAGGGGCGGCTGAGATCAGCCGCTCCGCCAGCGTGGGCGATAGCAGCGCGTGGTCGATGCGCAGGCCGCGGTCGCGCGGCCAGGCGCCGGCCTGGTAGTCCCAGAACGTGTAGACCGGTCCATTTGGGTGCAGCGCGCGTACCGCGTCGGTCAGGCCGAGCCAGAGCATCCGGCGGAACGCGGCGCGGCTGGCCGGACGGATCAGCGCGTCGTTTTCCCCCAGCGTGCCGGGGGCATAGTCGATGTCTTCCGGGCAGACGTTGAAATCGCCGAGGATCACAAACGGGGTGTCGGCCTCCAGCATCGCGGCGGCGTGCTCGGCCAGTCGGTCCAGCCAGGCGAGCTTGTAGTCATACCCGGCCTCGCCGCCGGAATTGCCGTTCGGCAGATAGATGCCGGCCATTGCGATGCCCCCTTGGATAATGCAATCGGCCATCACCTCGATATAGCGGGACTGGGCATCCTCGGCGGGCAGGCCGGGCAAGGCGCGATGGGTGACGGTAAGCGGTATGCGGCTGAGCACCGCGACGCCGTTATAGGATTTCTGGCCGATGATTTCCGCGCGGTAGCCGAGTTCCAAAAACCGCAGCGAGGGAAATGCCGGCGCCTCGCATTTGATTTCCTGCAGGAACAGCACATCTGGCTGCACCCGCTCCAGCCAGCGCAGGATATGGGTTTCGCGCTGGCGGACCGAGTTGACGTTCCAGGTGGCGAGCTTCACCTAATCAACGGCGAAACTGGTGCCGCAGCCGCAGGCGGAGGTGGCGTTCGGGTTGCGGACGGCGAAATGGCTGCCCATCAGCTCGTCGGTGTAGTCGAGCTCCGAGCCGGCCAGCAGATCCAGGCTGGCGGCGTCGACCAAGACCCGTGCCTGCCCGCGCTCGATCACCAGATCGTCCGGCTGGGCCGCCTCGTCCAGCTCGAATTTGTACTGGAACCCACTGCACCCGCCGGCCAGCACGGCCACGCGCAAGGCGGCCTGCCGGCCCTCCGCCGCAAGGATCTCGACGATGCGGGAAGCGGCGCGGTCGGTGACGCCGAAGATGGCTGGATTTTCCATCCGAAAGATATAGGCCGCCTCGGCGCCGATTTGAAGCCCCAAAGCCTAGCGCCGCGCGGTGCTGAACCGGCGTTCCAGCAATCCACCGGCCAGGGAAAACAACAGGCAGCAGACGAAGAACATTGCCGCGGCGAAGGTATAGCCCTCGGTCGCCAGCCCCAGCCAGGACGGGTCCTTCAGCGATTGGGTGATCACTCCCATCAAATCGAACAGCCCGACGATCGACACCAGCGTGGTGTCCTTGAACAGGTCCACGACGATGTTGATGATGCCGGGGACCGACATCCGCAGCGCCTGGGGCAGCACAATCAGGATTTGCGCCTGGGCCGGGTGCATCCCCAGCGCCTGCGCCGCCTCGGTCTGCCCGGATGGCACGCCTTGCAGGCCGCCGCGGATGGTTTCGGCCAGATACGCCGATTCGAACAGGGTCAGCACCACCACGGCGCGGAACAGGTTGGGCACCGTCATGCCGTCCGGCAGGAACATCGGCAGCAGGATCAGTCCCATGAACAGCACCGCCAGCAACGGCACGCCGCGCCAGAATTCGATGAAAGCGGTCGCCCCCCAGGCCAGCACCGGCAGGGTGGAGCGCCGGGCGAACGCCAGCAGAATTCCCAGCGGCAGCGCCCCGGCGATGGTGACGAACGACAGGATCACGTTCAGCATCAACCCGCCCCAATCGGCGGTTTCCACCGGCGCCAGGCCGAACACGCCGCCCGCCAGCAGCACGCCGCCGACCACAGGTACCCCCGCCAGCAGCGCCAGCAGGAACGCGCCCCGCCGCCGGCCCGCGAATAAGCTGCCGAGGCAGGCGACAACCAGCAGCAGGAAACCCAAATCGACGCGCCAGGTTTCCGCCCGGGGATAGCGGCCATACAGGAACAGCGGAAACCGCGCCGTGATGAACGCCCAGCAGGCCCCGTCGGGCGCGCAGGCGCGACGGCTGACCGCGTCCCAGGTTGCATCCACCAACGCCCAGCGCAGGAAGGGCGGCACGGTGAACGCGAACAGCGCGATCATCGCCACGCTGAGGGCGGCATTGCCGGGGGTGCCGAACAGCGCGCGCAAAAACCTCATGTCAGGCCCTGCAGCGCGAGCTTGCGGTTCCACCGGTTCATCGCCGCCGCGGTCAGCAGATTGATCGCCAGGAACAGCCCCAGCAGCAGCGCCATCACCTCCATTGCGCGGCCCGATTGGTTCAGCACGGTGCGGCCGAAAATCTGCAACACGTCCGGATACGCGATTGCCGCCCCCAGCGTGGTCGATTTGATGACGTTCAGATACTGGCTGGTCAGCGGCGGGATCAGCGTGCGCAGCGCCTGCGGCAGGATCACCAGGAACATCGCCTGCCAGCGCGTCAGCCCGACGCTGAGCGCCGCCTCGGTCTGGCCATGCGCGATGCCGAGGATCGAGGCGCGGATGATCTCCGATATGAACGCCGAGGTGTAGATCGAGATGCCCAGCCAAAGTGCCAGCAGCTCCGGCGGCAGCCGCAGGCCGCCGACATAGTTGAAGCCCTTGAACTCCGGTATCCGCCAATGCGCGGTGGCGCCGGAAGCGGCCAGCCAGGCCAGCAGCAGGGCGGGTGGCAGCAGCAGGCCGGAAAGGCGCCCAGGACGATGGCCGAACCAGCCGATGATCGTCAGCCCCAGCAACAGCGCGCCGCCCAGCCACATCAGCGGATCGAGCGTCGCCTCCGGCACCAGCAGCCCGCGCACATTGAGGAAAAACCCGGAGCCGAGCACCAGGCTCTGGCGCGGCGGCGGCAGCGATTGCAGCACCACGAAATAGAGGAAAATAATTTGCACCAGCTGGGGCGTGTTGCGCACGATTTCCATGACCGCGCGCGAGAGGCCGGCGGCCAGCGGATTGCCCGACAGCCGCATCAGCGCCAGCAGCAGACCCAGCGCCGATGCCAGCCCGATCGACAGCCCGGCCGCCAGCAGCGAGTTGCCGAAGGTCACGATCAGCGCCCAGCCATAGCTGTCGCTGGCATCCCAGCTCAGCAGATGGAACGGGATATCGAAGCCGGCCGGATGCAGCAGGAAGTCGAAGCCGAAGGTGATGCTGCGCCGGGTCATGTTGCCGGCGGCATTATGGCCGGCCCAGATGACGATCGCCGCGAACCCCGCGACCGCCAGCGCCTGCCACAGCATCGCCTTCACCGACCGCACCCCGAACGGGTTTTTCGGCGGCGGACGGTCCGCCTTGCCGGCGGGTTCCGTCACGTCGTTATCGAGGCGCCCCGATCACCGGAACGGCAGCGCGAATTGCAGCCCGCCCTTGGAGGCCAGGTTGTTCTGGCCGCGCGGCAAAGCCAGCGCCTTGGGGCCGAAGAACTGGTCGTAGATTTCGCCGTAATTGCCCACCGCCTTGACCGCCCGCAGCATCCATTCGTCATCCAGGCCCATCTTCTTGCCGAACTCGCCCTCGGCACCGAGCAGCCGGCGGATGAACGGGTCGTTGCTGGTCTTCTTCAACTCGTCGGCGTTGGCGCGGGTCACGCCGGTTTCTTCGGCGGTCAGCAGCCCCTCATGGACCCAGAACAGGATCTTTGACCATTGCGCATCCCCGGTGCGGGCGTGGATGCCGAGCGGCTCCTTGCTGATCACGCCGTCCAGCACCACCCAATCGGCCGGGTTCTTCAGCGTCGAGCGCATGCCGGCCAGGCTGCCGGTATCGTCGGTGTAGCCGTCGCAGCGCGCGGTCTCCATGGCGGCGACCGCCTCGTCGGCCTTCTCAAACAGCAAGGTGCCGATCTTTGTGCCATTGGATTTGGCGAAATCGGCGATGTTCAGTTCCAGCGTGGCGCCGGTCAGGGTGCAGATGGTGGCGCCATTCAGCTCGGCGATTTTGGTGACCCCCAGCTTCTTGCTCACCAGAAATCCCTGGCCGGCATAGAAATTGGTCGCGACCTCCTCAAGACCGAGCTGCACCGAGCGGGTGAAGGTCAGCGTGCTGTCGCGGATCAGCACATCGATCTCGCCAGATTGCAGCACCGTGAAGCGGGCCGGGGTGGTGGTCGGCACGAACCTGACTTTCTCCCCATCGCCGAGCACGGCGGCGGCAATGGCGCGGCAATAGCTGATATCGAGCCCCTGCCATCTTCCGCCATTGTCCTGCGAGGCGAAGCCGGGCACGCCGGTGTCGATGCCGCAATTCAGCTGGCCGCGCTTCTTGATCGCCTCGACGGTCACGCCGGGCCAGGTGGTGCCGGCGGGCGCTTGTGCCTGGGCGCCCCCCTGGCCGCCCAACAGCATCACGGCGCCAACAAGGGCGACCCAGCGCGCCGAGAATTTTTGCGGTCCTGAAAACCCTGCCATCGACGATCTCCTTGTTGTTACCTTGCCCCGGAGGCTGGCTGAATTGAAATTTTGCCGCAAGCGTTCCCGACCCTTCCGACCCGCGGATGGAGGATCAATTTCGCATCAACCGACCGCGCGGCCGGCTGTCCAGACGGCGGATGGACGCAAATCCGCGTCCAGCGCCACCAGATCGGCGGTGTATCCGGGTCTGATATGGCCGATCCGATCCGCCAGGCCGATGCAGGCAGCGGGTGTGGACGTCGCCATCCGCAACGCATCGTCCAGCGAGCATTGCAGCAGCCGCACGCCATTGCGCACCGCGTCCGCCAGGGTCAGATGCGCGCCGGCCAGCGTGCCGGCTGCGTCGGTCAGCTTGCCGTCGATCAAGCGGATGCGCCTTGCGTCGAAGTCGAATTCGGCGA
This sequence comes from Acetobacteraceae bacterium, assembly GCA_043742865.1. Lineage (GTDB taxonomy): Bacteria > Pseudomonadota > Alphaproteobacteria > Acetobacterales > Acetobacteraceae > PALSA-911. Next base: position 10,396 of record JAYTXR010000327.1, read on the forward strand.
TGTCGGCGCCGATTGTGGCCATCGCGTCGGACACAAAAAACAGCCGTCCCGGCCCCATCGCCGCCAGCGCCAGCCTTGCCGCCGCCGGATGCACATGCAGCCCGTCCAGAATGATGCTGGCGCAAGCGCGCCCGTCGATCAGCGCCGCCCCGACGGCGCCCGGCTCGCGCGGCGTGAGTTGCGACATCGCGTTGAACAGATGGGTAAACCCGGCCAGCCCCTCGTCCAGCGCGGCCTCGGACTGCGAGAAGCTGGCCGCCGTGTGGCCGGCGAAAACGATCCGTCCGGCAGCGGTCAGCCGCGCGATGCTGCCCGCCGGCACCCGTTCCGGCGCCAGCGTGACCAGCAGCTTTCCGGCAAAATCGCCGCACAGAACCTCCATGTCGGCCCCGGTCAGCGCGGCGATCGAGGCCGCCGGATGGATGCCCCGGCGGTCGGGGTTCAGGAACGGGCCCTCCAGATGCAGGCCGATAATGCCGGCGGATTCCGCCTGGATTGCTTGCCCGACGACCGCCATGGCCGCCTGCAGCTGCCGGCGCGACCCGCTGATCACGGTCGGCAGGATCGAGGTGGTCCCCGCGCGAAGATGCGCGGCGGCAATCCGCGCGAGCCCGGCCGGGTCCATCGCGCCGTTGAACAGCACGCCGCCTCCGCCGTTCACCTGCAGATCGACAAATCCCGGCGCCAACACCCAGCCATCGTCCAGCCAGCGCAGCGGCAAGCCAGCCGGCCGGACCGTCGCGACCGCGGCGATCGTGCGGCCCTCGATCCCTACGAATTGGTCCGTCAGCATCGCCCGGCCGGTGAACACCCGGCGGGCGAAGATCGCATGACGATGGGGGTGGCTCATCTTCCCTGCGGAGCGGCGGGGCAACGAGGCCGGACGAAAAATCCAGCCCTATTGTGCGACTCCGAACGCGTTCGATAAATCTGCCGATCCGAGGTGGCGATTCGTGATGCAAGGGGCAGGTTTGGCCCCGGTGCAGCAGAAATGGCCCTACCGTCGGCCGGCTGTGTCAACCACTTCAACCAACGGGGATCCACCATGTCAAAGGCCTTCATCGCCAAGGTCATCCAGCAATCCGCCGAACTGACCGGGGCAGCCGCCAACCGTGCGGCGACCGACATGATGGCGGCGATCGTCAAGGAACTGAAGAAGACCGGGCGCTTCACGTTGCCCAGCTTCGGCACGTTCGTCGTGCGCAAGACCAAGGCGCGCAAGGGCCTAAACCCGCGCACCGGCGAAGCGATCAAGGTGAAGGCCGGCAAGACCGTCCGCTTCAAAGCCTCGCCGACGCTGAAGAAGGCGGTCTGAACCGACGATATCCGGGGGAGGCTCCCCCCGGGAGTCGCTTCCGGAAACGGCGCGCGATCAAACGTCCACTTCCTCGACGCTGCGGGCGTGTTCCTGAATGAACTGAAAGCGTAGTTCCGGTTTGCGTCCCATCAGGCTTTCCACCACCTTATCGGTTTCCGCCCGCTCTTCGGGCAATGCCACCACCTTCAGCAAGGTGCGCCGCTTCGGGTCCATCGTGGTTTCCTTTAGCGCCGATGGCGGCATTTCGCCCAAACCCTTGAAGCGGCTGACCTCCACTTTCGTGCCCTGTTTGAAATTCTTCATCAGCCGCTCGCGGTCGGCATCGTTCATCGCATAGACCGATTTCGCCCCCTGGGTCAGCCGGTATAGCGGCGGCTGCGCCAGGTACAGATGCCCATGGCGGATCAGCTCCTTCAGCTCGCGATAGAAGAAAGTCATCAGGAGTGCCGCGATATGCGCCCCATCGACATCCGCGTCGGTCATGATGATCACGCGGCCGTAGCGCAGTTTGGCGCGGTCGAAACGCTCGCCGACGCCGCAGCCCAACGCCTCGATCAGGTCCTTCAATTCCTGGTTTTGGCGCAATTTATCGGCCGAGGCGCTGGCCACGTTCAGGATCTTACCGCGCAGCGGCAGCACCGCCTGGGTTTCACGGTTCCGCGCCTGCTTGGCTGACCCGCCGGCGCTGTCGCCCTCGACCAGGAAGATCTCGGTCTCCGCCGCCGTTTCGCGCGAACAATCGGCCAGCTTGCCGGGCAGCCGCAGCCGGCGCGTGGCCGATTTGCGCGGCGTGTCCTTGCTTTCGCGGCGGCGAAGTCGCTCCTCGGCCCGCTCGATCACGAACGCCATCAAATTATCCGCCTGGGTCGGGTCGCCGGCCAGCCAATGGTCGAACCGGTCGCGCAACGCAGTTTCCACCAGCTTCGCCGCCTCGTTGCTAGTCAGCTTCTCTTTGGTCTGGCCCTGGAACTGCGGCTCGCGGATGAATACCGACAGCTTCGCCGCCATCGGCGACAGCAGATCCTCGGCGACGATCTGTTGCGCGCGCTTGTTGCCGCGCTGCTCGCCCCAGGCGCGCAAGCCTTTCACCAAAGCGGCGCGATAGCCGGCCTCATGCGTGCCGCCGAGCGGCGTCGGCACCGTGTTGCAGTAGGAGTGCAGGAAGCCTTCGCCATCCTCCAGCCAGGCGCAAGCCCATTCCAGCCGTCCGGTCGGGCTGCCGTTCGGGGCGGAGGGCAAATCGGCCTCGCCGGTCCACAGCGCCGGCAGCGCGCGCGCGGCTTTGTCGATATCCGCCTCCAGGCTGTCGCGCAGCCCGCCAGGAAAATGCAGCACCGCTTCGGCCGGGGTTTCGTCCCCACCGGGTTTCAGCAGCGCTGGATCGCAGCTCCAGCGGATTTCCACCCCGCGGTAAAGATATGCCTTCGACCGGCAAAGCCGGTACAGCCGCGCCGGGCTGAAAGTGACATCGCCAAAAATCTGCCGGTCCGGCCGGAACCGGATGGAGGTGCCGCGGCGGTTGTGCACTGGGCCGGCATTGACCAGCTTTGTGGTCGGTTTGCCGCGCGCATAGCTCTGTTTCCACAGGATCTTTTCCCGTGCGACCTCCACGTCCATCTGCTCGGACAGCGCGTTGACCACCGAACTGCCGACACCATGCAGCCCGCCGGAGGTCGCATAGGCCTTGCCGCCGAATTTCCCGCCCGAATGCAAGGTGGTAAAAACAACCTCCAACGCACTCAGATGTTTGAATTTGGGATGTGCATCGACGGGAATGCCGCGGCCGTTATCTCGCACGGTCAACACATTGTCCGGCGCCAGCGACACTTCGATGAAGCTGGCATGGCCGGCCACTGCCTCGTCCATGGAATTGTCGAGGATTTCCGAGGCCAGATGGTGCAACGCGGCCTCGTCGGTGCCGCCGATATACATGCCGGGGCGGCGCCGCACCGGCTCCAGCCCTTCGAGGACCTCGATATCCTTGGCCGAATAGGCCGCTTCTGCGTCCCGATCCGAATGAGGGCCGAACAAATCGTTCATGCTGTGTTCCTGCGTGGCCGGCGCACACTAAGCGCCTGCCGCCGTGTCGGGCAATCCCCGCGACCGGCCCTGCGCGAACGCGGTTCAGGACCCGGGCAGCGCGGCTGGCCCGGTCCAGTGCAGATGGGTCTCGGGGTCGACCGATATATAGCGCGCCGGCAGCGGCACGTCGGCGCCGCGAAATGCCCCGGCGCGGTCCACCACGATCTTGTCGTCCTCCGACAGCCGCGCCGCCTCGCGCAGATGGTCGGTCCAGCTATCCATCATCCAGGTTTCCACCCAGCCCTCCGGATGCGCCACGTCCTCGAATAACTGCCAGTCCACCGCCCCGGCACGGCCGCGCACCTGGCGCATTTCGGACATTGCCGCCAAAAACCCCCGTCGCTGGCTGGGGTCGACGCGGTAATGCATGGTCTCCAGGATCCGCCGGCGCGTCTGCGGCAGGCTCGGCGCCAGTTCGGCGGCAGGCGCTTCGGGCTCCGGATGCGGCTGAAAGCGCAGTGCGGCCGCCCGCGCGGCAGATGGATCGAGTCGGTAGCGGCGCACTGCCACCGCCATCACGACACCGCCGATCGCCGCGGTCAGCAGCGAGTTGGTCAGACCGATCTGCGCGCCCAGCCAGCCCCAGCCGAACGACCCGAGTGCGAGCGCACCATTATAGGAAAGCTGGTAGATCGCCAGTGCCCGCGCCCGCACCCAGGGGGGAGCGACCAGCTGGGCGGCCGCCTGGATCGACGAATAGGCGGTCACCCAGCCCATGCCGAACAGCGCCATGCCCAGGCAGGCCACGCTCCAATGCGTCGCCACCGCCAGCAGACCGATGCCGCCGCAGGAGAACAGGCTGGCGCCGAGCACGATTGTGCCGCGGCTGACCTTGCCGCGTAAGATGGGTAGCAGCATGCCGGCGGTCACGCCGCCCATGCCCATCATGCCGAGGATCAGGCCATACATGCCGGCGCCGAGGCCAAGCTGGGTGTGCACCACCAGCGGCAGCATCGCCCAAGGGGCCGCGGAAGGCACCGAATAGGCGAACGAGCGGATCATCGCCGCGCGCATCGCCGGGGTGTTGCGCACGAAGCGCATTCCCGTTCGCACCGCGCTCAACAGATGTTCTCGCGGCAACGACGAAATCGAATTGTCTCGCCGCCAGTTCAGCAGCACGGCAATTACCGCCGTGAACGACATTGCATACAGCGCGAAGGTCAGCCCCGACCCGCCTGCCAGCACCAGCACGCCGCCCAGCGCCGGGCCGATCGCACGTGCCAGGTTGAAGCCGATGCCGTTCAGCGCGATCGCCTGCACCAGATCGTTGCGTGGTACCAACTCCGGCGCCAGCGCTCCCCAGGCAGGAGCTGTCATCGCCGAGCCGATGCCGATCGCGAAGGTCAGCGCCAGCAGGCTCCAGACGGTGATCAGGCCCATCAGGGTCAAGGTCGCGAGCAATGCCGCGGCCGCCATGGTCCAGCCCTGGGTCAGCAGCAGAAACAGCCGCCGGTCGACGATGTCGGCGATGGCACCCGCCGGCAGTGCCAGCAGACACATCGGCAAAATGGTCGCCGCCTGCACCAGGCTGACCGTGAGCGGATCGGGCGACAGCGTGGTCATCAGCCAGCCGGCGCCGGTGTTCTGCAGCCATACCCCGAGCGAACTGACCACGAAGGCGAACCACATGCGCCGGAACACGACGTTGCGTAATGGCAGCAGGGCAGGGGGCAGACCCATGGTGAACTCCGAGTGGCGGCTGGCGAGGCGGCCAGCCTGCGCCGTTCCAGCTGTGGTCACGTTGCCGCCTCCCACGCTCTCGTTCTACACGAGCGGTTACGCAAACGGGAGCGGGTTTTGGCCATATTAGTGACGGGTGCCGCGGGGTTTATCGGCCATCACGTGGCGACAGCGTTGCTGGCGCGCGGGGAGCGGGTGCTGGGGATCGACAATCTGAACAACTATTACGATGTTCGGCTGAAGCAGGCGCGGCTCGATCGGCTCGCGGGAGATGCCGGCTTCGAGTTCCGCCCGATGGACATCTCCGATCGCGAGGCGGTGTTCGCGCTGGTGGACCAAAATCCGGACCTGACCGGGATCGTCCATCTCGCCGCCCAGGCCGGTGTGCGGCATTCGCTGATCGACCCCTATGCCTATGTGCAGTCCAACGTGATGGGCCATCTGGTGATCCAGGAGGCCGCGCGGCGGCTGAAAGACCTGCGCCATCTGGTCTATGCCAGCTCCTCCTCGGTCTATGGCGCGAACCGCAAGCTGCCGTTTGCCGAGTCGGACCCGGTGGACACCCCGATTTCGCTCTATGCGGCGACCAAACGGGCCGATGAGCTGATGGCGCATGTCTACGGGCATCTTTTCCAGCTGCCGCAGACCGGACTTCGATTCTTCACGGTGTATGGGCCGTGGGGCCGACCGGACATGGCCTATTACAGCTTCGCGCGCGCCATCGCCGCCGGCGAGCCGATCACAGTCTATGGCGATGGCCTGTTGAAGCGGGATTTTACCTATATCGACGACATCGTCGCGGGGGTTCTGGGTTGCCTGGATCGCCCGCCAGAGGGCGACCTGCCGGTGCGCGTGCTGAATATCGGCAACCATCGAGCCGAGGAGGTCAATCTATTGATTTCCCTGCTGGAACAGGAGCTGGGGCGCCCCGCGATTATCCGCCACGAACCGCGTCCGGCGCTGGATGTGGAGGAAACTTTCGCCGCCGTCGAGGCGATCGGCGCCCTGACTGGCTACCGTCCGACCACGCCGCTATCGGTGGGAATTCCGCGGTTCGTGGCCTGGTTTCGCGCCTGGCACGGGATCCACTGAACGCCGCCGCGATGGCCTGTCGAAAATTACCGCTTGACCCGACCTGGCGACTACCCTAAAAGCCGTCTCACCGAAGCGGATATATCTCTTGTGTCTTTTTTCCGGTTCAATTAAGAAGTCTACCCCCTGCGCCGGGTTAAGGCGCATCAAAGGCAAGCTGATCGGTTGCCCCGCAAGTTGCGGGTTGGCTGATAGTTTGATTTTGCGTTCATTGACAATTGCATAAGCTAGGAAGGGATACGTTGGCGGCGTCCTATGTATTTACGTTTTCGGACGTAGGTAGGTTTGGGGTTTGATTGACGG
>JAYTXR010000328.1:0-5111 GCA_043742865.1 Acetobacteraceae bacterium
GTCCCGACGACAATGCCGAACAGCATCACCCAGGCAAAGCCGGAGATCGAGGCGCCGCCGAACAGCGCCAAAGGCAGGCTGGCGAGAAACACCGTCATCGAGGTTCCGAGCGTTCGGTTCAGCGTCTCGTTGATCGACTGATCGATCAGCGCACGCAGCGGCAGGGTCTTGTATTTGCGCAAATTCTCACGAACCCGATCGTACACCACGACCTTGTCGTTGGTGGAATAGCCGATCACGGTCAGGATCGCCGCGACCATCACCAGGTCGAACTCAATGCCGGTGATCGCCAGGAACCCGACCGCCTTGGTCACGTCCAGCACCAGCGTGACCACGGCACCGACCGCGAACTGCCATTCGAAGCGGAACCAGATATAGGCCAGGATCATCAGAAGGCTGATCCCGAGCGCCAACAGGCCATCGCGAAAAAGTTCGGCCGAGACCGAGGCGCCGACGGCGTCGGTTCGCATTACCTTCGTGCCCGGCTGTGCCGCCTCGACCGCCTGACGCACCTTGGTGACGGCTTGCTGGGTCGCCGCCTCGGTCGGCTGGCTGTGCAGGCGCACCAGCACCTGATTGTCGTCGCCAAAACGCTGCACGCCCTGTTCGCCGACATGGGTGCCGGCCAGCGCCTCGCGGATTTTGGCAAAATCGGCCGGGCCCGGGGTGCGCAGTTCCATGATGACGCCGCCGGAGAAATCGATCCCCAGATTGAGGCCGGGATAGAAAAACAGCCCGAGCGAGGCGGTGGACAGCACCGCCGAGACGATCAGACCGGCGAATCGGCCGCGCATGAACTGAAAGCGGGTATCGTCCGGCACCAGCCGAAGCATCGGTCGTAGGAATCTGGGCAGCGACATATCGGTCAGACCGGAAGCGTTTGAGGCCGCGTGGCAACATACCAGCGCGAGACGAACAGGCGGGTCAGCATCCAGGCGGTGAACAAGGTGGTCACGATGCCCACCGTGATGGTGATGGCGAAGCCGCGCACCGGGCCGCTGCCGAACGCGAACAGCATCACATGCGCCAGGAAGGCGGTGGCGTTGCTGTCGAAGATGGTGGCGTAGGCGCGGGTGAACCCGGCCTCCAGTGCCGCCAGCGGCGGCCGGCCGTGACGGAATTCCTCGCGGATGCGCTCGTTCACCAGGATGTTGGCATCCACCGCCATGCCCAGGGTCAGCAATATGCCGGCCATGCCCGGCAGGGTCATGGTCGCCTCCAGCACCGACAGGATCGCCAGCATCAGCACCAGGTTGACGACCAAAGCGAGGTTCGCGAACCAGCCGAACAGACCATAGAAAACCGCCATGAAGACGATCACTAGCCCGAAGCCGAAGGCCAGCGACAGCGCGCCGACGCGGATCGAGTCGGCACCCAGCTCCGGCCCGACGCTGCGTTCCTCCACCACCGTCAGCGGTGCGGGCAGCGCGCCGGCACGCAGCAGCACCGCCAGGTCATTGGCCGAGGCGGCAGTGAAGTTGCCGCTGATCTGGCCGCGCCCGGCGGTGATGGCCTCGCGGATCACCGGGGCGCTGATCGCCTTGTCGTCCAGCACGATGGCGAAGCGATGGCCGACATTGGCGCGACTGATATCAGCGAAACGGCGCGTGCCGACCGAGTTGAAGGTGAAGTTCACCACCCACTCGCCGGTCTGACCGCTGGTGCCGGCGCGCGCATCGGTCAGGTCCGCGCCATCCACGTCGATGCGCCGGCGCACGCCGATCTTGGTGCCGGGCTGACCCTCTATGGTCAGAAAATCCACCCCCGCCGGCGGCGGCGCGCCGGAACCCGGGTTGGCGGTCTCGTCCACCAACCGGAAGGTCATGTGCGCGGTCTTGCCGAGCAATTCCTTGATCCGGTTCGGGTCCTCGATGCCCGGCAGCTGCACGACGATCCGCGACGCCCCCTGGCGGGTGATCTGCGGATCGATCACCCCGGTCTCGTCGATCCGGCGGCGGATGATCTCGATCGATTGCTGCACCGCCGAGCCGGCCCGATCGGTCAGGCCCACCGGGTTCAAGGTCAGCGTGATCTGGCCATCGGGCCCGCCGGCGATGTCGATATCGGGCGCGCCGCTGCGGCCGGTGGGGCTGACCAGCGGTTTCAGCGCCGCCATCGCCTCCTCGGTGCGCGCGGGGTCGCGCAGGCGCAGCAGCACCCGGTTGGACGCCGGCTCGGCACGCAGAGTTTGATAGAACACGTTGCCGGGCCGCAGCGCCTGGCGCACCGCGTCGGTCAGGCTCTCCAGCCGCTCCTTGACCACCGCCGCCATGTCCACTTCCAGCAGCAGATAGCTGCCGCCGCGCAGGTCCAGACCCAGATGCACGGTCCGCCACGGCAGCCAGGACACCGGTGCCGGCATCAGGTTCGGGATGCACAGCAGCGCGCCCAGCAGACAGACACCGAGGATAAGCCCGGTCTTCAGGCGCGAGAAATACATCATGACGGGCAGGCAGCTCCGCGGAAACAGTAGGACAAGGGCTTGGGGTGGCGGAGTAATGCCGATCCGGCCCCGCGGATGCAACCCTGGGGGTGTTGCATATGCGTGTTACGCGCTTACAAAATAGATATATAGGCCCTAGTCTCGCTAGAATAGTGGAAACCATGAGGCTTTGATGTCGGGCGCCAAACTGCGGATAGGCATTGCCGGGGCCGGCCATTTCGGGCGCTACCACGCGCTGAAGGTGGCGGCGTCCACGCGGGCCGAACTTGCCGGGATCTATGACCCCGACGCGGAGCGGGCCCGCGCCGTCGGCTGGGAGGCCGGCGCGGAAAGCCTGGATTTCCCGGCTCTGCTCGATGCCTGCGACGCGCTGATCGTCGCCGCCCCGGCCGACGCGCATCACGCTTTGGCCAGCGCGGCGCTGAAGGCCGGCAAGCATGTGCTGGTGGAAAAGCCGATTGCGGCGAGCCTGGCGCAGGCCGACGATCTGGCAACCCTCGCCGCCGGGAGCGGTCTGGTGCTGCAGGTCGGCCATCTGGAGCGGTTCTCCGCCGCCTATGGCGCGCTGGCCGGGCGAATGAGCCGCCCGCTATATATCGAGGCCACCCGCATCGCCCCCTACAAGCCGCGCGGTACCGATGTGTCGGTGATCCTGGACCTGATGATCCACGACCTCGACCTGATCCTGGCCCTGGTGGACAGCCCGATCGAGGCCATGGAGGCGGTCGGCGCCGCGGTCGCCAGCGAGCATGAGGATATCGCCAATGCGCGGATCCGTTTCGTCAGCGGCGCGGTGGCGACGATCACCGCCAGCCGGGTCTCGGCGCGCACCGAGCGGCGGATGCGGCTGTTCGCCGAGGATGGCTACATGGCGGTGGATTTCGCCAACCGCGCGGTCACCGTGGTCGCACGCGGCCGCGGCACGCCTGTGCCAGGCGTCGAGGGGTTCGGCATCGAGGAATTCTCCTGGCAGGACCAGGACAGCCTGGCCGCTGAGCACGCAGCGTTCGTCGCCTCGGTGCTGGACGGCGCGCCGGTGCTGGTGGACGCCGCCGCCGGGCGCCGGGCGCTGGCCGCGGCGTTGGCGGTGATGGACGCGATGACCGCTGCCCAGGCGAGGATGCGCGCTTCCGGCCTGCTTACCGGATAAGCCGCAGCACCGCGTCCGCGGCGGCCAGCGATGGCGATCCTCCGAGCGGGGGCGATCCGCCGAGCGGGGGCGATCCGCCGGGCGGGCGCAGGCTTGCCAGAATTGCTCGAAATCCCGCGCGCTGCGCGTCTGCCGCCGATTTGTCATTGAGCAGCGCAGCCAGGGTCGCGGCCAGCCGGGGCGGTGTGCTGGCTTCCTGGATTAATTCCGGCACTAGTTCCCGCCCGGCCAGCAGATTGACCAATGCGGCGTATTTCACCTTTACCATCCGCCGGACGATCGCCGCGCTGATCGGGTTGACCCGGTAGGTCACCAGCATCGGCACCCCGGCCAGCGCCAGTTCCAGCGTGGAGGTGCCCGATTTGGTCAGCGCCGCGTCGCTGGCGGCGAAGGCGTCGTGCTTGTCCGCCAGTTGCGTCACCACCACCGGGCGGGGCGACCAGGATCGGGTTGCCGCCAGCACCGCCGCCGCCACCGGGGCGGCGACCGGCACCACCGGAACCAAATTCGGGAATTGCGGCGCCAGCAGCGCCAGCGTCCGCCCCAGCACCGGCAGCAGCCGGCCCACCTCGGTATGCCGGCTGCCCGGCATCAGCGTGACGATCCGCGCGTCGGCAGCCAGCCCATGCACGGCGCGAAACCGCGCGGCATTGCCGGTATCGGCGCCGCTTTCCAGCACCGGATGGCCAACGAATTCCGCCGCCAGCCCGTGTCGAGCGAAGAATGCCGGCTCGAACGGCAGCAGGCACAGCAGCGTCTCCCACAGTCCCGGAAAATGCCTCACCCGGCTTTCGCGCCAGGCCCAGACCTGCGGCGCCACATAATGCGCGCGGGGAATTTGCAACTTCGCGATGGCGCGCAGCACCCGCAAGCTAAAACCCGGGCTATCGATCGTCACCACCACCGCCGGGCGGCATTCGGCGATATCGGCCACGGTCTGGGCCAGCCGCCGGCGCAGCCGGGCCAGCTGGGGCAGCACCTCCAGCAGCCCCATCAGCGCCAGCTCGGTCAGCGGGAACAGGCTGTCCAGCCCCTGCGCTTCCATCGCCTCGCCGCCGATGCCGGCGAACCGAATATTCCGGTCGCGCGCACGCAAGGCGACCATCAGCCTGGCGCCGAGCACGTCGCCGCTCGATTCTCCGGCGATCAGATAGATCAGGGTCAATCAGCGAGCTCCGCGCGACGGCGCATCAAGCCTCCCGTGCTTAAGTCGGGTACCGGGCGGGCGCAATGGCGTTTCCCCGGCGCGGAAAAACGCTCTAAGCTGCCACAGGATGCTCTTGGGGAATGGTGACGGGATGGGACAGGCGGAAACCGACAAATTCCTGTCCTGGTCCGCGACGCATGCGGGCACCAAGCGCGGCGCCAACGAGGATGCCCTGGTCGACCGCCCCGAAATCGGCCTGTGGGCGGTGGCCGACGGCGCCGGCGGCCATACGGCCGGCGCGCTGGCCTCCGGTATGCTGGCGGATACTCTGGCGGAAGTGACGGACGGGCTGGCCATGGACGCGCTGATCG
>JAYTXR010000329.1:0-7452 GCA_043742865.1 Acetobacteraceae bacterium
TCGCGCGGCATGGACGCGCGGCAACAGCTGCTACTTCCCGGATCGCGTGGTGCCGATGCTGCCGGAGGAGCTGTCGAACGGCTGGTGCAGCCTGCGTCCGGACGAGGAACGCGGCTGCCTTTTCGTCGAAATGAAAATCGACGGAGCTGGCAAAAAGACCGCCCACCGCTTCGGCCGCGGCCTGATGAAAAGCGTGGCCCGGCTGACCTACGAACAAATGCAGGCAGCGCATGACACCGGACTGGCGAACCTGCCCCAGGCGGAAGCCCTGTATGCCGCGTTCCGCGCGCTGCTCGCTGCCCGGACCGCACGGGGCACGCTCGACCTCGACCTACCGGAACGAAAAGTGCTGCTCTCCGAGGACGGCCATGTCGGCGCCGTGGTCCCCCGCCCGCGGCTGGACAGCCACCGGCTGATCGAGGAATTCATGGTGCTGGCCAACGTCGCCGCCGCCGAGGAACTCGAACGGCTGCATCAACCCTGCATCTACCGCGTCCACGCCCCGCCATCGGAGGAAAAGCTGGACGCGCTGCGGCTGTTCCTGCGCGGCTTCGACATCGCCCTGCCTGCCGGGAACCAGTTGCACCCGCGCGACCTCGACCACGTGCTGAAACTCGTGGCCGGCACCGAGCAGGCGCCGATGGTCAACGAGGTCATGCTGCGCAGCCAGTCCCAGGCCGCCTACAGCCCCGACAACATCGGCCATTTCGGCCTGGCGCTGCCGGCCTATGCGCATTTCACCAGCCCGATCCGCCGCTACGCCGACCTGCTGGTCCACCGCGCGCTGATCCGCGGCCTGCGACTCGGACCCGATGGCCTGACCGCGGAGGAAGCCGGCGGCTTTCCCGACACCGCCGAACACATCACCGCCACCGAACGGCGCGCCGCCTTGGCCGAACGGGACGCGATCGACCGGTATCTGGCGGCGTTCATGACCGATAAAGTCGGCGCGGTGTTCGCCGCGCGCATTTCCGGCGTGACGCGGTTCGGTCTTTTCGTCACAGTCGCCGGTAGCGGCGCCAACGGCATCGTGCCGACCTCCTCCTTGCAAGATGATTTCTGGATGCACGACGAAGCTGCCCGCACCTTGTCCGGCCGCCGCACCCGCCTGGTGTTCCGCCTGGCGCAGGAAGTCGAGGTTCGGCTGTCCGAAGCCAGCCCGATCACCGGCGGCCTGGTTTTTCACATCCTGCAGGGTGCGGCGGAAAAGCCCTCAACAGCGGGAAAACGGTCCCGACCCCGGTGAAGGATCACCGGTGAACCATCCGTGAGGCGTTGTTCGCTCCTGCTGCTGCTGCTGATGGGCCTGCCCGCGCACGCCGAGCCGGCGGGCACCACCCCGTCCGGCTGGGACCCGAAACTGGCCGCTCAGGTCTATCTGACCGCGCTCACCTTCATGGCCCCGCGCACGCTGGAGCCGGTCGCCCTCGCCCAGCTCACGCTTTGGGGCCTGCGCGGCCTGACCGCGCTCGACCCGGCGCTGTCGATGGAAGCGCACGACGGCCAGCTGCTCCTCACCAATGCCGGGCGCATGCTGGTTGCGATCGCCGCCCCGGCCGACAACACGGCCGCCTGGGTCAACGTCACGATCACGCTGACCGCCAGCGCCTGGAACGCCTCCGCCGAGGTGCGCAAAGCCGGCACCGCGGGCATTTTGCTCGCCTATTTCGACGAGCTGTTCAACCATCTCGACCCCTATTCGCGCTATGTCCCGCCCGCCGATGCCGGCGATGACCGCGCCCGCCGCTCCGGCCTGGCCGGCGCCGGCATCGCGCTGGTCCGCCAGGGCAACGCGATCCTGGTGCAATCGACGATCGCCGACGGCCCGGCCGCGCTGGCCGGCCTGCGCGTCGGCGACCGCATCCTGGCGGTCGACGACCAGAAGACCAGCAACGAGACCGCCGCCACCGTCGCCAGCTGGATAGCCGGCCCCGAGGACACCATCGTGGAGGTGGTCTACCGTGGCCGCGACGGCCGGGCGCATAACGTCGAGCTGATGCGCGCAATGGTGCCGCCGGAAACCATCTTCGCCCAACGGCTCGGCGATATCCTGATCGTACGCATCACCAGTTTCAGCCGGCGCACCGATGCGCGTCTGGTGCATGAGCTGGAGCGCAGCCTGGCCGGTCCGCGCCCGCCGACCGGCCTGATCCTCGATCTGCGCGGCAACCGCGGCGGCTTGCTGCGCGAGGCGGTCGCGGTGGCCGACGAGTTGCTGCCGGCCGGCATCGTCGCCACCACCGCCGGGCGCGATCCGGAGGCGTCGCGCGTCTGGCGTTCCAACGACGCGCAGTTCGGCCCCAACACCCCCGTCGTGGTCGTGGTCGACGGCCGCTCGGCCAGTGCTGCGGAGATCCTGGCTGCGGCCCTTGCCGACCGCGGCCGTGCCGTGGTGCTCGGCAGCGTCACCCTCGGCAAAGGCCTGGTTCAGGCCATCGCCCCGCTGCCCGACGGCGGCGAATTATTCCTCACCTGGAGCCGCGTGCTCGCCCCGCTCGGCTGGCCGATCCAAGGCCTGGGCGTGCTTCCGCAAATCTGCACCAGCCTTGGCCAGGAAGCCCTGAGCCGCCAACTCGCCACCCTGGCCGAGGGCTCCCAGCCGATGGCCCCGGCGCTGGCCCGCCATCGCGCCGCCCGCGCCCCGATCCCCGCCGCCCAGGTGCTGGCCATCCGCGATGCCTGCCCCGCCGCCGAAGGCCGCGACACCGATCTGCAGGCGGCTCGCTATGTGCTCGCCCATCCCACCGCCTATGCCGCAGCATTGCTGGCGGTCTCGGGCGGACCGTAGGCATTCAAGCCGGCCTTCACCTGACTCAGGCCGCGGCAGCCACCGCGCGGCCCGCGGACAACCGGAAGATGCGGTCCAGCCGCTCCACGCCGGTCAGCCGATGAGCGATCAGGATTAGACTTCGGCCGGGGGCGGCGTCGTTCAGCGTGGCCAGGAATTCCCGCTCGGTCTGCGCATCCAGCCCGGCGCAGGGTTCGTCCAGGATCAGGATCGGCGCCGGGCTCAGCAGCGCCCGCGCCAGCGCCAGCCGCCGTCCCTGGCCGCCGGAAAAACGCGCGCCGCCTTCGCCGACCCAGGTATCCAGTCCGTCCGGCAACGTGCGCACCATCGCGCCGATCTGGGCATCGTCCAGGGCTGCCCATAGATCGCCCTCGCCGGCATCCGGGCGGGCCAGCAGAAGGTTGTTGCGGATGCTGTCATCGAACAGATGCGTCGCTTGGCTCAGCCAGCCGATCCGCGCGCGCACATCCGACCCGTTCAGGCTGGCGATATCCACCCCGCCCAACAGCACCTTGCCCGATTGCGGCGCCACCACCTTCAGCGCCAGCGCCGCCAGCGTGGATTTACCCACCCCCGACGGCCCCAGCAGGGCCACCCGCGCGCCCGGCGGCACGTCCAGCGTCAGCCCATCGAACACTTTTCCGCGGGCGGGATCCCAGGCGAAATGCACGCCATCGAACCGCAACGCCGACCCGGCGGGCGGGGCTGCCGGGCGCGCCGGGTCAGGTGCGGGGGACGCCGCCTCGGCCGCCGCCACCACGCGCTGCGCCGCGGCAGCAGCGCGCCCGGCCTGCGCCCCGGCGGTCGGCAGGCCGGCCACCGCCTCGAACGCGGCCAGGATCAGGAACGCCACGGCGATCGCCGCCATCGGATCGGCCGTGGCGGTCACCAGCACGACCAGCAACGCTGCCTGGGCGCACAGAAATCCTCCCGCCCTGGCCAGCGAAACCCGCGCCGCCAACGCATGCTGGCCGGCCAGCAGCGCCGCCTCGCGCGCCTGCATCGTGGCCAGCATTCGCCCTTCCGCACCGAACGCACGCACCTCGCGCAGGCCCGACAGCGCGTCGATCACGCCGACCCGCAACGCGGCCGAGGCCTCAGCCAGCCCGAGCCCGGCCTGAAAACTGCGCCGCGCCGCCAGCCAGGGCAGCCCGAACGCGGCCAGCGCGAACAACAACCCCACCGCCGCCGCCATCCGCCAATCCGCCTGGGCCACGATCAGCACCAGCACCGGCAGCAGCAGAACCGCGCCGGCCAGCGGCAGCAGGATGCGCAGATAAAGCCCGTCCAGCGCCTCCACGTCATTGACCAGCCGCGCCAGCAGATCGCCCGACCGGGCGAACCCCAACCCGCCGGCCGACCTGCGCGCCAGACCGCGGAAGAACCATACACGCAGATCGGCCAGTGCCCGGAAGGTCGCTTCATGCGTGCTCAGCCGCTCACAATAGCGCAGCACCACCCGCGCCGAGCCCAAGCCCCGCAGCAACCCAGGGGCGGCCAGCGCCCCCGCACCCAGCGCCGCGGCCAGCGTCACGCCGGACCAGCTCATCAACCCGACCGCCGTCGCCAACGAGGCCAGGCTGAACGCAGCACCCGCCGCCAACCAGCCGGACCGCGCCCGCCACAGCGCCAGAATGCGCAGCAGCGCGCTCATGCCGCGCCTCTGGCCGGAACCGCCCGGCCATCGCACAAATCCAGCCGCTTTCCGGCCCCACCGCCGATTCCACCCCGGGCAAATCCATGCGCGGCGGTGGAGTGGCTGGCCAGGATTACGGTGCGCCCGATCGCCAGCCGCCGCAGGCTCTCCAGCACCTCCTGCTCGGTCGCCGGGTCCAGATGCGCCGTGGGCTCGTCCAGCAGCAGCAGCGCGGCGTTCTTCAGGAATGCGCGCGCGATCGCCACGCGCTGCGCCTGCCCGCCGGACAGCCCGTAGCCGCCCTCACCCACCAGCGTCTCCAGCCCGGCCGGCAAAGCGGCGGCGAAATCACTGACCCGCGCCTGGCGCGCCGCCTCGGCCACCTCCGCGTCGGTCGCGGCCGGACGGGCGAAGCGAATATTTTCCGCGATGGTGCCGGCGAACAGCATTGGCAGCTGGCCCACCCAGGCGGTCAGGCCCGACAGTGCCTGCGGCACAAGCTCGGCAATATCCACCCCGTTCAGGCTCACCCGCCCGCTATCGGGCCGCACGAAGCCCAGCAGGATCTCGATCACCGAGGACTTCCCCGACCCCGACGGACCCGCCAACACCAGCGTCTCGCCGTCTCCGACCCGAAAACTCAGGCCATCCAAGGCTCGCCCGCGCGTCGCATCCCAGGTCAGGCAGACATTCTCGAACGCCACCGACAGCCCGCGCGCCGCCACGTTGCGCACCGGCCCGGCCGGCACCGGTGCCGCGCCGGATGCCGCCAGTTCGGCCAGCCCCTCCCCGGTTAGCCCCTCGCCGGCCAGCCCCTCAGCAGCGGCGGCGGCTTGCAGCCGGTCCTGATACACGGCGGAAAACCGGCGCAGCGGGGCAAAGAACTCGGGCACCGCCAGCAGCACGAAGATGGCGATGGCCGGGCTGGCCAATTGGCCGGTCATCGCCGCATAGCCGTAGCGCAGCGCGATCGCCACCAGCGCCAGCGCCATCGCCAGGTCCAGCGCCGCCGAGGACAGAAACGCCACCCGCAGCACCCGCATGGTGCGCCTGCGCAGTTCGTCGGCGGCGCGGCCCAGCGCCACGGCTTCGGCCTCGGCCTGATTGTACAGCACGATCGTGGCGATGCCCCGCACCCGGTCCAGAAACCGCGTCTGCAAACGCGCCATCGCCAGGAACTGACCGCGCGAGGCCGCCGCGGCACCGATGCCGGAGGCCGCCATGGCGAACGGCACCAGCAGCCCGCAGCCGCCCAGGATCAGCCCCGCCACCGGGTCCACAAACAGCACCGCCCCGCCCACCAGCATTGGCCCGGCCACCGCCAGCGCCATCGCCGGCGTGTACTGGGCGAAGAACCCGTCCATCGCCTCGATCCGGTCGATCACCGCGCCGGCCAACTCGGCCGAGTGAAACTGCCGCAGCAGCGCCGGCCCGGTGGCCAGAAGGGCCGCCAGGGTGTCGCTGCGCAGCCGCCGCCGCGCCGCCGCCCCGGCCTCGAACGCGGCCCGGTCGGCCAGCATTTGCAAGCCCGCCCGCAGCAGCGCCAGGGCCGCGAAAGCGATCAGAAAACCTACCGGAAAACCGACCGTCGAAGGCGCCGTTTCCAACGCCGCGCTCAGCACGATCGCCGCGCACAGCGCCTGGCCCAACGCCAGCAGCGTGCCGGCCAGCCCCAGCAGCAGCAGCGGCCGCGCCGCTACCCGGGCCAGCCGCGCCTGGGTCTTCAGCCAGATGCGGGTTACGCTCTGCGAGGGAGGTTTGGTGTCTTGCATGATCCGCCGTCTGTGGGCCTGATAATTAGACCAGGATAGCGATGAATGACAGCCGCCGGACCGCTCATTTCCCTGGATTGACCCGCCTTGGGCCGCGCCTAGACTGTTGCAACCATTCAGGGAGAGTTTGATGCGCATAGCGGTAATCGGCGCCGGCGGCGTCGGCGGGGCATTCGGCGCGGCGCTGGCTAAGGCCGGCGCCGACGTCACCTTCGTCGCCCGCGGTGCCCACCTCGCGGCGATGCGCCAGAACGGCCTGCGCATCGAGGGCGGCCGCGGCGACACCCACCTGACCCCGACCCAGGCCACCGACGACCCGTCCGGCATCGGACCGGTCGATCTGGTGCTGTTCTGCGTCAAGCTGTGGGATGTGGAGACCGCCGGTGCGGCCATCGTTCCCCTGATCGGCCCGCAAACCGCTGTGATACCCTTGCAGAACGGCATCGACGCCGGCGAGCGGCTGGCACCGATCCTGGGCAAGGCCGCGCTGATGGGTGGGGTGGCGCAAATCTCCGCCACCATCGCCGAGCCCGGCGTGATCCGCCAGACCGGCAGCTTCATGCGGTTGATCTTCGGCGAATTGGACAGGCGCATCAGCCAGCGCGGCCAGGCATTTCTGGCGCTGTGCCAGCGCGCCGGGTTCGATGCCACGCTGAGCGAGCGGATCGAAACCGAGCTGTGGATGAAGTTCGTGCTGCTCGCCAGCAACGCCGCGATCACCGCAGCCACCCGCCAGCCGGTCGGGGGATTGCGCGACGATCCCGACATCGCGCCCTATTTTGCCGCCGCCTATCAGGAAGTAGCGGATCTCGCCCGCGCCAAAGGCATCGCGCTGCCGGCCGATGCGGTGGCGAAAGTCGTCGCCGGCAACCGGGCGGCGCCGCCGGCGATGATGGCCTCGATGGCGGTCGATCTCATCCGCGGCAACCGAATTGAGCTGCCCTGGCTGTCGGGCAAGGTCGTGCAACTCGGCCGCGAACTTGGGGTTCCGACCCCGGTGCATCAGCTGCTGTATGCGATGCTGAAACCCTACGTGTACGGCGCGCCTGCCTAGAGCATGATCGCTTCAGATAGACGAAGTTATCATGCTCTAGATCTTTGTTTCACCGAGCAATTTTATCGCTCGGTGAAAGCAACCTCAAACGATATTGCTCTAGCCGAACCTCCAAAAGTTAGCGACCGGGACTGCTGACGGCGGGATCGCTCGGGACCGGTTGGCTGGTCCCCTGCTGCGCCGCGGTCCTGGCCTTCTGCTT
>JAYTXR010000330.1:0-4890 GCA_043742865.1 Acetobacteraceae bacterium
CGCATCCTGTTGCTGGACGAGGCGACCAGCGCGCTCGACAGCGGTACCGAGCAGGATATCCAGATCGCGTTGCGCGCCGTTTCGGCCCACCGCACCACGCTGGTAATCGCGCATCGGTTGTCCACCGTGGTGGACGCGGACGAGATCATCGTGCTCGACGAAGGCCGCGTGGTGGAACGCGGCAGCCATGCTGAATTGCTGGCCAAAGGGGGGATTTTTGCCCGGATGTGGGCATTGCAGGCCGAACAGGACGATGAGGCGGAGATTGCTGCGCCGGTCCGGGAACGCGCTGAACCCGCGACGGCGAAGTAAGCCCCTCTGACAACCCCCTCTGCCAATCAAGGAACCCGTCCAATGAGCGACCTGTTTGCCCCGGAAGGCGGCTGGCGTGTCCGTATTCTGGATCTGTCCGGCGGCGCCGAGGACAATATCAGCGAGGAGATCGGCGGTTTCGCCACGATCATGCACGCCAACGCGTTCGCCCGGCGGTATATGCGCGACAGCCTGGAGCGCTGCCGGGTGGCAGGGATGAACCCGCAGCAATTGCTGGAGGTGTGGTTTGCCTTCGGCGAGGATGCCGAAGTGCTCGATGCCGGCGAGCAGGGCTGGCGCAGCGCCACCGAGCTCGGGGAGTTCGCCGATCGGCCGGCCGGCGCGGAGGAGCGGGACTGGCGCTCGCTCGATCCCCGGCTGGACGCGCAGCCAGACGATGACGGGTCGCCGGACGACACCGAACAATGACCCGCCTGCGGTTCGCCCCGCCCACCACAGGGCACCTGCATATCGCCGGCGCGCGGATTGCGCTGGCGACGCAGCTGTTCGCCCGCCGCCAAAAAGCCGAATTTTGCCTCTGGCTGGACGACATCGACCCCGAGCGGGCCCGCCCCGAATATCTGGAATCCATCCCCCATGATTTGCGCTGGCTCGGCCTGAGCTGGGACGAGACATTCCGTCAATCGACCCATCGCGATCGCTACGAACAGGCAGCCGATCGGCTGAAGGCGTCGGGGCGCCTGTATCCCTGCTTTGAGAACGAGGACGAGCTTCGCTTCAAGCGGGAAATGCGTGCCAAGCGCGGCCAGGCGCCGGTCTATGACCGCGCCATGCTGAGACTGACGCCCGAACAGCGAGCCGCTGCCGAGGCCAACGGCAAGCGCCCGTACTGGCGCTTTCGATTGACCGACACCACGGTGGTATGGATCGACATGGTGTTGGGCCAGCAACATTTGAAACTACAATCGGTGTCCGATCCGGTGATGATCCGGGCGGACGGGGTGCCGATGCATCTGTTTACCAATGCGATCGACGACATCGATGCCGGCATCACGCACCTGATCCGCGGTGACGACCAGCTGACCGCCACCGGCATCCAGATCGATCTGCTGTCCGCCCTCGGCATCAACCCGACGCGGCTGAACTTTGGCCATCTTCCCAGGCTGACCGACACCGACGGAGAAAAGCCCTCCCGCCAGTTCGAAAAAATCACCCTGCGCAGCCTGCGCGCCGACGGCCTGGAACCAGCTGCCATTGTTTCCTGCCTGGCCCGCCTCGGCACCGCCAAAACTCCGGCGCCGGCCGATCTCGATCAGCTTGCCGCCAGCTTCGAGCTGTCGCGGTTCACCCAACCCATCGCCCGCTTCGATGCCGGCGCGCTGTTGGCGCTGAACCGCCGGGTGCTGACCGGATTGACGTTCGCCGCGGTCGCCGACCGGCTACCCGCCGGTGCGACCGAAGATTTCTGGAATGTCCTGCGCGGCCATCTCGACCTGCTGAGCGAAGCCCGGCTCTGGTGGGACATCGTCTCTGGCAGCCTATTTCCACCCGTCATCGAACACCCGGCGATCGGCGCTCCGGCCGCGCTGCGCGCTGCCCTTGCCACGCTGCCACCCGAGCCCTGGAACCGGGATGCGCTTACGGCCTGGGTAGGCAGCCTGGCGAAGCCAGATCAGGCGCTGCGCCTGGCGTTGACCGGAGAAGATCACGGTCCGGACCTCGCCGAACTAACGCGGCTCATAGGAAGGCCCAGAACGGCCGCGCGCCTGCGCGCGGCCGTCGGTCAGGACCCCCCGGCTGCTAAACGGTCATAGCCCATCCGGCGATAGATCAGCGCCGAGATACCCCAGCACAGGGCAAAAATGCCCAGCACCGCGAAGCCGAAATCGGCCATGTCCTCGTTCAGCGTCGCCACGACGCGCCACACGCCGCCCTCCAACCGCAACTGCTCGGCGATCAGCCCCAGCGCTTCCAGCCCGCCGATCAGCAGCGCGACGATCACGGAGGCAGCCGTGATCGTCAGGTTGTACCAAAGCTTGCGCAACGGGTTGACGTCGGCCCAGCCATAGGCACCTACCATCAGCACGCTGTCCGCGGTGTCCACCAGCGCCATGCCAGCGGTGAACAGGGCGGGGAACACCAGAATCTGCCAGGATGACATGCCCCGAGCCGCTTGCGTCGCGGAGATGCCGAGCAGGCCGACCTCAGTGGCGGTATCGAAGCCCAGCCCGAACAGGAATCCCACCGGGTACATGTGCCAGGGTGTACGTACGGCGCGCAGGGCTGGGCCGAATATTCGCGCTAGCAAGCCGCCACCGCTTAGAAGATCGGCGCCCATCCCTTCGTCCCCGGAGCCCTGAGCCAGGCCTGCTCGCACACGGCGAAAGCTGCGCCAGATACCGCGCAGCATGGCCAGATTTGCCAGCGCGATGGCCAGCAGAAAGCCGGATGAAACGGCCGTTCCCAGCAGGCCGATAAAATCCTTGGTGGCTTCCAACCGGGTCTGCATTGCCGCGGCGGAAGCCGCGACAACGATGGATGCCAATAGGACCACGCTCGAATGGCCGAGCGAGAAATACAGCCCCACCAGCATTGGCTTGCCCCGGCCGGTGACGCGGCCCGGACGCATCTGGGCGCGCACCACATTGTCGATCGCGGCGATATGGTCCGCGTCCACGGCATGACGCAGGCCGAATACCCAGGCGAGCAGGGCGGTGCCAAGCAGCACCGGCTGGCCGGCGAAGGCTGACCAGGCCCACGCCCAGGCCAGGACATTGGCGGCGATCAGCCCGAAAAAGACGATGCGGATGACTTGGCTGGCCATGCGGCCTCCAGCTCACGAATGGATGGGAACGGCAGGCCTGTAGTCTGGGATATGTGCGGAACGTGCGAAAGTCCCGGGGGAAGGTCCGGGGAGAGGGGTTAGCCGTCGGATTGCGCGTGTGGGTCAGCACCTGGTCCCGGCGATGCGGACAGCAGGGCCTCCGCCGCCTGCCGCTCCATGCCCAGGATTTCACGGGCCAAATTCTGGGCAAAGCCAGCCCGCGCCAGGATGGCCAGCTCGCGCAGCCTTCCCGGCGGCTCGGGCGGCTCCCCGGCGCGGAACGGGCCGATGCGCCGCTTGCGGGCCAGCCGCACGGCCGCTGCACGTTCGGCCTCCTGTCCGCCAACCTCCTCGTTGTCCAGCGCCGCACGCGCGGTTTCAGCATCGACGCCTTTGGCCGCCAGCCCCGCCACCACCCCGCGATGCGAGCGTCCGGCCCGACGCAGGCTGCTCGCCCGCGTTTCGGCGAAAGCCGCATCGCTGACCGCGCCAGCCTGCGTCAGGGCGGCGACCACCTCGCGGACCACCGCCTTCGCGGCATTGACGCCCGCCGCAACCTCGGCGCGGTCCTGCGCGGCGGACTCGTATCGCGATCCCATCTTGCGCGCCCAGGTGTCGACGCGCCGGTCCAGCACCCGCGCCAGCCCGGCCTGCGTCGCGGCATAGCGCGCCAAATACGACAGCGCGGCCTCGCGCAGCTGTGCCTGGTCGGGGGGGGTGGCGGCATCGTCGGAACTGTCTCGGCTTGCGCCACGTCTGGAGGTCATCCCCGATTATCCCACGCCGACAGACGGTTTGAAACCAAGCCCGTTTGACAGGCGCGCGCTTCGCAGCCAACAATTTCCGCTTCCGTCGGGCCTGGCCGCGATCCTGTGCCCAGGCGATCCGGCGGAACTGAGAACCCGAGGTTTCAAGAAGGCCATGATCCCTGCCCTGCTGCCGAACTATGCACGTGCCGACCTCGCTTTTGAGCGGGGCGAAGGCGCCTGGCTGTGGACGGTGGACGGCCGACGATTCCTCGATTTCGGGTCCGGCATCGCCACGGCCTCGCTGGGTCACGGCCACAAGCATTTGGCCAGCGAGATCGCCGCTCAGGCGGCCAAGCTGATGCACGTATCCAATCTTTACCGGATACCGGGTGCGGAGAAACTCGCCGCACGGCTGGTCGCCAACTCGTTCGCCGATAGCGTGTTCTTCTGCAACTCGGGCGCCGAGGCGAACGAGGGCATGATCAAGATGATGCGCCGCGCCATGTACTCCACCGGCAAGCCGGAGCGCTACCGGATCATCTGCTTCGAGGGCGCCTTCCATGGCCGCACGCTGGCGACCCTGGCGGCCACCGGCAACGAGAAATATTTGGCCGGCTTCGGCCCGGTGGTGGAAGGCTTCGACCACGTTCCGTTCAACAACATGAACGCGGTGCGCAACGCCATCGGACCGGGGACCTGCGGCATCATCGTCGAGCCGGTGCAGGGCGAAGGCGGCGTGCGCCCGGCCGATCTGCAATTCCTGCGCGACCTGCGCGCCGTCTGCGACGAGTTCGGCATTATCCTCGGCATGGACGAGGTGCAGTCAGGCATGGGCCGCACCGGCAAGCTGTTCGCGCATGAATGGGCGGGCATCGAGCCGGACGTGCTGTCCTCGGCCAAGGGCATCGGCGGCGGCTTCCCGCTCGGCGCCGTACTCGGCAAGGAACATGTCGCCAAGCATCTGGTCCCCGGCACGCATGGCACCACCTATGGCGGCAACCCGTTGGCCTGTGCCGCCGGCAACGCGGTGCTGGACGTGGTGCT
>JAYTXR010000331.1:0-4555 GCA_043742865.1 Acetobacteraceae bacterium
GCCGGGCCGGCGATCCGATCCCCCGCGAGCAGCTGGGTGCGGTCATATACCGGCGTGACATGCTCGGCGCCGCCGGTGAAAACGCCAACCCTGTCGATCACCTCCGGCGAACCGGCGCCGCGCGCCGCAAGTCTTGTCTCGGTCACCGGCTCGCCGGCCGAGATCGCCTCCACCGCCACGGTTTCCACCACCAGCATCCGGCCGGGGGTGACGAAACCGAAACGCGCCCGGTGCTGGTCGGTGAACTCCGCCGCGATCGCTTCCAGTTCGCCCAGCCGGACAATCAGCGCCGCCTCGGTGCCGGCGTAGCGCACATACAATTGCCGGTGCACGACGATCCCCGCCGGATCCGCGCCCTGGGCGGTCAGGGCGGAAGTCGCCTCGATCGCCAGCCGGTCGGCGAGCGCGGAAAATTCCGCCATCTGATGGTCCGCCAGCGGCAATTCCACCGCCTGCTCGCGCAGCGCGCTCTGGTCCGCCAGCCCCATGCCATAGGCCGACAGCACCCCCGCATAGGGGTGGATGAACACCGTCTCCATCCCCAGCGCATCCGCCACCAGGCAGGCATGCTGGCCGCCGGCGCCGCCAAAGCAGTTCAGCGCGAAACGCGTGACATCGTGACCCTTCTGCACCGATACCTGCTTGATTGCGTTTGCCATGTTGGCCACCGCGATCGACAGAAACCCATTGGCGACTTCACGCGGATCGCTGGTCTGCCCGGTGGCCGCCGCGATCTCGCGGGCCAGGGCGCCAAATTTTTCGTGCACGATCGTGGCATCCAGCTTCGCGTCGCCGCCTGGCCCGAAGATCGCTGGAAAATGCTGCGGCTGGATCTTGCCGACGCAGACATTCGCATCCGTCACCGTCAACGGGCCACCGTTGCGATAGCAGGCCGGCCCTGGCCGCGCCCCGGCGCTGTCCGGCCCGACCCGAAACCGCGAACCATCGAAACGCAGGATCGACCCGCCGCCAGCCGCCACAGTGTTGATCGCCATCATCGGCGCGCGCAGGCGCACGCCGGCGATTTCGGTCTCGAACGCCCGCTCGAACGCCCCGGCATACAGCGCCACATCGGTCGAGGTGCCGCCCATGTCGAAGCCGATGATCCGATCGAGGCCGGCCATCGCCGCCGTGCGTGCCGCCCCGACGATGCCGCCGGCCGGCCCGGACAGGATCGCATCCTTGCCCTGAAAGCTGCGCGCCTCGGTCAGCCCGCCATTGGACTGCATGAAATACAGCCGCACGCCACCCAGTTGAGCAGCCATTTGGGCTACATACCGGCGAAGGATCGGCGACAGATAGGCATCCACCACCGTCGTGTCCCCGCGCGGCACCAGACGCAATAACGGGCTGACCGCATGGCTGGCCGAGACCTGCGAGAACCCCGCCTCGCGCGCCAGCTCCGCCAGCCGGGCTTCCTGGGCCGGATATTTCCACGCATGCATCAGAACGATCGCGCAGGCGGCGATCCCCTTGGCCCGGGCGGCGACAAAAGCCGCCCGTGCCTGCGGCTCGTCCAGCGTCTCGATCTCTTCGCCGTCCACGCCGATCCGGCCGCCGATTTCCACCACTTCCTCGTACAGCAGGGCCGGCAGCGAGATGGCCAGGTCGAACAGCCTGGGTCGCGCCTGGTTGCCGATCCGCAGGATGTCGGCAAAACCGCGATTGACCACCAGCAGCGTGCGATCGCCGCGGCGCTCCAGCAGCGCGTTGGTGGCGACCGTGGTGCCCATCTTCACCGCCTCGATCCTGCCAGGCGGGATCGGCGCATCGGCGGCGAGGCCGAGCACGGCATGGATGCCGGCGATGGCGGCTTCGGTGTAGCGGGCCGGGTTCTCGCTCAGCAGCTTGTGGGTCGACAGCCGTCCGGCTGGATCGCGCGCGACGATGTCGGTGAACGTGCCTCCGCGATCGATCCAGAATTGCCACATCAAGCCCACTCCAAAACCATCCCAAGGCGCCTTGCCTCAAGGACAACGGCGCGGCCTCGCTTGCAAGCCCCATCTCCGATTACCCTGTCCCCGATTGCCATATCAGGGAGGCGCAAGTTGCTGGTGTCGTGCCGGGCCGCGCGCTAATCTGCGTCAAACCGGAGGACCCAGCGATGGACACGCCAACCAACCCGGCCGCTGTCGCGGACCTGCAACGCCCTGTCGGACTGGCGTTCCGTCTCGCCAAGATCGGCCATGTCGCGATCTATGTGTCGGACATCGAGCGCTCAGCCCGATTTTACACGCAAATGCTGGGTTTTTGTATTTCCGATATCTACGACGAGACGATGATGCCGGGCGGCGCGGTATTCCTGCGCCTGAACGCCGACCACCACGGCATCGCGCTGTTCAGGGCGACCGCAGCCAACCACGCCGGAGCCGGTTTGCACCACACCGCCTTCGAGGTCGCCACGCTGGACGAGGTTTTTCGCGCCCGCGAGCATCTGCGCGCCCACGGCGTGCCGATCGACTTCGACGGCCGCCGGCGCGCCGGCGTGCAGATTGCGGTGGAGTTCCGCGACCCCGACGGCCACCGGCTGGAGATCTACTGGGGCATCGACCAGATCGGCAGCGACGGCCGCGCCCGCCCGGCGGAGCAGTGGAAGGGCGCGCAAAGTCTGGAAGCCGCGATCGCCGATCCGGTGATCGGTCAGGACACCACACTTGCGGACCGGTCGCTGCTGCCCGGCTGACCCCCCCTCGCGGTACGGATGACGGGGCAGACGGATGGGGGAGCCATTTTCCCCGATCCTCATTTTGTTCCCATCAACCACTGCGTGGTAGGATGCCGATATGGCAACCTGGGGCAAGATCATCGGCGGTATGGCGGGCTTCGCCATGGGTGGACCGTTCGGCGCGATGGTCGGCGCGGCGATCGGCCACGCCGCCGATAGCGGCGCGATGCACCCATCCCGGCTTGGGTTCAACCCGTTCGGATTGCAGGCGCCGGCCTGGAACCCGGCCTCCGTCGCCGCGCTGTTCGGCCGCCGCGATCAGCTATTCGCCATCGGCGTCGTGGTGCTGTCGGCGAAACTCGCCAAATCCGACGGCAGCGTGAACCGGGCGGAGATCGACGCCTTCAAACGGAGTTTCCGCATTCCGCCGGAATCCCAGGGCGATGTCGGCCGGCTGTTCGACCAGGCGCGTGACAGCGGCCAGGGCTTCGAAAGCTACGCCGATCAGCTGGGCGAGGCTTTTGCCGATAATCGCCTGATGCTGGAGGATGTGCTGGTGGCGCTGTTCGCCATCGCCCGGGCGGACGCGCCGGTAAACAACACCGAGGCCGCGTTCCTGCATCGGGTGCATCAGGGCTTCGGGCTCGACGCCACTTCCTGGGACCGCGCCAAGGACGGCACGCCCCGGGTGCAGGTCAGCGAAGGGCCGGATCCGTACGGCGTGCTTGGGGCCAGCCGCTCGGCCAGCGACGAAGAACTGCGCGCCACCTGGAAGCGGCTGATGCGGGAGAACCATCCCGACAGCCTCGCCTCGCGCGGCGTGCCGCCGGCCTTCATCGCCAGCGCCCACGACAAAGTCGCCAAAATCAACGCCGCCTGGGACAGGATCAAGCGCGAGCGGGGATTGTGACGCTGCGCTGCATCGATCTGCCGAGCCCCAACCAGGATGAGCGACCCACTCTACCCGAAGGGGTCGACATGCTGATCCTGCACTACACCGGCATGCAGACCGGCGCCGCGGCCATCGACCGGCTGCGCAGCCCGCAAGCCGGGGTCTCCTCGCATTATGTGGTCGAGGAAGACGGCACGGTGTTCCGCCTGGTGGCCGAAGACCGCCGGGCCTGGCACGCCGGGATTTCCCATTGGCGCGGACACGAGGCGCTGAACGGCCGCTCGATCGGCATCGAGATCGTCAATCCCGGCCATGAATGGGGTTTTCGCGATTTTCCGGTGCTGCAGCTTGCCTCGGTCTGCGACCTCTGCCTCGAGGTGTTGTCCCGCCATCCGATCCCGCAGCGCAACGTGGTCGGGCACAGCGATGTGGCGCCGGACCGCAAACAAGACCCTGGCGAAAAATTCGACTGGGAAGGCCTGTCGCGCAACGGCGTCGGCATCTGGCCGCATTCGATGCCCGCGCTGGGTTATGGCGGGGCAACCGATGGCGCGGTGCGCGATGCGGCCAGCCTGCGCCCGGTGCGCGCCGCTTTGGCGGCGATCGGCTACAAGGTGGCAACCGAAGGTCCGCTCGACCCCGCGTTATCCACAGTGTTGCGCGCGTTCCAGCGTCACTGGCGGGCCGAAGCGGTCAACGGCCAGGCGGATGCGGGAACCCTCGCCCGGCTGCTCGCGGTGGCCAGCCTGGTCAGTGTCGCGTAGCCGCTATCCGCTGGGTTAAAGCCGGTCCGGGCCAGGTCCTGGCACACACCGGCATTGACCTGCGCCGGCAGTGCGCGCATTTTTGAGCTGCCAGACGGCTGGACGGCCGCTGATGAGCCCCGGTGCAAACCGGGGACATTGGAGGAAAGTCCGGGCTCCACGGAAATACGGTGCCGGCTAACGGCCGGCGGGGGCGACCCCAGGGAAAGTGCCACAGAAAACAAACCGCCAGTT
>JAYTXR010000332.1:0-6870 GCA_043742865.1 Acetobacteraceae bacterium
AATGTTCATGAATTTGTCACGCGGTCAGCGCGTTGCCGGCATGTGGTTTCTCGGCGCTCCGGGGTCCGATTCCGCTTGCATCCACTCGGCTTTTTCATCATTTTGCGCGGCCTTGGCCCAAGAGGACAGCGCGCATCCGGCGCGCTGCCCAAGCGGCTGTCTACTGGTAGGAGGGTACGCGATGAACGCACTCAGCCCACTGGGGATGGTCTCGGAACTCCCGAGCGATAACCAGTCACCGTCCGTCGGCACCAAGATTGAGGTGCAGAAGGATTATTTTGTTGAACGCGACGGGGTGAAATTCGCCGGAACGCATTTGCTGATCGATTTTTGGGGGGCCAAAAATCTGTGCGACCCGGATTTGATCGACGCGTCCCTGCGGGCCGCCGCCGAGGAGGCCGGGGCGACGATCCTGCACAGCCATTTCCACCATTTCTCGCCCAATGGCGGGGTGTCGGGCGTTGTCGTGCTGGCAGAGAGCCACATCTCCATTCACACTTGGCCGGAGCGAGATTTCGCCGCCATAGATATCTTCATGTGCGGCGCCTGCGATCCGCATCTGTCGGTGCCGGTGCTAAAAGCAGCGTTCCAGCCAACCCAGATCAACCTGGGCGAACAGCGCCGAGGGCTGATCACCTAAAGATAAGGTCCAGGGGCTTGGCCCCTGGCGGGTCTGGGCAGAGCCCATCCCTTCTTCCTGGGAACGCAAATGACCACCGAAAACTGGATAAAAGAAACGCTGTACCCAGACTGGGGCCAGCGCTTCCGGGTAAAGCGCGAGCTGGCGCGCGTTCAGAGTGAATTCCAGGACATAGTAATCTTCGAGAGTTTCTCGCATGGCAGGGTGATGGTGCTGGACGGCGCGATCCAGATCACCGAGGCCGATGAGTTCGTCTACCAGGAAATGCTGACCCATGTGCCGCTGCTGGCGCATGGCGCGGCTCAAACCGTGCTGATTATCGGCGCCGGCGATGGCGGCGTGTTGCGGCGTGTGCTGCAGCATCGCGGCGTCCAGCGCGCGGTGATGGTGGAGATTGACGGCGAGGTGATCCGCCTGTCCAAGCAATTCCTGCCGAACATCGCTGGCGATGCGTGGAACGATCCGCGCGCCGAGGTGATCGTCGGGGACGGCATCGACTTTGTGCGACGCGCGGGCGACGGCAAGTTCGATGCCATCATCGTCGACAGCACCGACCCGGTCGGCGTCGGCGAGGTGCTGTTCACCGACGAGTTCTATGCCAATTGCGCCCGGATTTTATCGCCGCGCGGGCTGGTGGTGAACCAGTGCGGCGTGCCGGCGATGCAGGCCGACGAGTTGCGCGACACCTCGCTGCGCCGCGCCAGGTTCTTTCCCCATGTGACCGCTTATGTCGCGGCGGTGCCGACCTATGTCGGCGGGTTCATGACGTTGGGCTGGTCAGCGAAAGACCCAGCGCTCGCGGGCGTGCCTACCGCGGAAATCCGCCGCCGGGCCGAAGCGGCGGGGATACTGGGCACGACCCGCTACTGGACGCCGGAAATCCACACCGGTGCGTTCAATCTTCCCCCGTATATCCGCGAGCATCTGCCAACCAAATAGGCGATCAGTCGATCGCGGCGTGTACCAGATTGCTGACCCGGTCCAGGCGGGCGCTGTGCCAGGGGTCGGGCACCACATTATTGGTCAAATAGGTGAACGACACGCCGCTCGCCGGGTCCGCCCAGGAATACGACGTGCCGGCGCCGCCATGACCGAACGTGTCGGGGTGGGCGTTGGTGCCGAGGCCGCGGATGCGGTCCGACAGGCCGCGTATATGCGGACCGAGGCCCCGATGCATCGGGATGCCACCCATGGTCTGGTCGCCCAACTCACCGGTCTGGTTGCGGGTGACGTATTCGACCAGCCGGGGCGAGAAGATGCGCGCATCGCCCAGCCGGCCCTTGCCGAGCATCATCTGGTAGAACGCCGCCATGCCGCGCGCGGTGCCGAAACCGCCGCCATGCGGCAGGCCGGCCAGCCGCAATTCGGCGCTGTTGTCGTACGGCATCTCGCTACCTTTGGTGTAGTGCATGTCGGCGCAGCGGCCGTGCAGCAAGGCGGGCACGCCGACCAGCAAATCGTCGGCCAGGCCCAGCGGCGCCAGCACGCGGTCGCGGATGATGGCGCGGAAATCCTCCCCGGTGGCGGCTTCCATCACCATCGCCAGGGTGGGGTGGGCGCTGCGG
Source organism: Acetobacteraceae bacterium (assembly GCA_043742865.1). Taxonomy (GTDB): domain Bacteria; phylum Pseudomonadota; class Alphaproteobacteria; order Acetobacterales; family Acetobacteraceae; genus PALSA-911. The sequence continues at coordinate 2,206 of JAYTXR010000332.1, forward strand.
CCGTGATAGGCCATGCGCGATCCCGGCGTCCATTCCAGCGAGAAATCGCAGACCTGCGCGCGCATCTTGGCATGGTCCAGCCAGGCCTCGCGGGTCAGGTGGCTGCCGGGAAAGCCGGCCTGATGGGTGGCGACCTGATGGATGGTGATATCGGCTTTGCCGCGTTCGGCGAATTCGGGCAGGTGATCGGCGATCTTGTCGTTGAACGAAAGCTTGCCCTCCTCCACCAGCGCCCATAATCCGGCCATGCAGAGCACCTTGGTCTGCGAGAACAGCAGCCATAATGTGTCGTCGGCGGCCGGCTGAACGCCGCCCTCGGTGCGGGCGTTGCCATAGCTGCGCGACAGCGCCAGTTTTCCATGCCGGGCCAGCGCGATCTGCGCGCCGGGATAGCGGCCCTGCTGGATGTGGCCGCGGATCAGCGCGTCCAGATGCTCGATCGGCCTGGCGGCGAAGCCGAGGCTTTTCAGATCGGCTGTCGGCAACGGGTAGGGTCTGGTCGAGCTGGCGGACGATCTGGCGGCGGACAAAGTTTGGGCGCTGGACATTTCTGGCTCCTGATCCCTGGGTTAACCGACGATAGCGGCGGATGCCGCCCGATGCCAACCTTGTCCGCGACGCCGGGATCGGGTCTGATCGCGGCAGTCATAAATACGATTGGGGAAACGGAATGGTCGAGATCAGGACCAAGAAGCTGATGTCGCTGAAGCTGCTGGTTGGAGCGCTGCAATCGATCGGGGCCGCGCCGGGCGGGGATCGGCGCGTCGGCGTGGTCGCCGGCGGCGCCTTCACCGGCGAGCGGTTGAACGGCACCGTGCTGGAGGGAGGTGCTGATTGGATCATCGTGCGTCCCGATGGGTGCATGCTGCTGGATGTGCGCCTGGTGCTGAAGACCGATGACGGCGCGCTGATCGGACTGACCTATCGCGGCCTGCGGCATGGCCCGGCCGACATCATGGCCAAGGTGGCGGCCGGCGAGTCCGTGGATCCGTCGTCGTATTATTTTCGCACCACGGTCCTGTTTGAGACGGCGGCGGAGAAATACGGCTGGCTGAACCGGGTGTTCGGCATCGGCATCGGCAGCCGTACCTCGGCCGGCCCGGAATACGAAATCTTCGAACTGCTCTGATCCGCATCCCATCACAAGGAAATCGCGCGCATGAGTAACATCGCCTTTATCGGCCTCGGCAACATGGGTGGGCCGATGGCCGCCAACCTGATCAAAGCCGGAAATTCGGTGACCGGTTTCGACCTCGGCGCCGCTTCCCTGGCGGCGTTCGTCGCCGCCGGCGGGCACCGGGCGGCGTCGGCGGCTGAGGCGCTGGCGGGGGCGGAATTCGTCGTCACCATGCTGCCGGCCGGGCCGCAGGTGCGCGACGTGTGGCTGAACCAGGGCGGGCTGATCGACGTGCTCGGCCAACAGGCCGGCAAAAAGCCGCTGCTGATCGACTGTTCCACGATCGATGTCGCCAGCGCCCAGGCGGTCTATGAGGCGGCCAAGGCGGCGGGGTTCGACATGATCGATGCGCCGGTATCGGGCGGCACCGGCGGGGCGATCAACGCCACCCTGACCTTCATGGTCGGCGGCAGCGAGGACGCCTTCGCCAGGTCCAAACCGGTTCTCGGCGGCATGGGCAAGACCATCGTGCTGGCCGGCGGCCCGGGCATGGGGCAGGTCGCCAAAATCTGCAACAACATGATGCTGGGCATTAATATGGTCGGCCTGTCGGAGGCGCTGATCCTGGGCGAACGGCTGGGCTTGTCGCCGGCCAAGCTGCACGAGATATGCGCCCCGTCCACCAGCCAGTCCTGGGCGCTGACCAGCTATTGCCCGGCACCCGGCGTGGTGCCGTCCGCCCCGTCCAACCGAGACTTCGCGCCGGGCTTCATGGCGGCGCTGATGGCCAAGGACATGCAGCTGTCCCAGGCAGCCGCGGCATCGGCCAACGTGCCGACCCCGTTGGGGGCGTTGGCGGCGTCGTTCTATCAAAAGGTCTGCGACGAGGGCGAAGGTCAGCGGGATTTTTCCTACGTCTATATGTGGCTCGGCGAGCAGGACCGCGGCGACTTCAAATGAGCACGGGGATTTTCAGGGCAGCCCGGGATTTTCTGATCGCCAATCGAACCGACCATGCAGCGGCCTGTGCCGGGTTCCGCTGGCCGGAGCTGGAAAATTTCAACTTCGCGCTGGACTGGTTCGATGCGGAACTGGCGAGCGGCGACAGCGCCGGCCGCCCGGCCCTAACCATCGTGGGGGAGGGGGCGGCGAGCTTCACCTTCGCTGAGTTGTCGGAACGCTCCAACCGGGTGGCCAACGGGCTGCGCGGCCTGGGCGTGCGGCGCGGCGACCGCATTCTGCTGATGCTCGGCAATGTGGCGGCGCTGTGGGAGACGATGCTGGCGGCGATGAAGCTCGGCGCCGTGGTCAGTCCGACCGCGACGCTGCTGACGCCCGGCGATCTGGCCGAACGCATCGCCCGCGGGCGGATCCGCCATGTGATCGCGGCGGCCGAGGATACCGCGAAATTCGCCACGCTGGAACCGGAAGTCACCCGCATCGCGGTCGGCACCGATGTGGCGGGGTGGCACAGTTATGACGCGCTGCTGTCCGCGCCGTCGGCATTCGCGCCGGAGGGACTGACCAAGGCGTCGGATCCCATGCTGCTGTATTTTACCTCCGGCACGACGGCGAAGCCGAAACTGGTGCTGCACAGCCATGTCAGCTACCCGGTCGGCCATATGACCACAGCGTATTGGCTCGGTCTGCTGCCGGGCGATGTGCATCTGAACATCTCCTCGCCGGGCTGGGCCAAGCACGCCTATAGCTGCGTTTTCGCGCCCTGGATCGCCGGAGCCACCGTGTTCGTGGCCAACCTCGGAAGGTTTTCGGCGAAACCTTTGCTCGATGCGATCCGCGACAATCAGGTGACGACGATCTGCGCCCCCCCGACGGTGTGGCGGATGTTCGTGCAGGAGGATCTGGCGGCCTGGAAAACCAGCCTGCGGGAAATCTGCTCGGCCGGGGAGCCGCTCAATCCGGAGGTGATCGAGCAGGTGCAGGCCGCCTGGGGCCTGGTCACGCGCGACGGCTACGGGCAGACTGAAACCACTGTGCAAATCGGCAATCCGCCGGGCCTTCCGGTGAAATACGGCTCCATGGGTCTGGCGATGCCGGGCTACGATATGCACCTGCTGGACACCGACGACCGCGAAGCGACGGAGGGGGAGGTCTCCATCTCGTTGCATCCGCGCCCGACTGGGCTGATGATGGGATATCAGAACGATGATGGCACGACCACGAAGCTGAGCGGCCAGGCCTACCGCACCGGGGACGTGGCGTCGCGCGATGCCGACGGATACCTTACCTATGTCGGCCGGGCCGATGACGTGTTCAAGGCATCCGATTACCGGATCAGCCCGTTTGAGCTGGAGAGCGTGCTGATCGAACACCCGGCGGTTGCCGAGGCGGCGGTGGTGCCCGCCCCCGATCCCACGCGCCTGGCGGTGCCGAAAGCCTATGTGACCCTGGCGCAGGGTTTTCCGGCGGACCGAGCCACGGCGCTGTCGATCTTCCAGCATCTGAAGACCAGCGTCGCGCCGTTCCGCCGGGTCCGGCGCATCGAGTTTTCCGAACTCCCCAAGACGATTTCAGGAAAAATCCGCCGGGTGGAACTGCGCCAGACCGAGCTGACCCTTTTCCAGCAGGGCGAGCGCGCTGCCGGCGAGTTCCGCGAGGAGGATTTTCCGGAATTGAAGACCTGAGCTTGAACGCAGGGAAGGCCGGCGGGCCGGCGAGCCACTGAGTCGCCGTGCCAATCCGCGCTGGTCAAACCGGGTCTCTGTTCATACGGTGCGGCTCCGTATTGATCGCGGCGCTTTTTTCGACAAAACCGCCCGTCTTGAGGCATTTGCGGCCCATCGGCCTTGCGCGGGATCACCGGGATAAAGCCGACCTACGGACGGGTCAGCCGCACCGGCGTTCTGCCCCTGGCGTTCACGCTGGATCATCCGGGGGTCATGGCGTGGGCGGCGGAGGATTGTAAGATTTTTACTCTAGGCCGTGGCGGGGCACGATCCATCCGGTCCCGCCAGCAGCAGTCTTCCGGTGCCGGATTTCCGGGCCGATCGGCCCTTTATGGGGCACCGCTGCGATCGGATTATCTCCTACCTGAGCGCTGCCCCATTATCGCGTAAGACCGATCAATCGGAAGAGGCTCCACCTATAGAAACCGAAACGCTGTATCGATCCGGCCGGCTGCCTCTAAAGTCAGGGTTTTTTTCTGTTCAAGCGATTCCCCTCGCTGATCGGGCCGGCCCGGAGATTTCGCCGCCGCGGGAATAGGCGCCGGCCAGGATGGCCGGAAAATCGCCGCGATTGATGCCGAGATCCGACAGGGATCGGTCGTCGAGTCGGCTCAATTCCAGCCGGTTCGCCTGGCGCTGCAGCCAGGTTTTCAACCATTTCGGCAGTCGCAATGCGAGCGTGGGTCGGATCGCCCCTGAATTTGCCGCGGGCGACGGCCTGGAAGTGGGGGCTCGGAGGCTCCCGGCTGCCATGCTTTGCACCGGCGCAAGCCGGAAAGTCGAGAGATAGTCTATTTCATCGTCGGTATAGGCCCACATGGATAGCTCCAATCTTGAAAATCGGACCTGTTCCCCCCGGGG
>JAYTXR010000333.1:0-2797 GCA_043742865.1 Acetobacteraceae bacterium
CTGTGGATGGCCGAACGCTATCGGCATTCGCGCATCGTCTCGGTTTCCAACTCCCGCTCCCAGCGCGAATTCATCGAGGCGATTGCCGCCGAGCGCGGCCTGCGCAATCTTCGGGTGGTTACCGCCGATATGAATGTGTTCGCCACCGATCAGCGTTTCGACCGGATCGTTTCGGTGGAAATGTTCGAGCATATGTCCAATTGGCAATCTCTGCTGGGCCGGGCGCGCCAATGGCTGGCCCCGGACGGGCGGCTGTTCCTGCACGTGTTCAGCCACCGCACCCGGCCCTATCGGTTCGATCCCGACGACAAATCCGACTGGATCGCCCAGCATTTCTTCACCGGCGGCATCATGCCGAGCCACGGGCTGATCCGAAACTTTTCCGAGCTGTTCGCGGTAGAGGCGGAGTGGCGTTGGAGCGGCCGGCACTACCAGCGCACGGCGGAGGATTGGCTGGCCCAGTACGATCTGAACGCGGACGCGATCGGCGCGCTGTTGCGCGACACCTACGGCGCCGACGCGGCGTTATGGCGGCGCCGCTGGCGGCTGTTCTTCCTGGCCACCGCCGGGCTGTTCGGCTTTCAGGACGGGGCGGAATGGGGCGTCAGCCATTACCGGCTGGCACCCGCTTGAGGCGGCTGCGCCAGGCCTACGCGGATTATATCGGTCATCCCGATCCGCTGATGGAGGCGGGCAATCTGATCGCGTTCATGGTCGGGACCAACCAGCCATTCTATCCGATCTATCTGGCAATGATCGTCGGCACCGGCGCCTGGCGGGCTCTGCCGCTGCTGGCATCGATGCCCGTGCTGCTGTCGGTGCCGTTGCTGGCGCGCCGGTCCCCCCTCGGCGCCCGTCTGCTGCTGCTGGCGAGCGGGATCTGCAATACCTTCGGCGCGATCGCGCTGATCGGCACCCAATCGGGCCTGGCCGCGTTGTTCATCCCGTGTGCGGCGATCGCGGCGGTGCTGTTCCGCGCCGGCGAGCGGGTCGCCATGCTGGCGATGGTGGCGCTGGCAATGGCCGCCTGGCTGGTCGCCGACGGCATGGGTCCCGATGTGTTCAGCGCGGCGCAATACGCCTCGATGCAGCGGTTGAACGCGATGAGCGCGATCGGGCTGTGCGGCTTCATCGGCATCGTGCTGTCGGGTGCGCTGCGGCGGATCGAGCGCCACGCCGAACGTTAATCCTACCCGTGCGGATTGAACGGGGTCGGGAATTTTTCGCGCGGCATCATCAAAGGATAAGTTCCGCGCGGCTGGAATTCTCCGTAGCCGGGCTCCACCTGCCGGGCGCCGTCCGCCATCACCACCCGGCCGCGCACGATCGTGGTCACCGGCCAACCGGTCAGCGTCATGCCTTCATACGGCGTATAGTCGACCGCGTGATGCATACCGGAAGCAGTGACCGTCCGAGCCAGTTCCGGGTCCCAGATGGCCAGGTCGGCGTCCATGCCGCAGGCGATGGACCCCTTGCGCGGGTGCAGGCCGAACAGCTTTGCCGGATTGGTCGCAGTGATGGCGACGAAGGTTTGCAGGTCGATGCGGCCTTTGCGCACCCCTTCGGAGAACAGGAACGGCATCCGCGTCTCCAGCCCCGGAACCCCGTTGGGGATTTTCGAGAAAGGTTCCGCGCGCGCGATCTCCTGCTTGCCGTTCGGCCCGCCGAACCGGTAAGGCGCGTGATCGGACGACACCACGCCGAGCGTGCCCAGCCTTATGTGCTTCCACAGCGCCGCCTGGTCCGACGGATAGCGCAGCGCCGGGCTGCAAAGGAATTTCGCTCCCTCCTGGCCCGGACGATCCAGATCGGCGGCCGTGAAGGCCAGATATTGTGTGCAGGTCTCGCCGAAAACCTTCAGCCCCCTGCCCTGCGCGTGGCGGATTTCCTCCGCCCCCGCCTCGGAGCTGACATGGAAAATCTGGATCGGCACGTCCACGAGTTCGGCCAGCGCGATTACCCGCTGGATTGCCTCCCGTTCGACCAGCGCCGGCTTGGCCCAGGCGTGGTATTTGGCATCCGTCAGCCCGGCCGCTTCCAGCCGCGCGGTCATCCAGCGTATCGCCTCGTGGTTCTCGGCGTGGATGACGACAAACGCCTGGTTCTTGCGCGCGGCGGCTAGCACCGTCAGCATTTCGCCATCGGTCAGGAAGCTTGGCTCATAGGTCATGAAGAATTTGATCGACCGATGGCCGGCCGCCACCAATGGCGGCAGTTCCTGCTCGATTACTGCCGGGCTGGGGTCGGTGATGATAATGTGGAAACTGTAGTCGATGACCGATTTGCGCGCCCGCTGGTGGTAGTCTTCGGCCCGCTCGGCGATGCCCTGGCCCTTGAACTGCGGCGAGAAGCAGATCACGCAGGTGGTGCCGCCGAACGCCGCCGAGGTGGTGGCAGTTTCAAACGTGTCGGCATTGGTGCCGCCGTTCTGGCGCGGCTGTTCGATATGGCAATGGCTGTCGATCCCGCCCGGCAGCAGCAGCTTGCCGGTGGCATCGATCTCCCGCGCGCCCGGTCCGAGTTTGGTGCCGAGGGCCGCTACTTTCCCACCGGCGATGCCGACATCGCACATCGCGCTGTCGGCGGCGGTGACGACGGTGGCGTTGCGGATGACGAGGTCGAAGGAGGGCATTTCGATTCTCCCTAAAAGGCTATTATCGGCATAGATCTTTCGCACTTATACCAATCGGCGGAATGACTGACCCACGTACGCCCGTCATGGTCGGCCCTGTGCCGGCCATCCACGGCTTACCGGCCTGCCGAGAAAGCCGTGGATGCCTGGGACAAGCCCAGGCAT
>JAYTXR010000334.1:0-28167 GCA_043742865.1 Acetobacteraceae bacterium
CTTACCAGCCGACCATGGCACTGGAGGCATTCGGCAATGGTGGGCTGCTCGGACGCGGCCCGGGTGAAGGCAGCGTCAAGGACCACCTGCCCGACGCGCATGCCGACTTTGTCTTTGCCGTTGCCGGCGAAGAATTCGGGCTGCTGATCTGCCTGGCCATCCTCGGCATCTTCGCCTTCATCGTGCTGCGCGGGTTGCTGCGCCTGGTTCGCGAGCAGGATCTGTTCATCGTGCTGGCCTGCACCGGTCTCGTCGCCGGGTTCGGCTTGCAGGCCTTTGTCAACATGGCGTCCTCCCTGGCGCTGATCCCGACCAAGGGCATGACCCTGCCGTTCATCTCCTACGGCGGCTCCTCGGTGATCGCGGTCGCCCTCGGCATGGGCATGCTGCTCGCCCTGACCCGCCGCCGCCACCACGGCGACCCCGCATGACAACGGTCCTGGGTGTTGACCGGTGGCAAAGTCAGGCTGGGGCTCCGCCCCAGACCCCGCCAGGGCTCTGCCCTGGACCCGCCAAGGGACAGTCGTCCCTTGGAACCCTCGGACTGGTTTGTTGGGAAGAGGGCCATGACGCAGCCGATCAACGGCTGCCTCGGTTCGGCCCTCTTCCCAACAAACCACCCAAATGGGGGTCAAGGGGCCCCTGGCTCCTTGCCGGGTGCAGGGGCAGCGCCCCTGCTGGGGTCTGGGGCGAGGCCCCAACCTGGCTTGCCACCGGTCAACGCCCAGGACCGTCGTCATGAGGGGGCCGGCTGTGCAGCCCGTTGTGATCGCCGCCGGGGGAACTGGCGGGCATTTCTTTCCGGCCGTGGCGCTTGGAGCCAGGTTGATTGCGCGCGGTCATCGTGTGGTGCTGATGACCGATGCCCGATCAGGGGGCCTGAACAGCGATGTTTTTGGAGAGACCCATGTGCTGGCCGGCGCCGGCATCGCCGGGCGGGGTGCTTTGCAAGCGCTGCGGGCCGGCGTGTCGCTGGCCGTCGGCGTGGTCCAGGCGCGGGCCATTCTCGGGCGCATCGGCGCTGCCGCGGTGGTTGGCTTCGGCGGTTATCCCTCGGTTGCGCCGATCCTCGCCGGGCGTCTGCTGCGCCGCCGCCCGGCGTTGATCCTGCATGAGCAGAACGCCGTTCTCGGCCGCGCCAATCGGTTCCTGGCGCCAGGCGCTGACCTGCTGGCGCTGAGCTTCGCCGCCACGGAGCGCGTGCCGGAGACCGCCGCCACCCAGTTCACCGGCAATCCGGCCCGCCTTGCCATCGCCGCTTTAGTGGACCGGCCCTACACGCCACCCGCCGACACGATCGAGCTGCTGGTGCTCGGCGGCTCGCTCGGGGCGCGCATCTTTTCCGACGTGTTGCCCGATGCAATGGCGGTGCTGCCCGGCGCGCTGCGCGACCGCATCCGCATCACCCAGCAATGCCGCGCGGAAGACCTCGGCCGCGTCCGCGCCGCCTATGCCGCCGCAGGCATGGAAGCCGAACTGTCCAGCTTCTTTCCCGATATTGCGGAAAAACTCGCCGTTGCGCATCTGGTGATCGCGCGCGCCGGCGCCTCCACCATCGCCGAGCTCGCGGTGGCCGGACTTCCATCGATCCTGGTGCCGCTGCCCTTGGCGATCGACGACCACCAGAGTGCCAATGCCCGCGCCCTTACGGAGTCGGGTGCCGCCTGGACGGTGCCGCAGTTGCGCTTCACCCCGGCGAGCCTCGCCGAGATGCTGGCCCGCCTGCTGGCCGATCCCGCCTGCCTTGCGACCGCCGCCGCCGCCGCCCGAAGCCAGGCCCGCGCCGACGCCGCCGACCGCCTCGCCAGCATCGTCGAGACGCTGATGCCGAAGGATGGGATGCTCAAGGATATGGTCGCATGAGGGCGCTCCCGCTCAGCATCGGCACCATCCATTTCGTCGGCATCGGCGGCATTGGCATGTCGGGTATCGCCGAGGTGCTGCATAATCTCGGCTACACCGTGCAGGGCAGCGACATCGCCGACGGCGCCAATGTCCGCCGCCTGCGCGACGCTGGAATTGCGGTTTTTATCGGCCACGACGAGGCCAATATCGGCGCCGCGCAGGTCGTCGTCGTTTCCACCGCGGTCAAGCGCGACAACCCGGAGATCGCCGCTGCCCGCGCGCGCCTTATCCCGGTGGTGCGCCGCGCGGAGATGCTGGCCGAGCTGATGCGGCTGAAATGGGCCATCGCCATCGGCGGCACGCACGGCAAGACCACCACCACCAGCATGGTCGCTGCGGTGCTTGAGGCGGCCAACATCGACCCCACCGTCATCAATGGCGGCATCATCAACGCCTATGGCAGCAACACGCGCCTGGGTGCGGGCGACTGGATGGTGGTGGAGGCGGACGAGAGCGACGGCAGTTTTTTACGGCTTCCGGCAGTGATTGCCGTGGTTACCAATATGGACCCGGAACATCTGGACCATTGGGGAACCGCCGAGGCGATGGTCGCCGGCTATGACCAGTTCGTCGCCAACATCCCGTTCTATGGCTTCGCCGTGCTGTGCATCGATCATCCCGGCGTGCAGCAGATGATCCCACGGCTGTCGGATCACCGCATCGTCACCTACGGCTTCTCCCAACAGGCCGACATCCGCGCCGAGAACATCCGCGCCGACCGTGCTGGATCGACGTTCGAGGTCGTGGTCACCGATCGCAGCAACGGCCGCACAAGGCGGATCGACCGGCTACGGCTGCCGATGCTGGGCAGCCACAACGTGCAGAACGCGCTGGCCGCCATCGCCATCGGGCTGGAGATGGACATCGACGACACCACCCTGCGCACGGCCTTTCTGGGCTTCAAGGGCGTCAAGCGCCGGTTCACCAAAACCGGCGAGGCCGGCGGCATCACCATCATCGACGATTATGGCCACCACCCGGTGGAGATCGCCGCGGTGTTGAAGGCGGCCCGCCAGGCCGGTGCACGCGACGTGGTCGCGGTGGTGCAGCCGCATCGCTTTTCGCGCCTGTCGTCGCTGTTCAACGAGTTCTGCACCTGCATGAACGACGCCGGCACGGTGATTGTCGCGGACGTGTATGCCGCCGGCGAGCCACCGCTGCCCGGCACCAGCCGCGACGCGCTGGTGGAAGGTCTGCGCGCCCGCGGCCATCGCTCGGTGGTGGCGCTGCCGGGGCCGGCGCATCTCGCGGAGATGGTTAACGCCATCGCCCGGCCCGGCGATTTTGTCGTCTGCCTCGGCGCCGGCAGCATCACCAACTGGGCGCAGACGCTGCCCGCCGAGCTGGCCGCCCTGCAGGCCGGCGGTAAAAGCCGGGGTGGAGAAGCGTCATGATGGCCGCCAGCCTCCTGCCGCATCTGACCGCGACCCTGCCGCCGATCCGCGGCCGGGTGCAGGCTGATTTTCCAATGGCGCCGCTCACCTGGTTTCGGGTCGGTGGCCCGGCGGAAGCGCTGGTGCGCCCGGCGGATCCGTCCGATCTGGCCGATCTGCTGCGCGCCCTGGCGCATGACGTGCCGGTGCGCGTGCTCGGGGCCTGCTCCAATCTGATCATCCGCGAGGGGGGGCTACATGGCGTCACCCTCCGCTTGGCCCGCGGTTTTTCCACCGTGAAGATCGAGCCGGATGGCGTGGTTGCGGGTGCGGCGGCGCTGGACGCGACCGTGGCCGAGCATGCCGCCGCGGCGGGGCTGACCGGACTCGAATTCCTCTCCGGCGTTCCCGGCAGCATCGGCGGCGCGGTGGCGATGAATGCCGGCGCCTATGGCAGCGATATTTCTCAATGCCTGGACTGGGCGGAGCTGGTCACGCGGTCCGGCGACCTGATCCTGCTGACCGGGTCTGACCTTGGCTTTGGCTATCGCCAGGCCCGCATTCCCGCCGGCGCCGTGATCACGCGCGCCCGGCTGAGGGCGCGGACCGGCAACCCGGCGGTGATCGTCGCGGCGATGGCGGAAGTTCGGAAAAACCGGGAGGCGAGCCAGCCGATCCGCGCCCGCACCGGCGGTTCGACGTTCCGCAATCCGCCGGACATGAAAGCCTGGGAACTGATCGACAGCGCCGGCTGCCGCGGCCTGACCCGCGGCGGCGCACAGGTATCCGAAAAACACTGCAATTTTCTGATCAATGTTGCCAATGCGACCGCTGCCGATCTGGAGGGGCTGGGCGAGGAAGTCCGCCGCCGGGTTCACGCCGCCTCCGGGATCACGCTGGAGTGGGAGATCCACCGCATCGGCGTGCCGGGATCGAAGCCGGAGGTGGTCGCATGACCCGCGCCGGCAGCGTAGCGCGAGGCGCCAAAGCGACTTCTGTTGCGGTACTGTACGGCGGCATCTCCGCCGAACGCGAGGTCAGCCTGTCCTCGGGTCGCCAGGTTATCGCCGCGCTGCGGCAAGCCGGCTATGAGGTTCGCCCGATCGAGGTCACCGACGATCTGCCCCGCCTGATCGCCGCGCTGACGCCGAAACCGGACGCGGTGTTCAACGCGCTGCATGGCCGCTTCGGCGAGGATGGCGCCATCCAGGGCGTGCTCGACTGGCTGGCGATCCCGTACACCCATTCCGGCGTGCGGGCGTCCGCGCTGGCGATGGACAAGGAAGCCGCCAAAGCGATCTTCGCCGCCGCCGGACTGCCGGTGGCGGGCGGACGGATCATCAATATTGCCGAGCTTGCCGGCGCCGATCCGCTGGCGCGTCCCTATGTGATCAAGCCGCTGAACGAAGGCTCGTCGGTCGGCGTGCATATCGTTCGCGACGGCGACAACCGCCGGGCCGACATCGCCCGTGCCTGGAGCCATGGCCCGACCGCGATGGCGGAGGAATACATTCCGGGGCGCGAACTGACGGTCGCGGTGATGCAGGACCGCGCCCTGGCGGTCACCGAAATCGTCGCCAGCCAGGCGTTTTACGACTACGAGTCGAAATACGCCGATGGCGGTTCGTACCACGTCATTCCCGCCGCGATCGATCCGCGCGCCTATCAGCAGGCGCTCGACATCGCGCTGGCCGCGCACCGCGCGCTCGGGTGCCGGGGCGCGACGCGCGCCGATTTCCGCTACGACGATACAAAGGGCGAGCCGGGGCGCCTGGTGCTGTTGGAAGTGAACACCCAGCCCGGCCTGACCCCGACCTCGCTGCTGCCCGAACAGGCGGCGCATCGGGGCATGGATTTTTCCGAGCTTTGCGCCTGGATGGTGGAGCACGCCGCATGCCGCGTGTGAACCGCCTGCCGCGGAACTCCGTCAAGGACCGCCCGGCGCGCTGGCGGATGTGGGTTCGCCGCGCCCGGCGCATGGTTCGCCCGGCCGCCTGGACCGCCGTGGGGATGTTGGTGATCGGCTTCGGATTCGTGCTGCTGCACGCCGCCGCGCCCGGCGGCACGCTGTCGACGATGCGCGAACAGCTCGGCGCCGCCACCGGGGTCGCCGGCCTGCGGGTGCGCAATATCGTCATCGAAGGCCGCGCCAACACGCCCGAAGCGCTGCTGCGCGCCGCGATCGGCGCCTCCAGGGGCGATGCCATGCTCGGCTTCTCGGTCGAGCAGGCCCGCGCCCGCATCGAGCAGCTCACCTGGGTCGAGCATGCCACCGTGGAGCGCCGGCTGCCCGACACGCTGGTGATCCAGCTCGCCGAGCGCCGGCCGTTCGCGATCTGGCAGTACCGGGGCAAATTCGTGTTGATCGACCGTGCCGGACAGATCGTCGCCAACCAGGATCTGGCGCAGTTCCGCGCCCTGCCGCTGGTCGTCGGCCTGGGAGCGCCGGTCGCCGCGGCACCTTTGCTGGACGCACTGACCGCGCGGCCGGGCCTCGCCACAAGGGTGACCGCTTCGGTGCGGGTGGCGGAGCGGCGCTGGAACCTGCGCATGAAGAACGGCACCGACGTGCTGTTGCCGGAAGGTGCCGAGACGGCGGCGCTGGAAAAGTTGGAGAAACTGCAGGACGACCAGGCGCTGCTGGATCGTCCGCTGGCGGTGATCGACCTGCGGCTGCCGGATAAACTGGTGGTGCGGCCGATGCCTCCCGACGGACGATTGGACAGCCTTCATCCCGATACCTCCACCGGGGACGCCGCCCCGATTCCAGCCAGCACGCATCCCGACTCCAGCCGGCCCGACTCTAGTCGGGCCGATCCGACCCGGGCATCCGGCCCGAAGCGTCCCACCTAGGAGCAGACCGATGAACGACATGTCGCGTCGTATGCTGCCCCCTTCCCATGGGGGGTCCAACGGCAACCCTCGCGGACCGGACGAGCCGGCGCGTGGCCGCGGGCTGCGCGCCGGCCCGTTCGGCGTGCTCGATATCGGCACCACCAAGATCGCCTGCCTGATCGCGCGCGGCGAAAGCGATGGCAGCCTGCGCGTGCTCGGCTTCGGCTGGCAGCGCGGCAGCGGCGTGCGTGGCGGCACCATCACCGATCTGGAGCGCGCCGAACGCGCGATCCGAGCCTGTGTCGGCCAGGCCGAGGACATGGCCGACACCAGGCTACGCTCGATCACCGTCAATCTGTCCTGCGGTATGCCGGAAAGCCGGCTGTTCAACGTGCAATGGCCGGTCGGCGGCCGGGCGGTGGACCACAGCGACATCCGCCGCGTGGTATCGGAGGGCCGCGCCCGCGCGGAGTCCGATGGACGCGACATCATCCACGCCCTGCCGCTGGCGTTCTCGGTGGACGAGACCACCGGCGTCGCCGATCCCCGCGGCCTGCATTGCGGTTCGCTGACCGCGCGGCTGCATGTGATCGATGCCACCACCAACGCGCTGCGCACGCTGGCCACCTGCATCGGCCGCTGCGACCTCGATATCGCCGCCATCGTCTCCGCCCCGATGGCCGCCGGGCTGTCCACGCTGGTGGAGGACGAGCGCGAGCTCGGCACCACGGTGATCGACATGGGCGGCGGCACAACCGGGATGGCGGTGTTCGCCGAGGGCCAGCTGCTGCACACCTGCCTGCTGCCGATCGGCGGCACCCATGTCACCAGCGACCTGGCGCGGATGCTGTCCACCCCCACCGACCACGCCGAGCGGTTGAAGACATTATATGGCAGCGTGCATGCCAGCCCCGACGACGAGCGCGAGCTGCTGCCGGTGCCGCTGGTCGGCGAGGAAGAACACCAGATGGCCAAGGTGCCGCGCAGCGCCGTGGTCAACATCATCCGCCCGCGGCTGGAGGAAACCTTCGAGATGGTGCGCGAGCGGCTGGATGCCTCGGGCTTTGCGCGCGCCGCCGGCGCGCGCGTGGTGCTGACCGGCGGCGCCAGCCAGCTTGGCGGCGTGCGGGAGCTGGCGGCGACCATCCTCGACCGCCCGGTCCGGCTCGGCCGACCCGCCGGCCTGCGCGGCCTGCCCGACAGCGCCTCCGGCCCCGCCTTCGCCACCGCCGCCGGGCTGATCGCCTGGGCAGCCGGGGAGGGCCGGTTTCTGCACGACCTCGATTTCGACACCGACCGCCCGGCCGGCCTGCTGCGCAGGATCGTCAACTTCCTGAAGGACCGGGTGTGATGATCCAGCGGGCAGAAATCGGGCCGCCGGAACATTTCGGCCGTTTCACCGCGCAATTCACTTTACCGAATCGAACCAGCTCTGGGAAAGTTTCGCCATGACCCTAAACCTCACCATTCCGCAGACCATGCACACCGACTTCACCCCGCGCATCACCGTCATCGGTGTGGGCGGCGGCGGCACCAACGCCGTCGACAACATGATCGCACTGAACCTGCAGGGCGTTGAATTCGTGGTGGCGAATACCGACGCGCAGCAGCTGATGCACAGCAAGGCCGATCGTCGCATCCAGCTCGGGCCGCACATCACCCAGGGCCTGGGCGCGGGCGCCAATCCGCAGATCGGCAAGGCCGCGGCGGAAGAAGCCGCCGAGGAGCTGTACCGGCATCTGGACGGCACCCACATGCTGTTCGTCGCCGCCGGCATGGGCGGCGGCACCGGCACCGGCGCGGCACCGGTCATCGCCCGCATGGCGAGGGAACGCGGCATCCTGACCGTCGGCGTGGTGACAAAACCGTTCACCTTCGAGGGCAGCCGGCGCGCCCGCCACGCCAACGAGGGCATCGAGGAATTACAAAACTACGTCGACACGCTGATCGTCATTCCGAACCAAAATCTTTTTCGTATGTCTAACGAAAAGACAACCTGGAAGGAGGCGTTCAAAATGGCCGACCACGTCCTGTACATGGGCGTGCGCGGCGTCACCGACCTGATGATGACCCCCGGCCTGGTCAATCTCGACTTCGCCGACGTGCGCACCGTCATGCAGGAGATGGGCAAGGCCATGATGGGCACTGGCGAGGCGGAGGGCGAAAATCGCGCCATCCGCGCCGCCGAAGCCGCGATCAGCAACCCGTTGCTGGAAGACACCTCAATGGCCGGCGCCCGCGGCCTGCTGATCAACATCACCGGCGGCGAGGATCTGACGCTGTTCGAGGTCGATCAGGCTGCCACCCGCATCGGCGAGGAAGTGGCGCCGGATGCGAATATCATATTCGGCTCCGCCCTCGACCCGACGCTGGAAGGCAAGATCCGCGTTTCCGTCGTCGCCACCGGCATCGATATGGGCGTTGGCGGCCGCAGCGAGCAGCAGCGCCCGACCCTGGTCGCGGTCGGCAATGGCGGGCGGGAAGATATCAACCCGATCCCGCTGCCGAACCATTCCCACAATTCCGGCGGCACGCAACCGGGTGGCGGCGTTCCCCAGATTACCGGTTTTCGGGAGCTTTCCGTCCAGCCCCAGGCCGCGGCGCCGTTCGTCAGTGCGGCCGGACGTGAACGGCCCGGGTTGGAGATCCCGCGGAGCGGCGAGCCCGCCGAAACCCGCCTGTCCCCGCCCGCGGAGACGCCACGCGAACTCGCCCATGCCGAGGCGTTGTTCCTGCCCCGTGCGGATGAACCGCCGCAGAAATTTTCCTCCGGCCCGCAACCCACTGGCCCGCAACCCCCGAGCGGGCAACCGCTTGGCCAGTCGGCATTCCACGCCCAGGCCGAGCGCGCCCCGGCGCCGCCGCGCGCCCCGGCATCCACGCTGTTCGCGGAGGCGCCGCGCGAGCCGCTGGCGAAACCAAATCTGTTCATGAAGATGACCGGCCTGCTGCGGCGCGGCAGCTCCACCCCGGTGCCGGCGTCGCGTGCGCCGGTTGAACAGCCAGCGGCTCATCGCGGGGAGCCGCGTGTGGAATCTTATCGCGCGGAGCCGGTTGCGGTGGCACGACAGGACTATCGCCAGGACCCCGATTCTCGTTTGGAGACCCGTTCGCCGGCCCGGCCGGAGATGCGACCGGAGATGCGCATGGACCCGCCGCGCCCGACCGTGCGCCAGTCCGCCGGCGAGGAAGCGGTATCGGATGTGCCGGCCTTCCTACGGCGCCAAACTTCTTGAGCCAACCCAGGATTTTTGAGCCAAACGGCGAGAATTTTCCGATCGGCCCGGCCCGCGCGAGAGGGCCGGGCCGAATATTGTTTAAGACGCTGCTTCGGCGAGAATTTTTATCGCAGAATCAGTCATCTACCTTGAAATATTGAGAAATAATGATTGATTTCCACCGCAATGCAGCAAGTCATAAGCTTCATCTCGTCGGGTGGAGACTTTCCGACGCCAGCGTGAAGGCAAGCTGCCATGGATGGATTGTCGCCAACTGCCCTGTTGTTTTCATCCGCGCCGTTTAGCGATGAGGGTGTTGTGCATGGCGGGCTGCAGCATACGCTGAAGGCGTCGATCGGATGCGTCGGCGTGGGCGTGCATTCTGGCCGCCGCGTCTCGCTCACGCTCTGTCCCGCCGTTGCCGGAACCGGCATCGTGTTCCGCCGCACCGACCCGAGCGAGGCCGATCCGCTCGCGGCCACCCGCGACATTCCCGCCCGGTTCGATCTGGTGTCCGATACGCGCCTCTGCACAATGCTGTCGGACCCCGCCGACCCCACCCGCACCATCGGCACCGTGGAGCATCTGATGGCCGCGCTGGCCGGTGCCGGGATCGATAATTTGCGGATCGAGGTCGATGGGCCGGAAGTGCCGATCCTGGACGGTTCCGCCGCCCCCTTCCTGTTCCTGATCGACTGCGCCGGCATCGTTGCCCAGCCGGCCTTGCGCGCCAGGATCGAAATTCTGCACCCGATCCGGGTAGCCGATGGCGAAGCTTTCGTCGAGTTGCTTCCCGAAGCCGATATGCGCGCCGGCGGGCTCGATATGGCCATGTCCATCGATTTCGACGCCCCCGCCATCGGCCGCCAGGCGCTGTCGCTGACGCTGAGCGGACACAGTTTTCGCAGCGAGCTGGCCGACGCCCGCACCTTCGCCCTCGCCGGGGATATCGCCCGGCTGCACGAAGCCGGGCTCGCCCTTGGCGGCAGCCTGGAGAACGCGATCGTGGTGGACGGCGCCAGGGTGCTCAATCCCGCCGGACTGCGCATGACAGACGAGTTCGTCCGCCACAAGCTGCTGGACGCGGTCGGCGACCTCGCCCTCGCCGGCGCGCCGATCGCCGGACGCTTCGTCGCGCACCGCTCCGGCCATGCCCTGAACAACCAGTTGCTGCGGGCGCTGTTTGCCGATGCCACCGCATGGCGCCGGGTCGGGGTGAATTTGCGGGAAACGGCCCTGAACGAGGAGTCCGGCTGGACCGGCCGAGTGCCGGTACGCAGTGCTTCCGAGCTGGCCCTGTCGGCAGCCTGAAATACCCAGCTGGCCCTTCGCCATCCATCGATGCGTGCTATAAGGCCCATCGATGGAACCTGATCCGATGACCGCTCGCAGCAACAACCCCGCCCCACGATGCCGATCCAGCGGATACCGGTGTCGCGCGCTGGCGCGATCGGGTGCGTTCGCGGTCCTGCTGCTGATGGGGCTGATCGCGGGCTGCTCCAGTTCCGACGAGGACGAGGCAAAGGCGCTGGAAAATGCCAACCTGCCGCCGGTCGAGGAGATGTACAACAACGCGCTCGATGCGCTGAACCAGCAGCGCTACGCCACCGCTGTGGCGCAGTTCGACCGGGTGGAGCAGAACTACCCGTATTCCACCTGGGCGGTGAACGCCCAGCTGATGGCCGGATACACCCAGTACCAGCAGAATAAATACACCGACGCCATCGGTACCTTGGATCATTTTATCCAGCTGCATCCCGCCCATCGCGACATCGCCTATGTCTATTATCTGCGTGCGCTCAGCTATTACGAGCAGATCGCCGACGTGCAGCGTGACCAGAAAGGCACGGAGGAGGCCATGAAGGCGCTACAGGAAGTGGTCAATCGCTTTCCCAACACCGCCTACGCCTCCGATGCGCGGTTCAAAATCGATCTCGCCCGCGATCATATGGCCGGGCATGAAATGGTGATCGGCCGCTGGTACCAGAAGCAGCAGCTATACGCCGCCGCGGTCGGGCGTTTCCAGCGCGTGGTCGACGACTACCAGACCACCAACCACGTGCCCGAGGCGCTGCACCGGCTGACCGAGGTCTATCTGGCGCTCGGTCTGAAAGACCAGGCGCGCAAAACCGCCGCCGTGCTCGGCTACAACTATCCGGGCAGCGAGTGGTATCAGGACAGCTACAACAATCTGGTGGATGACAGCCTGATCGCCGAGCCGGACGTCGCGCGATCGCAAACGCCGCCGCCGCCGCGGGGCTTTTTCGGCCGCGCCTGGCATTCGGTTTTCTAACTTCCAATTGATGCCGGCGCCCGGCGGATGCTGACGTCACTCTCCATCCGCGACGTGGTGCTGATCGAAAAGCTGGACCTCGGCTTCGGACCTGGCCTGACCGTGCTGACCGGGGAAACCGGCGCCGGCAAATCCATCCTGCTGGACAGCCTGGGCCTCGCCCTCGGCGCGCGCGCCGATATCGGACTGATCCGCCGCGGCGCCGAACAGGCCTCGGTTACCGCCAGTTTCTTCCCCCCCGCCGGCCATCCGGTCGCCTCGCTGCTGGCCGAGCAGGGGATGGCGGCCGAGGACGAGATCGTGCTGCGCCGGGTGCTGACCAAGGATGGCCGCTCGCGCGCGTTCCTGAACGATCAGCCGGTCGGCGTGGCGCTGCTGCGCCGCGCCGGCGCGCTGCTGGTGGAGGTGCAGGGCCAGCACGAGCAGATGGGCCTGGCCGATCCGGTCGGCCATGCGGCATTGCTTGATGCGTTCGGGGTGTCGGCAAAACTGCGCGATGGCGTGGCTGCAGCTTTTCGCGACTGGCGCCGTGCCGTGCTGGCGCTGAAGGCTGCGCGCGAGGCCATTGCCGCGGCCCAGCGCGACGAGGAATGGCTGCGCCACGCGGTCGATGAACTGGCCAAACTCTGCCCGCAGCCCGGCGAGGAGGAGGCGCTGGCGATCCAGCGCCAACGGCTCCAGCAAGGCGAGCGCCGGGCTGAGGCGATCGCCGCCGCGCTGTCGGAACTGACGCCCAGGGACCGCCGCGGCCCCGGTCCGGCTTCCGCGTTGCGCGCCGCCGCGCGCGCGCTGGGCAAGCTGATCGGTCCCAACGAGGATGCCGGTGAAAACCCCGCCGGCCCGGCGATGGCCGCGTTGGAACGCGCCGAGGAAGCGTTGGCGGAGGCGGAAACCCTGCTGTCGCGCCTGGCCGCCGAGGCCGACACCGATCCGCGGCTGCTGGAACAGGCGGAGGAACGGCTGTTCGCGCTGCGGGCGAGTGCGCGCAAGCATAATATTTCGGTAATCGACCTGCCCGGCCTGTTGGATACGCTGGCCGCCAGGCTCGCCGCGCTCGATACCGGCACCGCCGAAATCGCCACGCTGGAAGCCGCCGCCGCCGCCGCCCGCGCGACCTACGGCACCGCCGCCAGGTTGCTGTCGGAAGCCCGCGGCATGGCGTCGGGCAAACTCGAACGCGCGGTGGCCAAGGAATTGCCGCCGCTGCGGCTGGAAAAAGCGCGTTTCTTCGCCGAGGTGGCGCCGCTGCCCGAGGCCGAATGGAACGCCGCCGGAGCGGACGCGGTGCGCTTCCTGATCGCCACCAATCCTGGGCAGGAACCGGGACCCCTGGCGAAAATCGCCTCGGGCGGCGAGCTGTCGCGATTGATGCTCGCGTTGAAGGTCGTGCTGTCGGAGGGCTCGCCGGTGCCCACGCTGGTGTTCGACGAGGTGGATAGCGGCATCGGCGGCGCCACCGCCGCGGCCGTCGGCGAACGCATCGCCCGGGTGGCCGAGCGGGTGCAGGTGCTGGTCGTCACCCACTCCCCGCAGGTTGCCGCGCGCGGCGTGGCGCATCTGCGGGTCGCCAAACAGCAGGCCAAGGACCGCACCGCGACCTTGGTGGATGTGCTCAGCACGCCGGACCGGCGCGAGGAGATCGCCCGGATGCTGGCCGGCGAGACGATCACCGACGCCGCCCGCGCCGCCGCTGACGACCTGCTTGGGGCACGGCTGATATGAGCCAGCCGGTCGAGGAACGGACCTCCTCCGAAGCCGCCGCCGAACTGGCCGCGCTGGCGGTGGAAATTACCCGTCACGATCGCGCCTACCACGAACAGGACGCGCCGGAGATCACCGACGCCGATTACGACGCGCTGCGCCGGCGCAATAGCGAGATCGAGGCATGTTTTCCCGAATTGATCCGCGCCGACAGCCCGAGCCGGCGGGTCGGCGCCCCGCCCGAAAGCGGGTTCGCCAAATTGCGCCACCTTGTGCCGATGCTCTCGCTCGATAACGCGTTCGACACCGAGGCATTCGCCGATTTTTTCATCCGGGCGCGGAAATTCCTGGGATTGCCGGCGGATGCCCCGTTGCCGCTGGTCGGCGAGCCGAAGATCGACGGATTGTCGATCAACCTGACCTACGAGAACGCCAGCCTGATCCACGCCGCCACGCGCGGCGACGGCAGCGAGGGCGAGGACGTTACCGCCAATATCCGCACCATCGCCGCGGTGCCGCAGAAACTAAAAGGCAAAGCCCCGGCGCGGATCGAAATCCGCGGCGAGGTGTTCATGACCAAGGCCGATTTCCTGGCGCTGAACGAAGCCCAGGCGGCTGGCGGCCAGAAAATCTTTGCCAACCCCCGCAACGCCGCCGCCGGCAGCCTGCGCCAGCTCGACCCCGCCATCACCGCCGCCCGCCCGCTGTCGCTGTTCGCCTATGCCATGGGCGAGGCCAGCGAGCCTCCCGCCGCCACCCATTGGGACTACCTCAAGCGCCTGAGCGACTGGGGTTTTGCGGTCAATCCGCTATCTGAAAAACTCGCCGGCATGCCCGCCACCGAAGCCTTCCAGACAATAATGGGCTTGGCCCGCGCCGGGCTTGGCTACGATATCGACGGCGTGGTCTACAAGATCGATTCGCTTCCACTCCAGCGCCGGCTCGGCTTCGTCGGCCGCGCACCACGCTGGGCGATCGCCTGGAAGTTCCCGGCCGAGCAGGCCACCACAATTTTGAACGAAATCCGCATCCAGGTCGGGCGCACCGGCGCGCTGACCCCGGTGGCCGAGCTGGAGCCGGTGAATGTCGGCGGCGTGCTGGTCGCCCGCGCCACTTTGCACAACGAGGACGAGATCGCCCGCAAGGACATTTGCCCCGGCGATGCGGTGGTACTGCAGCGGGCCGGCGATGTGATCCCGCAGATATTATCGGTCATCCTGGAGCGCCGCCCCGCCGGCGCGAAACCGTGGGTACCGCCCACCCACTGCCCGGTCTGCGGCAGTCTGGCCATCCGCCCTTCCGGCGAAGTGGTGCGCCGCTGCACCGGCGGCCTGATCTGCCCGGCCCAGCTGGTCGAGCGGCTGGTCCATTTCGTTTCCCGCCTGGCCTTCGACATCGATGGCCTGGGCGAGAAATCCATCCGCGAGTTTTTCGACCTCGGCTGGCTGAAATCCCCCGCCGACATCTTCCGCCTGCCTGCCCACGAGGCCGAAATCGCCGAACGCGAAGGCTGGGGCAAGCTGTCGGCAAGCAACCTGACCCGCGCCATTCAAGCTCGCCGCCGCATTCCTCTGGCGCGATTCCTCTACGCCCTGGGCATCCGCCGCATCGGCTATTCCAATGCCAGGCTGCTGGCCCGCCACTACGGCGGTTTTGCCGACTGGCGCGCCCAGATGCTCGCCGCCACCACCATCGGCTCGGAAGAACGCAGCACGCTGGGCAGCATTCTCGGCATCGGCCCGACGATCGCCGAGGAGCTGGTGGATTTCTTCCTGGAACCCCGCAACCTCGCGATCGTCGATGAGCTCGCCGGGGAGTTGACGATCGAGGATGAAACCATCGCGGGCAGCTCGGTAGACAGCGAGATTGCCGGCAAGGTGGTGGTCTTCACCGGCAGCCTGGAGACCATGAGCCGCCCCGAAGCCAAATCCCGCGCCGAGGCCCTGGGCGCCAAGGTCACCGACAGCGTGTCGAAGAAGACGGATTTCGTGGTGCTCGGCGCCGATGCCGGCTCCAAGGCCAAACGGGCGGCCGAGCTGGGCGTGCGCACGCTGACGGAAGCCGAATGGCTGGCGCTGGCGGGACTGGGAAGCGATTCCTGATCGCGGACGGCTCCCCGTGTTCCCCGGATGTTGTCCTCGACTCAAAGTTCGAGTCCGGAGCTAATAATTCCACGTTGACTCCGGTGAAGGGTTAGGAACAAATAGGGAACATATCCCATGTCCCCCCTGCTCTCCCTTGTCCGCGCCGTCCCAACGGACCCGGACATTCCCCCCTTTTCATCCCGCACGGGAATGCCCGGTTCCGTGCCCGGTTTGCCGCCGCATCTGGCGGCTTTGCTCGGCAGAGTTCGCCCCCTCCGCTTTGGCATCCTGGCGTTCGGCGATAAGCGGATCGACGCGCATTTGCCCGGCGGGGGGCTGGCTTTGGGCCAGCTGCACGAAATCGGCGGCGTCGGCGTGGATCGCGAAACCGGCACGCTTTCGGCTGGGTTCGCCGCCTCCCTGGCCGGACGGATCGGTGTCCAAAAACCGGTTTTCTGGATTGCCGCGCGACCCGATTTGTATCCGCACGGTTTGTCGGATTTCGGGCTGGACCCGGGCCGGCTGGTGCTGGTGCGCACCGATGACAGCGACGCGACGCTGGCCGCGATGGAGACCGCGTTGCGCGAAGGCGGGGCGGAAATGGTGATCGGCGAGGTGGAAACGCTGGGCCGCGTCGCCTCCCGCCGGTTGGCGCTGGCCTGTCAGCGCCACGGCGCCACCTGCCTGGCGCTGCGCCGCTGGCCGTATGGATGGCGGACCGAGGACCGCGACGCCAGCCTGGCCGCCACGCGATGGCGGCTGAGCCCGGCGTCCAGCGAGCGGGAAGGGCGCGAACCCGGGCCGCCGCGCTGGCGGCTGGCGCTGACCCAGGCGCGCGGCGGCCGGCCGGGCGAATGGATTGTGCAAGCAGGAGAAGACCCAGATGCGACGCATCCTGTGCGTGTGGTTGCCGTACTGGCCGATCCTTCGCCTGCGGCAAGATCGCTCGCCGGATAGGCCCGCCGTTAGCGTCGAAACAATCCGCGGCGTCCGGCGGCTGGCCGCCATCGGGCCGGACGCGGCCGCCCAGGGGCTGAGCATCGGTCAGACCCTGGCCGATGCGCGCAGCCTGTGTCCCGGTCTGATCGCGCGTGAGGCCGATCCGGGCGCGGACAAAGACGCGCTGGCCTGCCTGGCCGCCTGGTGTGAGCGGTACACGCCGCTGGCTGCGGCCGATGCGCCGGCCCACGGCGAAACCGATCCCTACGGCTTCTGGCTCGACATCGCCGGCTGCGCGCATCGGTTCGGGGGCGAGCGGGAACTGGGCGAAGATCTGCAGACCCGCCTGTCTCGCAACGGCCTTCTCAGCCGGACCGCGATCGCCGACACGCCGGGGGCTGCCTGGGCGCTGGCGCATGCCGCCACCAGCGGGGTCTGCACGATCCTGGCTTCGGGTCAGGAGCGGGACGCGTTGGAAAAACTGCCGATCGGCCTGCTGCGGCTCGATCCGCAAATCACCGCCGGACTGCGCCGCCTGGGCCTGCGCCAGATCGGCGACCTCGCTCGCATTCCGCGCGGCGAGATCACCGCCCGTTTCGGCCAGCAGCCGGTGCTGCGGCTGGACCAGGCGCTTGGGGAGGCGGAGGAGGCGATCGCCTGGCCGCGCCCGCCGGCGCCGTTCATCGAGCGGCTGGAGTTTCTCGAACCGATCGGCACGCCGGAGGACCTCGCCCACGCGCTCGATAGTCTCACGCCTCGGCTCTGCTTTCGTTTGGCCGGCAAGGACCAGGGCGCCCACCGCATCGCGGCGCAATTTTTCCGTGTCGACAACACGATCCAGCAGATCGCCGTCACCACCGCGTTGCCTTCGCACGATGCCGCCTATCTGGCCAAATTATTGCAGGCAAAGCTGGAAACCATCGAACCCGGCTTCGGCATCGAGGCTATTTTGCTGCTCGCCGAGGAAACCGCTGCCCTGGCCAGCCCGCAGCCCGGCTTTTCCGACTTCGGTTCCAGCCAGGACGCCTCCCGCCTCGCCCTCACCATCGACCGGCTGGCCAATCGGTTCGGCCAGGGTCGGGTCTGGCGCGTGGCGCCGCGCGCCAGCCACGTGCCGGAGCGGGCGGTGCAGAAAATCCCGCCGCTGCAAACTGCGCCGGCCTGGATCGGCGATCCCAGCCTCCCCCGGCCGATCCGCCTGCTGCGCCCGCCCGAGCCGGTCGAGGTCACCGCTTTGGTGCCCGACGATCCCCCGATCCAATTCCAATGGCGCCGCCGCCTGCACCGCGTGCGCGCCGCCGCCGGCCCCGAACGCATCGCCGCGGAGTGGTGGCTGAAAGATCCCCAGGAGGAGGCTTTAGAGACCGATCGTATCCGCGATTACTTCCGGGTGGAGGATACCGACGGCGCCCGCTTCTGGCTGTTCCGCACCGGGTTGCAGGGTGGCGGGCGAATGCCGCAATGGTATTTGCACGGTCTTTTCGCGTGACCTATGCCGAGTTGCAGGCCGCCAGCGCGTTCTCGTTCCTGCGCGGCGCCTCGCGCGCCGAGGAACTGGCCGCCACCGCCGCCGCCCTCGGCCTGTCCGCCCTCGGCATCGCTGACCGCAACACCGTCGCCGGCGTGGTGCGCGCGCATGATGCGGCCCGGAAGGCTGGCATCCGGCTGCTGCCCGGCGCGCGGCTGGTGTTTCGCGACGGCACGCCGGATATGTTGTGCTACCCAACGGATCGTGCCGCCTGGGGCCGGCTGACGCGGCTGCTGACCCAGGGCAAGGGCCGGGCGCCGCATGGCGACAGCTCCGACCTTGGCCGCGCCACCAACCGCTGTTTTCTGGATTATGCCGATCTGCAGGAGCACGGCGAAGGTCAGGCCTTACTGGTCGTGCCGCCGCATCAGTTGGACGCTGGCTTCCGCCAAACCATCGACCGGCTGGCCGCGGATTTTCCCACCGCCGCCATCGTCGCCAGCCGCCGCCATCGCGCCGATGATGCATCCCGGCTGCGGGCGCTGGACCGGATGCGGCTGCCGATGATCGCCGCCAATGACGTGCTGTATCACACCCGAGAACGCCGGATCTTGCAGGACGCGCTGACCGCCACCCGGCTGGGTTGCCGCGTCGAGGAAGCCGGCCTGGAATTGCAGCCCAACGGCGAACGCCACCTGAAATCCCCCGCCGAAATGGCCCGGCTGTTCCACCACCACCCGGACGCCATCGCCCGCACGCAGGATATCGTCGCGCGCTGCCAATTCTCGCTCGATCAGCTGACCTACGAATACCCCGACGAACCGGTGCCCCCCGGCATTACGCCGGATGCGCATCTGGCGGCGCTGACCTGGCTGGGTGCGGCCGAGCGCTACCCGGACGGCATCTCCGACAAATTACGCCAAACCCTGGAGGCGGAACTGCGGCTGATCGCCCAGCTCGACTACGCCCGCTATTTTCTGACCGTGCACGACATCGTCCGTTATGCGCGCTCGCGCGGCATTCTGTGCCAGGGCCGCGGGTCGGCGGCGAACTCGGCGGTTTGCTATTGCCTTGGCATCACCGCGGTTGATCCGCAGCAGATCGACCTGCTGTTTGCCCGCTTCATCTCCGCCGAACGCCAGGAGCCGCCCGACATCGACGTGGATTTCGAGCATGAACGCCGCGAGGAGGTGATCCAGTATATCTACGCCCGCTACGGCCGCGACCGGGCCGGCATCGCCGCCACGGTGATCCATTACCGCCCGAAAAGCGCCATCCGCGACATCGGCAAGGTTTTGGGTCTGTCGGATGACACCACCGCGCTGTTGGCCCAGCAATCGAGCCGCCTGGGTGGCGAGCTGTGGTCGGACGAGCAACTGACCGAAATCGGCCTCGACCCCGCCAGCCCGGTCCTGCGCCGCACCGTGGCGCTGGCCCGCGAGCTGGTCGGCTTCCCCCGCCATTTGTCCCAGCATGTCGGCGGCTTCGTGCTGACCCGCGGCCGGCTGGACGAGATGGTGCCGATCGGCAACGCGGCGATGGATCAGCGCAGCTTCATCGAATGGGACAAGGACGACATCGACACGCTCGGGATCATGAAGGTGGATGTGCTGGCGTTGGGGATGCTGACCTGCATCCGAAAAGCACTGGATCTGGTGGGCATCGGGGAACTTGCCGACGTGCCGCGCGAGGACCGCGATGTATACCGGATGCTCTGCCGCGGCGATTCGATCGGCGTATTTCAGGTCGAATCGCGCGCCCAGATCGCCATGCTGCCGCGGCTGCGGCCGCAAAAACTCTATGATTTGGTGATCGAGGTCGCCATCGTCCGCCCAGGGCCGATCCAGGGCGACATGGTACACCCGTATCTGCGCCGCCGCTCCGGCAAGGAAGCGGTGCTCTATCCGTCCCCCGCCCCCGAATACGGGCCGGCGGATGAATTGGAACGGGTGCTCGGCAAGACGCTGGGCGTGCCGCTGTTTCAGGAACAGGCCATGCGCCTGGCGATCATCGCGGCCGGCTTCACGCCCGAGGAAGCCAACCAGCTGCGCCGCGCCATGGCGACGTTTCGCCATGTCGGCACCATCCACAGTTTCGGCAACAAGCTGGTCGAAGGCATGGTCGCCCGCGGCTACGAGCGCGAGTTCGCCGAACGCTGCTTCCGCCAGATCGAGGGTTTTGGCACCTATGGGTTTCCCGAAAGCCACGCCGCCAGCTTCGCGCTGCTGGTCTATGTGTCGGCCTGGCTGAAATGCCACCACCCCGCCCGCTTCGCCTGCGCGCTGCTGAACTCCCAGCCGATGGGGTTCTACGCGCCGGCCCAGCTGGTGGGCGACGCGCGCGAGCACGGCGCGCAGATCCGGCCTATCGACATCACCGCCAGCCGGTGGGACTGCACGATGGAGGACCCTGCCATTCTCCGGCTGGGCTTTCGGCTGATCTCGGGCTTTCGCCAGGACTGGGCCGAGCAGATCCAAGCGGCTCAAGCCGCGGGATCCAAAGACTTCGGCGATCTGGTGCGGGCCGGCATTCCCCGCGCCGCCATCGTGGCCCTGGCGGAGGCGGACGCATTGCGCGGCATCGGCCTCGATCGCCGGGCGGGGCTGTGGCAGGCGCGCGGGCTGACCGATGCGCCACCCTTGCCGCTGTTCGCGCGGATGGCGCACGCGCCCTCGGCACAAGCCCACCGCCCGGTCGAGCTGCCGGCGATGCCGGCGCCCGAGCAGACAATAGCCGATTACCGCACCACCGGGCTGTCGCTGAAAGCCCATCCGCTGCGTTTCCTGCGCCCGGCCCTGGCACGCGACGCTATCCGCAGCTGCGCGGAGGCCGCCGGGCTGACGCATGGCAGCCTGGTTCGCGTTGCCGGCCTGGTATTGGTGCGCCAGCGGCCGGGCGAGGGCACCGTGGTGTTCTGCACCCTGGAGGACGAGACCGGCATCGCCAATGTGGTCATCTGGGCCAGCCTGCTGGAGCGCTACCGCCGCGCGGTGCTGGCCAGCCGGCTGATGCTGGCAATCGGGCGGGTGCAGCGCTCGGCGGAGAGCGTGGTTCACATCATCGCCGAACGGCTGGAAGACCGCAGCGCCCTGCTGGCGGAGCTGATCGAGCCCGATTTCCCACCCCCCGATTTCCCAGGCCCCGCAGTCTTCCCAGGTGCAGCGGTCAGCCTACCGCGCTCGCGCGATTTTCATTAGCGGGTCTTCCGCCGGCATTCCGGCAATCTCGCTGACCAGCTTGCGGGTCATCGCTTCGCCAAAACTCTGGAAGTCGCGCACCTCCAGCACGAAGCTGCCGGGTCCGCCGGTGACGTTCTCGCGGTAGTATTTGGACAATCCGCCAGGCGGCTGGACATGCGCAAAGGTCCAGGACGCCGGATGATCGTTGATGATGGCCAGCCCGTTGATGGTGATGCCGGCCGCCAATGCCGCATCGCGTGCCTCGGTTATTTCCCGCCCGGCATTGTTGGTGCCGTCGCCGCAGACATCGATCACCCGGCGTCCCGCCTCCATGCCGCTCTCGGCCAGCAATTTGGCCGCATGATCGATGCCCGAGGAAATCGCGGTGCGGCCCCAGAACGACCGCGCCGCGGCAGTCAACCGGTCGGCGAAAACCTGCGCCGAGGCGGCGTCGTGGATATCGGTCCAGCCGATCACGGTGCGCACTTCAAAGCTGCCGGCAAACTCCACATATGCGACCGCGATCGCACCCAGCGCCCCGTTGCGGATAGCCGTCAGCACGCGTGGATCGGTGAAAGCCGCCGCATAACCCTGTTTTTCGAGGTCGAACTCGGAATCATCGACGCTACGCGAGACGTCGGTCACCAGCACCAGCGCCAAATCCACATGTTCCGGGCCGCCATGTTCCAGCGGCTCCGCCGCGCGTGCCGATCCGGCAGGCAGCGCCAGCAACAGCGCGCCGAGCAAGACAGCGATCGATCTGACAAGCGGGTGCATCGCCCGGTCCCATCTGCGTCAACGCAGGCATGATGAACCGACGATGTCCCGGGTCAAACGAAAATGCGCCAGGCTGCCTCCCGATCGCTGCCCTACCAGGCAAACCCGGCGATGGCCGCTTCCGGGCACAACCCGGCTTCAGCCGCCGCCGCGCGGGCCATCGAGGCGTCCCCCGCCAGCGCCTCGCAGTGCAGCCCGCCCAGCACCCAGCAGGAGGCCACTCCCACCGCCGCGGCGCCGGCGATGTCGGTGCGCAGCGAGTCTCCCACCGCCATCACCCGATCCGCCGGCAGATCCAGCATGTGGAACACCGGCTGGTAGATCGCCGGATCCGGCTTGCCGAGCGATCGCACATCGCCGTCCATCTGCTGGTAGCGCACTGCCAACGCGCCTGCACACAGCACCCGCACGCCGTCGCGAATGACTTCCAGATCGGGATTGCCGCAGATCATCGGCAGCCCGGCCGCCCGGCACTCGGCCAGGATCGGCTCGAACTCGGCCATGTCGGTGGGATTGCGATGATCGTCCGGCCCGGTGTTCAGCACGAAATCCGCCTCGGCGGGGGTTGGGATTTCGATCAGGCCGAGGCCTTCCAGCACATTGCGGTCGCGCGCCGGCCCCAGATGGAACACGCGCCTGCCCAGGCTTTGCCACCAGGCATCGGGCCGGTCGAGCAGATGGCGATGCACCGCCTCGCCGCTGGTCAGGATGTCGGTGTACAGATCATCCGGGATGCCCATCCGCCGCATGGAGGCCTGGGCGGCGTGGTTGCGCCGCGGCGCGTTGGACAGCATCACCACCCGCTTGCCCCGCTCGCGCAGCCGGGTCAGGCAGTCCACCGCGCCCGGATAGGGTTTTACCCCGTCATGCACGACGCCCCACAGATCGACGATGAAGCCGTCATAGCGCTCGGCGAGCGGGGCGAAGGCGGGCAGAAAATCCATCAGGCGGCTCCGGAGAGGCGGGTTGCATCGGTTCCCACGGCATCGCGCACGCTGGCAAAACCGGCCTGGCGCAAAGCGGCCAGCAGTTCGCGCTTCAGCCGGGGGATCAGCGCCGGGCCGGCATAGGCGAATTCGGTATAGAGTTGCACCAGCTCGGCGCCGGCCTGGATTTTGGTCAGCGCGTCCGCCCCGGTGCGCACACCGCCGACCCCGATCAGTGCCAGCCGGCCCCGCGCCAGAAGGTAGGTTTTCGCCAAAACCCGCGTGGACATCGGAAAAAGCGGCGCGCCGGACAGCCCGCCGGCCTGCGAGGCGTTGGCCGAGCGCAACCCAGGCGGGCGGGAAATCGTGGTGTTCGACACGATCAGCCCCAGCACCCCGCCGGCCACGCAAGTCTCCACCACCGCCGCGAGGCCGGCATCGGCCAGGTCCGGGGCGATTTTCACCCATAGCGGCGGGCGCCGCGGCACCGCGCGGTTCACCGCAGCCAGAATCGCGGTCAGCCGGGTCTCGCCCTGCAGGTCGCGCAGGCCCGGGGTATTCGGCGAGGACACGTTGATGACGATGTAGTCCGCCCGCGCGGCCACCGCTTCGATCAGCGCTGGATAGTCGCGTTCCGGGTCGGCGTTGTCCTTGTTGATGCCGACATTGGCGCCGAGCTGGATTTTGCTGCGCGTCACCGCGACGAACCTGGCCAGATACGCCTCCAGCCCGGCATTGTTGAAACCGTTGCGGTTGATTACGGCCCGGTCAGCCTCGAGACGGAACAACCGCGGCAGCGGATTGCCGAATTGCGGGCGCGGCGTGACGGTGCCGGTCTCGACAAAGCCAAACCCCAGCCGCATCAGCGCGCCGGCCGCCAGGGCGTTCTTGTCGAACCCGGCGGCGAGGCCGATCGGGTTGGCAAAATGCAGCCCCATCGCCTCCACAGCCAGCGCGGGATCGTCCGTACCCTCGTCGCTCCCCGCCAGTCCGTACCGCAACGCCTTTAAAGCCAGCAGATGTGCCCGCTCGGGGTCCATCCAGCGCAGCAGGGGAAGCACGGCGGAGGCGAAAGAAGGGGTCATGCAGGCGCGCTTATGCCCGCGCCCGCCATGTGTGAAAAGCCAGGAAGCAGAAAGCTCAGCACATGCGTGCCGTGACCAGTTCGCCGCCGCCATCTTCGCCGCGCGGCGCGATCGCCAGCATCCGCGCCCCGTCCGCGGCCGAGACCATCAGCATGTCCCCGCCCGCCAGCATGTCGGCCGCACCGCCAAAGTAACCCGGGCGCTCGACCCGGCTCAGGCCGTCCTGCCCGGCCTTGTAGTGCCACAGGGTAAAGCCATTGGCGTAGGCGAGCACGGACAGATTGCGAACGGCGAAGGCCATGACGGAAATCCTTTTCGACATAAAAAAAGCCGCCATCCCGTGGGGATGGCGGCGCGAGTTGGAGGAGGAGACACAGCGGACATGGCTCGCCCGCTGATAGAGGCATCCTGACCCCGGTTTTTTTCTATGTCAAGGAATATTTTCCTTTTTATTCCTCACGCCACAATGCCTTTCACCCGCAGCGGCCATTCCAGCCGGTCCATCGCTTCCTTCCAGACCCGATGATCGGCACGTTCGCCGGCATAGCGAGGGTCCGGCGCCATGCCGCGCTCGCCCCAGGCGCGCAGAATGCGGGCATGCATCAGGTCGATCCGCCGGCCGCGATACAGCATGTCCAGACACAGTACCACGTCGTCGGGGTCGCAGGGACGCTTCACCAATCCCTTGTTTGCCGTGTATCGCCCTCCATCCCGCCTGGCCGTCAGCGCGGACATGGTCCAGAACCAGGCCTCCTCGGAGGTGCGGAACGGCTCCCCCCGGCCGATTTCGGCGCGGGCGCGCTGCGCCATGGTCAGGGATTTCGCCCCTGACGGCGGGTGAGAAATCCGCGTTTGGCTAACCGCTCTGGTCATCATTTCTTTCTCCCAAACGATCCAAGATGAACAATCGGTGAAGATAACCATAGGTTGTGGTCCCGCGGCAAGCGTCAATCGTCATATTTTCCTATTTCAATTGGCGCAAAATCCTAGGATGATGCCGGCATGCGAATCGACCCATCCGCCGAAAAGCTCGCCGGGCAGCGAGGGCTGACATGAAGCATCAGGGCTGACATGAAGCACGACGACATCTGGCGCGCGCTGGACACGCTGGCGGCCGAGAGCGGGCTATCCGCGTCCGGCCTCGCCAAGGCGGCCGGTCTCGATGCCACCACCTTCAACCCATCCAAGCGCACCATGCCCGATGGCAGGGCCCGCTGGCCCAGCACCGAGAGCCTGGCCAAGGTGCTGAACGCCACCGGCGCCAGCCTGGAGGCGTTCACCGCCCTGGTCACCGGTGCGCGCACCCTCGCCGCCTCCGCCATCCGCTCCTCCTCGCGCCGAGTTCCGCTGATCGGCTTCGCCCAGGCCGGCAGCGACGGCTATTTCGACGATGGCGGCTACCCGGTCGGTGGCAGCTGGGACGAGGTCAGCCTGCCGGAAATCGGCGACGCCAACGCCTATGCGCTGGAGATCAGCGGCGATTCGATGGAGCCGATTTTTCGCGATGGCGACATGGTGATCGTCTCCCCCGCCGCGCCGATCCGCCGCGGCGACCGCGTGGTGGTGCGGACGCTGGCCGGGGAGGTGATGGCCAAGCAGCTCGCCCGCCGCTCGGCCCGGCGAGTCGAGCTGCGCAGCCTCAATCCGGAACACCCCGATTACAGCTTCGACCTGACCGAGATCACCTGGATCCACCGCATTGTATGGGCCAGCCAGTAAGCGTTTGCCGACAAACCCCCAAGGGGACCGCCTTTGCGGCAAAACATGCTTGACGGCGGCGAGCCCGGTGCCATCCTCGGCAAGATCGGGAGTGATCGAGCCGCGGACGGCAATGGAGGATGCGATGACCACTGACCGGATGAGCCGGCGCCAGCAGGCGTTTCGCGCCGATTTTCGGACAAAAATCGCCGCCGCCTATTCCGGACCCGTGCACGTGGCGCTGATCGCGGCGATCGGGCTGGCGACGATCTTCTACTGCGTCCGTCAGATCGGCCATCCCGCCTGGTATGAGTGGCTGGTGATCCCGGCGGCGTTCTGCATCTCCAATGTGTTCGAGTGGTGGATCCATAAATTCGTCATGCACCGCCCGGTGCGCGGGTTCATGGGCATCTACAAGCGTCACGTGCTGGCCCACCATCAGTTCTTCACCGATTTCGAACCGACGATCGACAGCCTGCGCGATTTCCGCATCGTGTTCTTTCCACCCTATGCGCTGGTGGCGTTCATCTGTCTTTCCATTCCGCCGGCGTTGGTGCTCGATATTCTGGGCCTGGCGGACGCGGGATGGCTGGTGCTGATTACCAATGTCGCGCTGTATCTGAACTATGAACTGTTCCATTTCTGCTGCCATGTGAAGGATGACCGCCTGGTGCGGCACATCCCGCTGGCGAATTCGATCCGCCGGCATCACATCGCGCATCACAATCCGGCGATCATGATGGAGCGGAATTTTAACCTGACCTATCCGGTCGCTGACTGGTTCTTCGGCACATCCGACCTGCAATGCGGGTTTTGGGCGCATGTGTTCAACGGCTATTCCTCCGCCCACGTGCTGCGGAATATGAAGAAAATCCGTCATTCCGTGGACGATGTGCGCGCCGGGCAGATCCGCGTGGCGGCTGAGTAGAACGGTGGAGCCGCGGGCCGGGATCGATAAGCGGGGCGAGATCAAGAAGGGCCGCGCCAGCCTGATCGGCGGCATCGCGGTCGGGATCGCGGTGCTGGCGCTGTGGGGCGCGATTTTCCGGAACTTCGGGATGACATCCGCGGCGACGAGCGTGATGGGGCTGCTGGTGGCCGGGGCGGTTGCCGCCTGGATCCGGGTCGCCGATCTTTGAGCGGGCAGGCTCAGCCCGAAAGCGCGGCCGCGATCCATTCCCTTAATCCGAAAACATCGTTCATTGCCTGCGATGGCGTCCAGAGAGGGTTCTGACAAACGTAGGACTGGCTGTCATAGGCCAACAACCCGACGATGGTTTCCGCGACGATCCGCCCGCCGACCGGTCCGAGCTTGCGGCTCTCGATCGTCCTGGCTCCCTGTGCGGTCTGGATGGTTACATCGGATCTGACCGTCTCGGCCAGGACATAGGTCCATAACGGACAATTATCGGCGAAGGCTGGATCGATGCTGGTGATCGGACCGACGATGTCCGCGGGATCGCCGGTGAATTTGCCGATCAGGATTTCAGCATCGCTCAGCGGAACCAGGCCCATGGCGCGCGCGACATCCTGGCCGGAGGGCAGCCGCATGCGCCAGCCGCGTTCCAGGTTGCGCAGCGCCAGGATGGACGGGTCGACGGCCACCGATGGCGGCAGATTGCCAAGCGGATTGACCAGCGATGTATCGATTTTATAGGCGAGCTGGGTGCGCGTGATGTCGGCGGGATCGCGAGGCACCAAGTCGATGAACAGGTTCCAGTCGATGGCCCAGTTATCGGAGAATTTCCGAAAGCCGGTCAGCGCCTTGGCCGGGTCAGTTTCGAAGATCGCCAGCGGCCCGATCGTTTCACTGAGCCGGTAGCCTGGCCGGACCATCGAATGGCCAAAGCGATACGCGGCGGTGGAGAATTCCAGCGGCATGAACGCCTCGTGCTTTGGCTTGTAGAACTGGAGGTTCGGTTTGAACAACCCGCCGCCCGATTGTGGCGGCAGGACCTGGTTGAGCACATCGGCCGCAATAAGGGTCGGCAGGAAGTCGTTCAGCACCACCCACTGATAATGAAAGCGTACCTCGCGTTGAACTTCGGCAAAGCTGGCGCCCGGATCGGCTGCGGCGAGCTTGTTATGGAAGCGGTGCATCAGACCTTGCAACTGGGAAATGATGACATTCTCATCGTTGCGGGGATCGCCGATGATCGCGCGCTGCGTGTGGCTGGCGGGCTGGCTTCGCGGCAAATCCCTGGCTTTCGGATTGGCCGCCGCGCCGCTGAGCGGTGGTCCGATAATGAAGCTGCGTCCGTCCTCATACAGATAGGGCTGATCGTTCGGCCCCCGGCCATAGACATTGTCCAGATCAAAGCGCGGGGTGCGGTAGTCCACCAGCGCGTCGGGGTCGTTCTGGCGCTGCAGGCTGCTGGCCGGATCGAAGGTCAGATCATGATCGATGAACTGGCCGAAATAGGTGTAGGCAGCGGGAATGCCGCTTTCCTCGGGGTCCGGGCCATCCTTCGGGTCGGTCGGATCGCGAACGGAGATCATCGCGGCGGCAAGTTTGCCGAGCGCGGCCAGGGAGGCCGCGTCGTCGGCGCCGAAATCGGCGGGCGGCACGGCGCGGAATATGCGGCCGAAAGGTCCGTCGAAGGAAATCGACCCGCGCGATAGCGTGAGCCCGCGAACGCCGGTGCCATGCGGCCGGCCTGGCGCAACAGCCATGTTGACCTCCTTC
>JAYTXR010000335.1:0-3872 GCA_043742865.1 Acetobacteraceae bacterium
ACCACCGGCGTGGTGTACAGGGTCAGCATCTGCGACACGATCAGCCCGCCGACGATGGCGATGCCCAGCGGTCTGCGCAGTTCTGCGCCGGTGCCGAACGCCAGCGCCAGCGGCAGCGCGCCCAACAGCGCGGCCAACGTGGTCATAATGATCGGGCGGAAGCGCTCCAGACAGGCCTCGTGGATCGCCTGCTCGGCGGTCAGGCCATGCTCGCGCTGCGCCTCCAGCGCGAAATCTACCATCATGATGGCGTTTTTCTTGACGATGCCCATCAGCAGGATGATGCCGATGATGCCCATGATCGACAGCTCGGTCCCGGTGACCAGCAGCGCCAGCAACGCGCCAAGCCCGGCCGAGGGCAGCGTCGATAGAATGGTGATCGGCTGGATCAGGCTCTCGTACAGCACGCCGAGCACGATGTAGATCGAGATCAGCGCCGCCCCGATCAGCAATGGCTGCGTGGCGAGGGATTTTTGCAGATACTGCGCATTGCCGGCGAACTCGGTATGGATCTCCGGCGGCATCCGCAATTCCGCCGAGGCGTTTTCCACCGTGCTGACGGCATCGCCGAGCGCCATACCCTCGGCCAGGTTGAAACTGAGCGTGGAGGCCGGGAACTGGCCCTGATGGCGCACCGATAGCGGGGCGGCGCCGCGCTCGAACCGCGCCACCGCCGTTAAGGGCACCTGCGTGCCGGCTTTGCCGCCGACATAGAGCCGGTCCAGCAAGGCCGGATCGGTCTGCAATGCCGGGTCGATTTCCAGCACCACGCGGTACTGGTTGCGGTCGGTGTAGATGGTGGAAATCTGCCGCTGCGAGTAGGCGTTGTTCAACGCGTTGTCGATGCCGGTGACCGACACGCCCAATCTGGAAGCCGCGTCGCGGTCGATGACCACGGTCATCTGCGGCGCAATGCGGTCCTGGTCGCTGGTGACATCGGTCAGACCCGGTGTCTGCTTCAGCCGGTCCTCCAGCTTCAGGGTCCACTCGCGCAGCTGCGCCAGGTCCTGGGAGATCATCGCAAACTGATACTGCGCCCCGCCGGTGCGCCCGCCGCCGCGTAAATCCTGTGCCGAGAACAGGAATGTCTGCACGCCGCCGACCCCGGCCAGTTTCGGCCGCAACCGGGCGATCACCTGCTCGGAGCTGATACCGCGCTCGGCCAGCGGCTTCAGGCTGATGATCAGCGTGCCGCGGTTCAGCGATGACCAGCCCTGGGAGACGCCGACCGTGGAGCCCACGCTGGCGATCGCGGGGTCGGTCAGCAGCACATCGACCACCGCGCGCTGGCGCTCGGTCATCGCCTTGAACGACACATCCGGGCTGGCCAGCGTGCTGCCCATCATCAGCCCGGTATCCTGCAACGGCAGGAAGCCTTTCGGCACCACGGTGTACAGCCGCACCGTCAGCACCACACTGGCCAGGGTCAGCAGCAGCATGAACCCCCGATGCAGCAGCGCCCAGTCCAGGCTGACGGCATAGAAGCGCTGGATCGCCGCCAGCGCGCGCTCGACCGACCGGTCGATGCGGCCCCAGGCCCCGGTGGGCGGCGGCGGCGCGGCCTGGATGAACCGGCCGCAGATCATCGGCGTCAGGGTCAGCGAAACGATGGCGGAAATGCCGATCGCCATGGTCAGGGTCACCGCGAATTCGTTGAACAGCCGGCCGAGAATGCCGCCCATGAACAGCAGCGGGATGAACACCGCGACCAGCGAGATGCTGATTGACATTACCGTGAAGCCGATCTGGCGCGACCCGGCCAGCGCGGCCTGGAGCGGCGTCGCGCCCTTTTCCATTAGGCGGATGATGTTCTCGATCATCACGATGGCGTCGTCGATGACGAAGCCGACCGAGATGGTCAGCGCCATCAGCGAGAAATTATCCAGCGAATAGCCGAAGAACCACATCCCCGCGACGGTGCCGCACAGCGCCAGCGGCACCGTCGCCGCGGCGGCCAGCGTGGGCATCAAGCGGCGCATGAACACGAACACCACCAGCAGCACCAGCACGACCGAGATCCCCAGCGTGATCTGGATATCCGCGACCGAGGCGCGGATCGTCGTCGTGCGATCGCTCAGCACGGTGGTCTGGATGCCGGGCGGCATCCACGACAGCAGCAGCGGCAGCATCTCGCGCACCCGGTCGGCGGTCTCGATGGCGTTGGCACCGGAGGTCTTGGAGATGCTGAGCAGGATCGCCGGCTGCTTGCCGCTCCAGGCGGCGAGCCGTGAATTGGCCACGCCGTTGATAACAGTGGCGACATCCGACAACCGGATCACCGCGCCGTTGGTCGATTTCAGCACCAGCCCGGCATAGTCGGAGGCCTGCGACAGCTGTCCGTTCAGGCCGATATCCTCCGCCCGGTCCGGCCCCTGGAAACCGCCCATGGGGGCCAGCACGCTGGCGCCGCGGATCACGGTATAGACATCCTGCGCCGCCAGCCCGGCAGCGCTCAGCCGCGCCGGATCGAGTCGGACCCGCACCGCCGGCTTTTCCGACCCGTTGATGACCGCCTGCGCCACGCCGTCGACCTGCGCCAGCCGTTGGGCCAGGATGGTATCCACCGCGTCAAACATCGCCGCGGCGCTGAGTGTTTCGGAGGTTAGCGCCAAGGTCAGTATGGGCGTGTCGGCCGGATTGATCTTGCGGTAATAGGGCCGGGTCGGCAGGTCCGACGGCAGGTCCGACGTGGCGGCGTTGATCGCCGCCTGCACGTCATGAGCCGCGCCGTCGATCGCGCGGTCGATGTCGAACTGCACGATGATCGCGGTGCTGCCGATGCTGCTGATCGAGGTCAGTTCGGTGACGCCGGGGATTTCCCCCAAGCGGCGCTCCAACGGGGCGGCGATCGAGTTGGCCATCGTTTCGGGGTCGGCACCAGGGCGGGCGGCGAACACCACGATGGTCGGAATGTCCACGCTGGGCAGCGGCGAGATCGGCAGGAAATGATACGCGACGATGCCCGATAGCAGCAGCCCGAGCGACAGCAGCAGGGTCGCGACCGGGCGGGCGATGAACACGGCGGAGAACCCCATTATCTACTCCGCCGGCAACGGAGCCGGATCCGGTCCGGCGATGCGCAGCCGCAGCCTTTCCAGCGCCAGATAGATCGCCGGCGTGGTGTACAGCGTCAATAACTGACTGAGCAGCAATCCGCCGATGATGGTGATGCCCAGCGGCAGCCGCAGTTCCGAACCGGCGCCATGCCCGATCACCAGCGGCACCGCCCCCAGCAGCGCCGCCATCGTGGTCATCATGATTGGGCGGAAGCGCAGCAGGCAGGACTCCTCGATCGCCGCTTCGGCGCTGAGCCCTCGGGTGCGCTCGGCCTCGATGGCGAAGTCGATCATCATGATGGCGTTTTTCTTGACGATTCCCATCAGCAGCACCACGCCGACCAGCGCCACCAGCGACAGATCCTGCCCGCACAGCATCAGCGCCAGCAGCGCGCCGATACCGGCCGAGGGCAGCGTGGACAGGATGGTGATGGGGTGGATCCAGCTTTCATACAGCACCCCCAGCACGATGTAGATCACCACCACCGCCGCCAGGATCAGCCACGGCTCGGCCGCCAGCGAGCGCTGGAACTCCGCCGCGTCGCCGGAATAATTGCCCGAAATGGTGGCTGGCAGGCCGATATTCTTTTCCGCCACCGCCACCGCAATCACCGCCTCGCCGAGTGAAACGCCGGGCGCCAGGTCGAAGCTGAGCGTGACCGAGGGGAATTGTTCCTGATGCGTGACCACCAGCGGGGCGACGGTCCGCTCGATCCGCGCGATCGCCGATAGTGGGACCTGGGTGCCGGCGGTGCCGGGCACGCGCAGCAGCAGCAGCCGGGATGGATCCTGCTGCCAGGACGGGTCGGCCTCCAG
>JAYTXR010000336.1:0-3968 GCA_043742865.1 Acetobacteraceae bacterium
GCCTTGGTCTTCGGCCCGAACGCGGCGGCGAGATCGCCGCGCGGCAGTTCCCAGTTTGGCGGCTCCAGCCGCACCAGGCGGGGGATGGCGCCCAGCATATGGACGATCGGCAGATAGGTGTCGAACAGCGGCTCCAGCAGCACGATCTCGTCGCCGGGGTTCAGCATGGCGATCAGGCAGGCGGTGATCGCCTCGGTGGCGCCGGAGGTGACCACGACCTCGCCGTCCGGGTCGATGTCCAGGCCGTAGAACCGGGCATTGGCGGCGGCGACCGCTTGGCGCAGCTCCGCCACGCCGGTCATCGGCGGATACTGGTTGCGCCCATCGCGCAGCGCGTCGATGGCGGCCTGGATCACGTCGTCGGGGCCGTCGGTATCGGGGAAGCCCTGGCCGAGATTGATCGATTTATGGGCGGTGGCCAGCGCCGACATGATCGTGAAGATCGTGGTGCCGGTGGCGGCGAGCTGGGAGTTCACGGTCTTCACCTCGGTCGGCTCCTTTTCAGCGGTCAGTGTTCGGGGATCAGAGATCGGGGGGACGCTGCCTCATAAGGGGGCCGGGCTGAATGCTCAATATGCGGGCAGGCCCGGTTTCATTCGCCTAACGCAGCGGCGAACCGGGTTGCGTACGGTTTGGGCGGGCGGCGGCTTTGGGCTAGTCTTGGTTGGCACGGCGTATGCAACCCTTTGCGTTCGCCACCAAGTCGCCTAAGCGTGCGGGCGGAATTTACAACAGGGAGGCCCGGCCCGCCGGGGATGGTCGCAGATGAAAAAGATCGAGGCGGTTATCAAGCCGTTCAAACTGGATGAGGTGAAGGACGCCCTGCACGAAGTTGGGCTGCAGGGGATCACGGTGGTGGAGGCCAAGGGCTTCGGCCGGCAGAAAGGCCATACCGAACTGTATCGGGGGGCAGAATATGTGGTCGATTTCCTGCCCAAGGTGAAGATCGAGGTGGTTTGCGAGGACGCGCTGGTCGACCGCGCCGTCGAGGCCATCATCAACGCCGCCCGCACCGGTCGCATCGGCGATGGCAAGATCTTCATCTCCGCGGTCGAGGAGGTGATCCGCATCCGCACCGGCGAACGGGGCGCGGACGCGGTCTAGTTATTCGTGTCAGGGGATCGGTGATCCGATACCGGGCATCACGGCGAGT
This sequence comes from Acetobacteraceae bacterium, assembly GCA_043742865.1. Lineage (GTDB taxonomy): Bacteria > Pseudomonadota > Alphaproteobacteria > Acetobacterales > Acetobacteraceae > PALSA-911. The sequence goes on from JAYTXR010000336.1 coordinate 1,154, forward strand.
ATGAGCAGGGGCCACGCTGGGTGGCTCCATTTTCCTGCCACGGCCGGCCGTGGCGGGCGACGAAAGGACGGAGACGAAATTATGACGAAGAAGCCCACAGGCTCCATTGGCAGCGTGGAGAAAGTGCTGAACATGATCCGCGAACACGGCGTGGAATATGTCGACCTGCGGTTCACCGATCCGCGCGGCAAATGGCAGCATACCGCGCAGCACATCTCCACCATCGACGAGGATGCGTTCCGCGACGGGATCATGTTCGACGGCTCCTCGATCGCCGGCTGGAAGGCAATCAACGAGAGCGACATGATCCTGCAGATGGACGCCGAAACCGCGGTCATGGACCCGTTCGCGGCCAAGCCGAGCCTGATCATCTTCTGTGACATCGTCGAGCCGTCCACCGGCCAGGGCTATTCGCGCGATCCGCGCAGCACCGCCAAAAAGGCCGAGGCCTATGTGAAGTCCACCGGCGTGGGCGACAGCATCCTGTTCGGTGCCGAGGCAGAGTTCTTCATCTTCGACAGCGTGAAATTCGGCACCGGCGGCAATTTCTCGCATTATCAGGTCGATAGCATCGAGGGTCCCGGCGCCTCGATGAAGGATTACCCGGAAGGCAATATGGGCCATCGCCCGTCGGTCAAGGGCGGCTATTTCCCGGTGCCCCCGGTAGATGGCGACAGCGATCTGCGCGCGGAGATGCTGTCGACCATGGGCGAGATGGGCCTGGCGATCGAGAAACACCACCATGAGGTGGCGCAGTCCCAGCACGAGCTCGGCACGAAGTTCACCACGCTGACGGCGATGGCCGACCAGATGCAGATCTACAAATACTGCGTCCATAACGTCGCGCACAGCTACGGCAAGACGGCGACCTTCATGCCCAAGCCGATCTATGGCGACAACGGCTCGGGCATGCACACCCACCAGTCGATCTGGAAGGCCGGCAAGCCGCTGTTCGCGGGCAATGCCTATGCCGATCTGTCGGAAATGTGCCTGTTCTACATCGGCGGCATCATCAAGCACGCCAAGGCGCTGAACGCGTTCACCAACCCCTCGACCAACAGCTACAAGCGGCTGATCCCGGGGTTCGAGGCGCCGGTGCTGCTGGCCTATTCGGCCCGCAACCGCTCCGCCTCCTGCCGCATCCCGTACACCACCAACCCGAAGGCCAAGCGCGTCGAGGTCCGCTTCCCCGACCCCACCGCGAACCCCTATCTGGCCTTCGCGGCGATGGCGATGGCCGGCATGGATGGCATCAAGAACAAGATCCATCCCGGCGATCCCATGGACAAGGACCTGTATGACCTGCCCCCCGAGGAGCTGAAGGACATCCCCACCGTCTGCGGCAGCCTGCGTGAGGCGCTCGGCGCGCTCGCCGCCGACCACGAGTTCCTGCTGGCCGGAGACGTGTTCGGCCGCGATCAGATCGAGAGCTATATCGACCTGAAATGGACCGAGGTGTACCGCTTCGAGCACACGCCGCACCCGGTCGAGTTCGAGATGTACTACTCAGTCTGACGCTGTCGGGCCGATCCGCGATCCCCGATCACACAGACTGGCGCCCGCCATCCGCAAGGATGGCGGGCGCTTCGCGTTTGACGGCGCATTCTGCTTGCGCGTTTCGTGAGCAGCCTCACGGCGCAGTGGCGGTCGCGAACCACCTATAAATTCGCGGCAGTTGCTTAAGATTTAGCCACTTGCGGAGACACACCGTGGCGCAATGGCCACGCCCTTCGGCAGCACTTTATTTTATAAAATATAATCAATGAGTTGATGACGTTTACCGGCCCCGCCTCGGCTCTGGCACGGTTCTTGAAACAGAGCTTTTGCAATCGGTCGTTCGGGCTCTCCACGGTGGAGGTCCGGGCATGGCCGGCAAGGCTTAGAGGATAACGGGGCACGCAGATGAAATTGATTATAGCGATCATCAAACCGTTCAAGCTGGATGAGGTGCGCGATGCCCTCACCCCGCTCGGCGTGCAGGGGTTGACGGTATCGGAAGTCAAGGGTTTCGGGCGCCAGAAAGGCCAGACCGAGATCTACCGCGGCGCTGAATATCACGTGAACTTCCTGCCGAAACTAAAGATCGAGGTCGCGGTATCGTCCGATCTGGCCGATCAGGTGGTGGAGGCGATCACCCAGACCGCCCGCACCGGCAAAATCGGTGACGGCAAGATCTTTGTCATGGATATTGAGCGCGCGGTCCGCATCCGTACCGGCGAGACCGACGGCGAAGCCCTATGACCGGTAGCATGGGGACTTGTCGCCTTCGAACCTGTAAAATAGAGGCCTTTGAAATGAAACCATCCCGCCTGATTTTAGGGACTGCGGCCCTGCTGCCTGTGCTGCTCGCCGGCGTTGCCATCTTCGCCCCGGCCTTCGCCGAGGACGCCAAGCCCGCCGCCGACGCCGCAGCCGCGGCCGCGGCCGTCGTCGCACCCAAGCTCGACAGCGGCGACACCGCCTGGATGCTGACCAGCACCGCGCTGGTGCTGCTGATGACGATCCCGGGCCTGGCGCTGTTCTACGGCGGTATGGTGCGCAAGAAGAACGTGCTCGCCACCCTGATGCAGTCCTTCGCGATCTGCTGCCTGATTACCATCGTCTGGATGGTCGCCGGCTACAGCCTGGCCTTCACCAACGGCAACGCCTATATCGGCGATCTGTCGCGGCTGATGCTGCGCGGTATCGCCGACGGCATCAGCAAGGGGGCCGATGTGCCGTTCGTGCTCGGCGCCGGCAGCGACAACGCCCAGCCGCAGACGGTGCCTGAAACCGTCTACATGATGTTCCAGATGACCTTCGCGATCATCACCCC
>JAYTXR010000337.1:0-11082 GCA_043742865.1 Acetobacteraceae bacterium
GATGGGGCTATCCTGGATGGGGCTATCCTAAACCCCGACATCCTAATCCCGGCCTAAGATTGCCGCCCTCCCTCGAACCGGTGCCAGCATGCAGATCCGTGACGCCCTCCTGCCCGACCTTCCCGAGATCCAGGCGATCTACGCCCACCACGTGCTGCACGGCACCGGAACCTTCGAGGAGGAACCGCCCTCGATCGAGGAAATGACCGATCGCTACCACAAGGTCGTCGACCATGGCTGGGCCTGGCTGGTGGCCAGCGATGCCACCGGCGTGCTCGGCTTTGCCTATTACACCCAGTTCCGCGACCGCTCGGCCTACCGCTTCACCGCCGAGGACAGCATCTATATCCGCGACGATGTGCGCGGCCAGGGGGTCGGCAAGGCGCTCGGGACCCGGCTGATCGAGACCGCGACCGAAGCCGGCTTTCGCACCCTGATCGCGGTGATCGGCGATTCCGAGAATGTCGGCTCGATCGGGGTGCATGCCAGCCTGGGCTTCCAGCCGGCCGGCACGCTGCGCGCCGCCGGGCTGAAATTCGGCCGCTGGCTGGACGTGGTGCAGATGCAGCGCACGCTGGGGCTGGGGGATACCGACATCCCAGGTTCATGAGCCCAACGGTGGCAGATTTCCCCCACGTGCCGACGCTGGAGCGCGCCGCGATGGCGCGGCTGGTCGCCGCCGACCCCGATCTCGCGCGGATCGAGGTCGCCGCCGGCCCGCTGCCCTGGCGCCAGCGCGCCGACGGGTTTCCCGGATTGCTGCAGGCGATCGTCGGACAGATGATCAGCAATCAGGCCGCCGCCGCCATCTGGGGCCGGCTGCGCGCCCTGCCCGGCGCGCTCGAACCGGCCGGGCTGCTGGCGCTGAACGAGGCCGATCTGCGCGCCGCCGGGCTGTCGCGCCCGAAGGCCACCCACGCCCGCGACCTGGCCGAGGCCTTCGCGGACGGCCGGCTGAGTGCGGCCAGGATCGCCGCGATGGCCGACGAGGAGGCGATCGCGGCAATTTCGGCCATCCGCGGCATGGGGCGCTGGAGTGCCGAGATCTACCTGCTGTTCGCGCTGGCACGCCAGGACGTGTTCCCCGCCGGCGATATCGCGGTGGCCGGTGCCGCGGCCGCCCTGAAGGGTCTGTCGGCAAGGCCGGACCCGGCGAGCCTGCGCGCGCTGGCCGAACCCTGGCGGCCGGCCCGCTCGCTGGCCGCGCGACTGCTATGGCACCATTGGCGTCATCTTACGGGACGGCCGGCGATTGACGATCTGCCGGCTGTTTGACAGACAGAACCGCCGAAAAGGACACAAGCGCATGTATCACCCAAAACTCCGGATCACCCGCGAGGAAAAAATCGCCACCGTGACCATTGACCGCCCGGAGGTCCGCAACGCCTTCGACCTGTCGATGTGGCTCGGGCTGCAGCATACGATGGAGGCGCTGTCGGCCGATGACGAACTGCGCTGCGTGGTATTGCGCGGCGCCGGCGACAAGGCGTTCAGCGCCGGCGCCGATATCGCCGCCTTCGCGGTCGAACGCGGCACCGAAGAGCGGGAGGCAGAATATTCCCGCGTGTTGCACGAGAGCATGCAATCGGTCCGGCTGTGCCAGCACCCGGTGGTGGCGATGATCATGGGCCATTGCCTGGGCGGCGGCGCCGGCGTTGCCGCCCTGTGCGATTTCCGCGTCGGCGGCGAAGGCATCCGCTTCGGCATCACCGCGCGCAACCTCGGCATCTGGTATCCGTATGCGGAAATCGATCCGATCATCCAGCTCGCCGGCACCGGCGTGGTGGCGGAAATCCTGATCGAGGGCCGGATTTTCAACGGCCGCGAAGCTTACGAAAAGGGCCTGCTGTCCCGCGTGGTGCCCGACGACGCGGTGGAAGCCGAGGCGATGGCGCTGGCGCATCGCATTGCCCAGGGCAGCCCGCTATCGGCGCGCTATCACAAGGCGGCGATCCGCAAGCTGCGCGGCGAACTGCCGATCACCGCGGCGCAGGACCGCGCCACCAGCGATTTCCGGCTGACCGAGGATTTCCAGAACGCCTGCCGGTCGTTCCTGGCCAAGCAGAAGCCAGTGTTTCAAGGCCGGTAAACGCGGCGTTCGGGCCGTCTGGTTCAATCGGGGGCGCGGCCGGAAACGCTTCGTTCATTTCAGGCAGGCAGGATCGGCCGGGTAAAACCGGTGCGCGATCCATGTCCCAACCTGCCAGCTCCCAACCTGCCAGCTCCCAACCTGCCAGCGTCCAACCTGCAACCCCGGCGCAGATGCCGCTGAACCAGAGCTATCACCCCGTCACCTTCCTGGAGCGGGGGGTGGCGATGCCGCTGACCACGCCGCAGCTCGCCGGCACCCGGGCCCGCCCGGCGGAACGTGGCGGGGTGGAACTGGTGGTGCCGAACCCCTCCGGCGGCCGCGGCGTCTATATCCTGCCCTGGGATGGCGTGCGGGAACTCTGCAAGCCAACCGTGCACGACACGCGGCTGCATCAGAAGATCTCGGCGCTGCGCGCGGTGACGCCGGCGTGGATCCGCCAGGCCGGGCGGGAAGTGGCGGCCGAGGGCCTGGCCGGGCGGGAAGCGCTGGCGGCGGCGGGAAGCCTGGCGGAGACCGACCAGCAGGACCGGGTGGTGACCAATTTCCTGCTGCTGATGGCCCTGGTCGAACAGGTGCAGCCAGCCGGTGCCACCATGCAGGCACCGGATCGGGCCCGGCTGGCGGAGCTGGAAGCCCATGCCAAACGCACCATCGCCGATCTGGCGCCGAAAATCGGCCGGCCGGCCGAGGCGATCGCCGCGGGCCTCGAGGAGATGGCCGGAATATTCGTCGGCGTCGGCGTCGGGCCGGTCATCGAACAGGCCCGCATACCCCGTGCGCTGGAGCAGCTCGGCACGCTGCGCGCCGAGACCGCCGCCTGGGCCCAGGCGCATGGCGACGACAGCGGCGGCGTGGCCGGCATGACGGCGTTCGCCGCCAGCCTGACCATTACCTGCGCCCGCATTACGCTGGCCGACGCGCATGGCATGACCGGCGATATCGTCGGGCTGATCCGCGATTTCGGCCGCCAGCCGGAAATCATCGGCGCCCGGGTCGCAAGGTCCGACTGGCTGCTGGATGGGTGGGAACAGATCTGCCTGCTCTGGCAAGGGACCGTCGAACCCGACGAACGCCGGGCCGTGCTGGATGAAATCGCGCTGATGGTGCCGATGATCCCCAGGGAGGCAAGTGAATGGGTCGATACCCCGATCGACAGCAACGGCCAGGCTCGGTTCCGCAAGACCGTGACGTTGAATTTGGACTGGCGCACCGGCAGCTCCGTATTCGACCGGATCGGCCGCAACGAGCGGCTGCGCGCCCAATGCGCCTGAACTCCCGCCCATGAGCGTCTGCGATTTCAACCGCCAGCAGCTTGGCGAGCTGAACCGGGAACTGTCCGGCGCGCGGGATTCGCAGATCTCCCAGGTGGTCGCGATGGTCGACGGATTGCCCGAACGCGGGGCGGCGGATCGTCTAATCGCGCCGCTGCGGCCGCGGCTGGCGCAATTGCGCCCGGCGCGCCCGCTGCGCTTCTGCCGGCTGCTGTTCACCCCGTTCGATCCGGTGATCGTGCCCGGCGCGAAATGGCGACCGGGCAGCCCGTCCATTCCCCGCACCGTGCTGGAACCGATCGCTGAGGCGGTGCGCGCGCAGCTCGGCCCGGCCGGGGCGCAAATCGAGGCCTGGATCGCCGGCAGAACGACGACCGACCTCGCGATCGTCGGACAGGCGGGTGCTGCGCTGTGGCCGCCGGCCGCCCGCATTCTGGCCCGGGCCGACGCCGCGCCGCCGCAATGGGCCCAGACCGGGTTGCCCGACGCGGCCTATGGCGACCTCGCCCGCGCCATCGGGGCGGTGCTGACCCAGGCGACCGCGCTGCACGACCTGATCGAGACGGTCACCCACGGCGCCCCGCTGCGGCCCGAGGATGCGCTGCATATCCTCAACACAAGTTCCGAACCCACCCCCAACACCCCATCCCCACAAGCCCCATCCCCACAAGCCTGGGGAATGAAGCTGGCCATTCTGCTGGCCCGTCTGCCGCAGGCCGACGCAATGCTGCGGGCAGCGCTCGCCAGCGGCGTCATCGGGCCGAACGCGGTGATGCGCGCTGTGGCCGAACAGGCGATCGACGTGGTGCTCGGCGGCCTGGAGTCGCAAGGCGGCGACGCCGGGCCGGTCGCCGCCAGCGAGCTGTCGGAGGCCGGCGCGGAAGTCACGCGCATCCTTGCCCTGCTGGCCGGGCTGGATGGCGCCAAATCGAGCGGCGAGCAGCGCCGGCGGGTGCACAGCCTGCGCCAGCGCGTCGTGGAAAGCTGCCGCGCCCGCTTCGAGACCGGCCTGGTCGGAGAGTTCGTCGCCCCGCTGATGCTGCTGCGGCCCGGCGCCGATCCGAAAGCGGTGACCCAGCTGGAGGACACCGCCCGCGACCTGCGCAAGCTGGAACTGGCGGCGCGGCGGCTCGACGCGCGCAACGGCATGGACGAGCAGTTGCAGCGCGCGGCGGGCGAAATCGGCGTCATGCGGCAAGATGGCGCGCTGGAACTGGCCGACCGCGTGCGTCTGGTGGAAATCCTCGCCGGCCCGGACATGGCCCTCGCCCTGCTCGACGCCGGCGCCTGACTGGAAATTCAGGCGGCTTCAGGCCGGCAGCAGCCGCAACAGCCTCGCGCTGGGCGGCCAGGCCAACTGAATTTCTGCCCGAAATCGGAAGGCGACAACGGCCAACGCCGCCAGTATCAGGATGCTGGCGATCCACGCCAACCGGACCCCCGCTTTGCCCGGTTGGCGGATCCGCGCGTCCGCCGCTGGCGGCGGCTCAAATTCCATCGCCCCGACTGACGGAACCGGAGCTGAAAGAACCGGGGCTGACGTAACCGGGGCCGGCGGCGCCAGTTCCGGCTCCGGCGGTTCGTCTGCCTGCGGTACGACCGGCGCCTGCGGCAAGAACGGCGGCGAATCCGGGGCAGGCTGGGTTTCTCCTGCCTCGCTGGCAACCAATATCGGATCCTGCACCCACTCCCGCGCACAGCGGCTGCAGCGCACGGTTTTAGGCCTGGCCAGCTTTTCGTCGGCGATTTCATACCTGGCGGCACAGGACGGGCAGACGATACGCATGATCTGGCGAGACTCCGGCGGGATGTGCGACCAATGGCGTTGCGGTTAGCCCGGATCGGCAGGCGATGTCGACAGGTGCTGAATGAAAACGAGGATGGCATGATCCGGTTCGACGCCGTCGGCCTCAGCTATACCCAGGGTCCTTCGGGCCGGGGGGAGCAGGACGTATTGCGCGATGTCAGCTTTACCCTGCCGGGCGGCGAGTTCCGCTGGCTGCTCGGCCCCTCCGGCGCCGGCAAGACCAGCCTGCTGCGGCTGATGTATCTGGCGGTTCGCCCCACGCGCGGCCATCTGCACATTCTCGGCGCCGATATCGGGCGCACCCGGCGGCGCGACCTGCCCCGGCTGCGCCGGCGCATTGGCGTGGTGTTTCAGGATTTCCGGCTGCTGCGCCATCTGTCGGTTTTCGACAACGTGGCGCTGCCGCTGCGCCTGGCCGGTCGGGCGGAGGCACAGTTGCGGGTGGACGTGGCGGAGATGCTGCGCTGGGTCGGGCTGGAGCCGAAGCTGGAGGCGCTGCCGGCGGCGCTGTCGGGCGGTGAGCAGCAGCGCGTGGCGATCGCCCGCGCCGTCATCGGCCGCCCCGCTTTGCTGCTGGCCGACGAACCCACCGGCAATCTGGATGACAGCCAGGCCCAGCGGCTGATGACCCTGCTGAAAGAGTTGAACCGACTGGGCACCACGGTGGTGGTCGCCACCCATAACGAGGCGCTGGTCGCCCGCCACCCGGCCGCCGCGCTGCGGCTGGCGCGCGGCCGGCTGGTGGCCTGGGAGTAACGCCGTGTCCAACCGTGTCCGATCCGTGGCACCTGGCCCCATTCCGCCAGCCCGAAGCCGCACCCGCCGCGGCGACGAGCTTGGCCTGCGCCGGGCGTTGGCGGACCGGATCCTGCCGTTCCTGGTGGCGGCGATGGCGTTCCTGGCGGCCCTCGCGCTGGCCGGCTTCATCGCCGCCGCCTCGCTGGCGCAGCACTGGCAGCAGGGCGCGGGCGCCAACCTCACGGTTCAGGTGCCGCATCCCGCCGACCCCGCCACTGCCGGTGGCACCCGCCGCGAACGCGCGCTGGCCCTGCTGCGCGCCACACCGGGCATCGCCGAGGCCCGCTCCCTATCGGACGGCGAACTGGCCGATCTGCTGCGGCCCTGGCTCGGCAGCGCGGCCGAGACCCTGGCGGTGCCGCTGCCGGCGGTGATCCGGGTCCGCCTGGCCGTCATTGGCCCCCCTCCGGATGGCGCCGATCTCACTGGCCTGACCCGCAGGCTCGACGCTGAAATCCCCGGTACGCAGGTGGAAAGCCACCAGATCTGGCTCTCCCGGCTGTCGGCGCTGGCGCGAAGTCTGCAGGCCTGCGCCGGCGCCGCCCTGCTGATCGTGGCCGGCGTTGCCGCCGCGGTGGTCGCGGTGGCAACGCGGGCCGGCCTGTCCGCCCGGCGGGAAGCGATCGAGATCGTGCACGGGCTCGGCGCCACCGGCGGCTACATCGCCGGCCGCTTCGCCGGGCGCGCCACCTGGCTCGCGGCGCTGGGCGGGCTGGCCGGCGCGCTGGCCGCGCTGCCGGTGCTGCTCGGCCTGGCCGCGCTCGCCGCACCGTTCGCCGGCGGGCCGGCGGTCGAACCCCAATCCCAACTGGCATCCCAAATGGCGATCCCGATGCTGGCCCAGGCGTTGCCGGCGGCTTTGCTGCTCGGCGTCGCAGCGTTGCCGATCGCCGCGGCCGCAATCGGCTTCCTGACCGCCCAGGCAACGGTGCGCGGCTGGCTGCGCCGACTGCCATGAAAGGCGCGATCCAGTCTCGCTGCCATCCGCTCCGGACGCTGCGCCTGGCCGCGCTGACGCTGCTGCTGGCATCGTTGCTGGCCTGGAGCGTGGGTCTCGCCTGGTATATCCGCCTCGCCGATGCGCCCGCCGGCCCGCTGCCGCTGGCCGACGGCATCGTCGCGCTGACCGGTGGGGCCGAACGGGTCGAAACCGCGCTGCAATTGCTGGCCCGCGGCCAGGCGCCGCTGCTGCTGCTGTCGGGCATCGGCGGCGGCGCGATGCTGCCCGATCTCGATAATGGCGGCATCGACGCGCCCAATCTGGCGGGGCGGATCACCCTGGGCCGGCTGGCGCAGAGCACGCGCGGCAATGCGGTCGAAACCGCCGCCTGGGCGCGGCGCGAGCGGATCGCCTCGCTGATCGTCGTCACCGCCGCCTACCACATGCCGCGCGCCTTGCTGGAACTGCATCGGGCGCTGCCGGAGGTCACGCTCTATCCGCTGCCGGTGCGCCCGGAGGGTTTTTCCGGCTGGCGGCGCCTGGAGCTTATGGCCGTGGAGTTCACCAAGTATCTGGGCGCAGAAGCGGGCTTGTCGGTCGTCGCCCGCGAGCGCCGCAATCCGCCCGTGCGAATAAAAGGGATAGAAGGGCCGGCATGATCCTGATCCGCTCCGCATTGTTCAATATCTGGTCGTTCGGCGTGAGCTTCCTGCTGCTGCTGCCCGGACTTTTCGTCAGCCTGACCATGCCGCATCGCATGCTCGGTTTCATCGCGTTCTGGGCGCGCGCGGTGCTGGCCGGGCTTGGCCCGATCTGCGGCATCCGCGTCGTGGTCACCGGCCGGCAGCATCTGCCGACAGCAGGGGCCGGGCTGATCGCCTCGATGCACCAGTCGGCGTTCGACACGCTGGTATGGCTGACCTTGCTGCCGCGCTGCTGCTACGTGCTGAAGCAGGAATTGCTGCGGGTGCCGCTGTTCGGCCGGCTGATCCCGCCGGCCGGCATGATCGCGATCGATCGGTTCGGCGGCACGGCGAGCCTGCGAAAGCTGATGCAGGCGGGGACGCACGCGGCGCGGGAAAACCGGCAGATCGTCATCTTCCCCGAGGGTACTCGCGCCGCGCCGGCGGAAATCCTGCGGTTGCAGCCGGGCATCGCCGCCCTCGCCGCCACCACCCTCCTGCCAGTGATCCCGGTGGTCACCGATTCCGGCCTGTGCTGGGGCCGCCGCGCGTTCCGCAAGCGCCCCGGCACGATCCATATCGCGGTCCAACCCCCGCTGCCCGCCTTGCTGCGCCGGGCTGAGCTGATGCGGCGACTGGAGGCCATGTTCCACCCCGGCTCCCCCGAACGAACCGCCATCTCCGACGGGATCGTTACGGTCGATGAGGCTGTGGATAACTCTGTGGGTTGACGTTGTTTCTGCCTCTCACATCGCCTCAAAATATCTTTGTATCATATTGATAAATATACGATTTTTGTCAATTTTTCATCGACACAACGACGCCGCCCTGGCATGGGGACGAATGCCGGCTGGCCGGGTGTCGTTGGACCCCAAGAATGATTTCCCCTCCCCCGCCGGTACCCGGGCCTTACCGGGGGCCTTACCGGGGGCCTGACCGGGGGCCGTGCCTGGCGCCTGCGGTCGTGCCACATTGTTCGGCTCACCGACCGGACACAGAAAGCGGATGCTCCAGACGCCATGCTGCATTTGACCAAACTCGCCGTGGGAATCCGCGACATCGCCCAGCTGGCCCAAATGCAGGCCCAGCGGACCCTGCACGACCCGCCGCTACGCCACCGCACCCGCAACTTCCCGCGCCGCGCGCAGGAGATCCTCGATGGCGGATCGATCTACTGGGTGATCGCCGGCGCCACCCTGGTCCGCCAGCGCATCCTCGACATCCGCCCCGATGTCTGGGAGGACGGCAGCGCCTGCGCGGGAATTGTGCTGGACCCGGCTTTGATCCCGCTGGCCGGCCGGCCGACCAAGCCGTTCCAGGGCTGGCGCTATCTGAGCCCGCCGGCCGCGCCCGCCGATCTCGGCGACCTGGCGGAAGCCGTCGGCGCCGATCAGCTGCCGCCGGCGCTGCGCCGAGAATTGCAGGCGCTGGGACTGTTATAGGGTTGCCGCTCCCAGCTGGTATAGGATTGCCGCTCCCGGCTGGCGCGCCGGCTGGCGAGCAGGTTAAAAGCGCCAGACCAACTCGCGCGGGACGTGTCCATGTCCCCGCTCGTTGCAACGCTGCTGGAAAGGCCGCCCAGATGGATGCAACGACAAACCCGATCCCCGCCGGCAAGGGTCTGGCGCGCTCCGCCGGGGCGCTGGCCGGGGTGAAGGTGATCGACCTGACCCGCGTGCTCGGCGGCCCCTATTGCACCATGGTGCTGTCGGATCACGGGGCGGAGGTGATCAAGATCGAACCGCCGCAGGGCGATGAGGTGCGCGACTGGGGGCCGCCATTCCTGGACGGCGACGCCAGCTACTTCATCGGCATCAACCGCAACAAGCGCTCGATCGCGCTCGATGTCGGCCGCCCCGAGGGCCAGGCCGTGCTGCTGCGGCTGCTCGAGGGGGCGGACGTGCTGATCGAGAACTTCAAGCCGGGCTCGATGGAAAAATGGGGCCTCGGCTACCAGGACGCGCTGGCGCCGCGGTTTCCCGGCCTGATCCATTGCCGCATCTCCGGCTTTGGCGCCGATGGTCCTTTGGGCGGGCTGCCCGGCTACGACGCCATCCTGCAGGCAATGGTCGGGCTGATGAGCGTGAACGGCGATCCCAGCACCGGGCCAATGCGGCTCGGCACCGCGATGGTGGACATGGGCACCGGGCTTTACAGTGCCATCGGCATCCTGATGGCGCTGCACGAGCGCAGGCAATCCGGCCTCGGCCAATATATCGACATGACGCTGTACGATTGCGGCATGTCGCTGCTGCATCCGCAGGCTCCCAACTACTTCCTCAGCGGCAAGCGACCGATGCCCACCGGCAACCCGCATCCGAACCTGGTTCCCTATGACAAATATTCGACGAGAACCTGCGAGATCTTCATCGCCAGCGGCAATAACGGCCAGTTCCGCAAACTCTGCGAACTGCTCGGCACGCCGCAGACGGCCGACGATCCGCGCTTCGCGTCCAACGGCGACCGCCAGGAAAACCGCCTGGCGTTGACGGATCTGCTGAGTGCCGCCTTCGCCGACAAGGATGGCAACGAGATCTCGTTGCATCTGATCCGCAACGGCGTGCCGGCCGGGCCGGTGCTGGCGGTGGACGAGGCCACCGCGGCGCCGCACACGCGGCACCGGGAGATGGTGACCGAACTTGGCGACTATAAAGGCCTGGGCACGCCGATCAAATTCTCCCGCACTCCCGGCGGCACCCGCGCGGTGCCGCCGAAATTCGGCCAGCACGGCGCCGAGGTGCTGGCCCAACACGGCTATTCCGAAACGGAAATCGCCGAATTGGCAAAAAGCCGCGTGCTGCTGACGGAGCGGCGCCGGTAGTTAGCGCCGGGAATCAAGACAGGCAATCTAGGACCGGAAATCAGGTTGGGGCTGGCTCGAGCTCGCGCAACGCCTCCGCCGCGCGGCGCAGGCGTTGAAAGCTGCGCCGGCTATAAAACAACATGACGACATAGATCAGCCCCGCCGCGGCCAGCGCCGCCCAGGGGTCGGCCACCAGCAGCGCGACATACAAAATCACCCCCAACCAGGTCGGCAACACCCGTTCGGCCGGGATCTTGAAGTTCTTGAAACTCCAGACCGGCAGCGTGGACACCAGCAGCAGCGCGGTTCCGATCAGAAACAGCGCCGGAAGCAGCGGGAACTGGGCGATCGCCAGCAGCTGGGTCCAGCCCAGCGCTTTGGCTTCCAGGCCGACGAACAGCGGAAACAGCACCAGCCCGGCGCCGGCCGGGGCAGGCACGCCGGTGAAGAAATTATGCACATAGGCGTGCGTCGGCCCGTCGAGCGGACCGCTATCTAGCGCGGCATTGAATCGCGCCAGCCGCAGCGCCATGCAGACGGCAAAAATCAGACAGGGCGCGAAGCCGTAGCCGCCGGCCCGCTGCAACGACCACAGATACAGGATGAAGGCCGGGGCGACGCCAAAACACAGAAAATCCGACAGGCTGTCGAACTCCGCGCCGAAACGCGAGGTCGTTTTCAGCAGCCG
>JAYTXR010000338.1:0-2582 GCA_043742865.1 Acetobacteraceae bacterium
ATGGCTTGACGATATCACCTGGCCGGGTCAGGACGCGGCGCGGTTGACAGGGAACCGGAGGCGACATCAAGTTGGATCGCACCGGCAAGGATCATGGAATGATAAGAGGTGAAACCCTGCTGGATGTCTACCCTGCCGACCTCACCGCGGCCGACCTCGCGACCGCCGACCGCCCCACGGCGGAACGGGCGATTCGCAACCGGGTGCAGACGCTGTATCTCGGGGACGGCGTAATGCTGGCGCGCATTCTGGGCCGGCACAAGATATTCCTGCACACCAGCGATCGCGGCTTTGCCTGCCATGTTGCGATGGATGGGTTCTGGGAATTCTGGGTCACCCAGTTCTTCGCCCGCATGCTGAAGCCCGGCATGGTCGCGGTCGATGTCGGGGCCAATTACGGCTACTATACGCTGCTGTTCGGCGAAGCGGTGACCGCCAGCGGCCGGGTGCTGGCGGTAGAGCCCAATCCGCGCGCCGCGGCGCTGTTGCGCGAGACCGTGCTGCTGAACGGCATTGCCGGCAATACCAGCGTGATACAGGCCGCACTCGGGCCGCCCGGTCTGTCGGAAGCCCGCCTGTTCGTGCCGAAAGGGGAGCCGAAGAACGCCCAGCTGGTCGGGCCGGAGGGCGCGGAACACGGCGAGACGGTCTTGGTATCCGTCACCACGCTCGATGCGTTGACCGCCGATTTCGCCCGCGTCGATTTGGTGAAGATCGATGCGGAGGGGGCGGAGGTCGGCATCGTCGCCGGCATGCAGATGCTGATCCAGAAGCACCGCCCGGCGCTGGTGCTGGAATTCAACGCCGCCCGCTACGACGATGCGCGGGCGTTTCTCGACGGCCTGCTGGCGCTGTATGGACAGGTCTTCGTGGTCGGGTTCAACGGCACCGCCGAGCCGATCGCACCGGAGACGATCCTCACCACCCAGATCGGCGAGGACTGGATGCTGTATTTCCCGCAAGATTGCACCGAAGGCCAGCCGGATTGACCCAGTCGATCCTGTTCGACAAGCACGATCTGGCGATGCGCATGGGAACCGGGATCGCCACCTATGCCCGCTCGCTCGCGGTCGCGGCACGCGCGGCTGGCTATGGCGCGGATGCGCTGGTCAGCAGCCCTCAGAAGTTAAACCCACGCAATCCCTTCCTGTCAGAAGTGAAGTTGTTCGATCCCCGGCACAAATCGCTGCCGCTGGTTGGAGACCCGGCGATTCTGCACGGCATTATTCGCGCACCGTTCGGCCTGCGCCCGGACCTGCTGATGCGCACCGGAATGGTGCTCGATCGCCAACCCGGGGCCGCCGCGTTCGACCGCACCTGGGTCGGCCGCCATCTGTTCGTCGGCGCGCAGGCGCATTACCGGCTGTACGGCAGGCGGGCGAGGATATCGCTGGCAGCGCCGCCGGCGCTGTTCCACGCCACCCAGCCGCTGCCGCTGCGGGTCAAGGGCTGTCCGAACATCGTCACCATCCACGATCTGGTGCCGCTGCGCCTGCCCTACCTCACGCTCGACAACAAGCGCTACATCTTCAACCTGCTGTCAGAGCTGACCGCCCGCGCTGACCATATCGTCACGGTCTCCGAGCATTCACGCCGCGACATCATGCAATTCTTCGGCGTGCCAGAAGCCCGCATTACCAATACTTGGCAGGCTTCGGCGCTGCCGGCCAAACTGCTGGCGCAACCGGCCGAGGAGGCCGCGCGCGATGTGGCCAATCTGTTCGACCTCGAACCCGGCGGCTATTTCCTGTTCCTCGGCGCGCTGGAGCCGAAGAAGAATGTTTTGCGGCTGATCGACGCCTACGCCACCTCCGGTTCGGCCCGCCCGCTGGTGATCGCCGGCGGTGCCGGCTGGCAGAACGAGACCGAGCTTGAGCGGATCAAGGATGACCGCTTCGCCCGCTACCGGCTGAGCCCCGGCACCATCGCGCCGGACAAGCAGGTCCGCCGCATTTCCTATTTGCCGCTGGAACAGCTTGTCTCGCTGATCCGCGGCGCTCGGGCGCTGCTGTTCCCCTCGCTGTACGAGGGTTTCGGCCTGCCGGTGCTGGAGGCGATGATGCTGGGCACACCGGTGCTGACCTCCGACGTGACCTCGTTGCCGGAGGTCGCCGGCGGGGCGGCGCTGTGCGTCGATCCGTACGACGTCGCCGCCATGGCGCGGGCGATCCGCACGCTCGACGCCGATGCCGATCTGTGTGCCGAGCTGGCGCGGAAAGGCCTGGCGCGGGCCGAATTCTTTTCGATGGAGCGCTATGCGGCGCGCCTGAAAGACCTTTATGGCGGATTGCTGGGAAGCTGAACTCTCAGCCATTGCCGGGGCCATTGCCTGGCCAGGCGTCAACGGATAACACCAAGAAAACCAGCAGGAGGGAAACGCGCATGCAATCGGGAAAGCGGCTTGTCGACAAAGTGGCGATCGTCACCGGGGGCGCTTCGGGCATCGGTGCCGAAACCGCCCGCCAGTTTGCCGCCCACGGCGCCAGCGTGGTGCTGTGCGATGTGCAGGACGAGCTGGGCCAGGCGGTTGCGCGCGAAATCACTGAAGCCGGCGGCGTCGCCGAATACCGCGCCCTCGATGT
>JAYTXR010000339.1:0-4454 GCA_043742865.1 Acetobacteraceae bacterium
TGATGGTGCCGACCCAGTAGCCGCGTTCCGTCAGGTCCGGGGCGGGGCGGGGAATGGTGGCGAGCTTCTCGAGGGTCATACAGACGATATATGCATAGACCATCTACATATCAAGGAAAATTCTCACGCGGCCAGACAGATTGGAAAATGAGACTGATATGGGACGTGAGGTTCGGTCTATATCATATTGAAGATAAGATATTTACCTACGAAAACACCGCCAAAATGGCGGTGTTTCACGTGAAACTTTCCACAGGCGCGAGACGGAAATGTGGATAACTTCCCGGCTGGTTTGGCCCAGCCGGGGGAGGTGAATTACGCGCTTTTCGCCATGATTTCGTCAGCGATGTTGCGCGGCACCGGGTCGTAATGATGGAACTGCATGGTGAAGGACGCGCGCCCCTTGGTCATGGAACGCAAGTCGGAAATATAGCCGAACATCTCCTTCAACGGCGCATGGGCGCGGACGATGATGGTGGAGCCGGAGCTTTCCTGGTTCTGGATCTGGCCGCGGCGGCGGTTGATGTCGCCCACAACGTCGCCCACATGATCCTGCGGGGTGGTGACTTCCACGTCCATGATCGGTTCCAGGATGATCGGGCCAGCCTTCTTCATGCCTTCGCGGAAGCAGGCCTTAGCGGCGATTTCGAAGGCCAGGGCGGATGAGTCCACGTCGTGGTATTTGCCGTCCGTCAGGGTGTATTTGAAATCCACCGTCTGGAAGCCGGCGAGCACGCCGGTATCGGCCTGCACCCGAATGCCCTTTTCCACGGCCGGGATGTATTCCTTCGGCACGGTGCCGCCGACGACCTTGTTCGCGAACACCACGCCGCCGTTGCGTTCCATCGGCTCGAACACGATTTTCACTTCGGCATATTGGCCGGAGCCGCCGGACTGCTTCTTGTGGGTGTAGATTTCCGTGTGCGACTTGGTGATGGTTTCCCGATACGCCACCTGCGGCGCGCCGATATTGGCGTCCACGCCGTATTCCCGCCGCAGCCGGTCGATGATGATGTCCAAATGCAGTTCGCCCATGCCGGACAGGATGGTCTGGCCGGTTTCCTGGTCCGTCTTCAGGCGCAGGGAAGGGTCCTCGCTGGCCAGCTTCTGTAGGCCGAGGGTCATCTTCTCCACGCCTTCCTTGGTCTTCGGTTCGACGGAGATGTCGATGACCGGGACCGGGAAGGTCATGCGCTCCAGGATCACGGGGTCCTCGGCGGCCGCGAGCGTGTCGCCCGTGCCGGTATCCTTCAGGCCCACGAAAGCAGCGATGTCACCTGCGGAAACTTCCTTCACTTCCTGGCGCTTATCGGCGTGCATCTGGAACATCCGCCCGATGCGCTCCTTATGGTCCTTGGTGGTGTTCAGCACGGTATCGCCCGACTTCAACGTGCCGGCATAGACGCGCACGAAGGTCAGCGCGCCGTATTTGTCGTTGATGATCTTGAACGCCAGGCCGGCGAACGGCGCGTCCGGGTTGGCGCGGATGCGGCGGCGGTTGGAATGCTCGCCGTCCTCCTCGCCTTCCTCGGCCGCGATGGAAATGCCAGGCACGTCGATCGGCGACGGCAGGAAGTCCAGCACCGCGTCCAACAAGGGCTGCACGCCCTTGTTTTTGAAGGCGGTGCCGCACAGCACCGGATAGAAAGCGCCGGAGATGGTGCCGAGCTTGATGCAGCGCTTCAGGGTTTCGACCGAGACGTCGCCGTGCTCGAAATATTCCTCCATCGCCTTGTCATCGACGCCGACGGCGGTATCGAGCAGCAGCTGGCGATATTCCTGCGCCTGATCGACCAGATCCTCGGGGATTGGCTCGTCGTGGAACTTGGCGCCGAGGTCGCCGCCTTCCCAGACAATGGCCTTCATCTCCACCAGGTCGACGACGCCGATAAACTTGTCTTCGATGCCGATTGGCAGCTGCAGCGGCAGTGCGATGATATCCAGCTTATCCTTCAACGAGGCGAACGCCCGGAAGAAGTCAGCGCCGGTGCGGTCCAGCTTATTGATGAAGATGATGCGCGGCACGTTGTAGCGGTCGGCCAGGCGCCAATTGGTCTCCGATTGCGGCTGCACCCCGGCGACGCCCTCGATGATGAAGACAGCGCCATCCAGCACGCGCAGGCTGCGATTGACCTCGATGTTGAAGTCGATATGGCCGGGGGTGTCGATGATGTTGATGCGGTGGTCCTTCCACTCGCATGTCACCGCGGCGGAGGTGATGGTGATGCCGCGCTCGCGCTCCTGCTCCATGTAGTCGGTGGTGGTGTTGCCGTCATGGACCTCACCGATCTTGTGTGAAACACCGGTGTAATGAAGGATCCGCTCGGTGGTGGTGGTCTTGCCGGCGTCGATATGCGCGGTGATCCCGATATTGCGGATTTTTTCAAGTGAAGTGGCCAAGGCGAACCTCCATACAGCAGCGGGCGCCGCAAGACCCTGTCCCGCGCGCCCGATCAACTCACCGGCCGGATCTGGACGGGTTTCTTGACCCTTCAAATGCGATAGACGGCGGGATTTTGCAAGCGGGGATTCGGCCTGTCGGCGCATGGCAGTCGCCGTGGCGAATTCAAAGCTGATCCGTCCAGCCCTGCACCGCCAGGCTGGACACCGCCACCACCGCCCAGCACGCCAGCCCCAGCAGAAGCGGCTTGAACCCGGCGCCGGCGAAGGCGCGCCAGTGGCCCTGCAAGCCCACCGCGGCCAGCGCCACCACCATCACGAACCGCGCCACGATCTGGATACCCGGCGCCAGATTGCCCAGCAGCCCCAGCGTATTGATCAGCGACGCCACCATGAACCACAGGATGAACCAGGGCACCGCCTTCTGGATCCGCGCGCCCAGGCCCGCAACGCCGGTCTGCGAACGGTCGAAGAACGGCATTGCCAGCCCGGCGATCAGCAGCAACGGGATGATCAGCGTGGTGCGGGTCAGCTTGACGATCGTGGCATAGGCGCCGGCGGCCTGGCTGAACGCGAATCCGGCCGCCACCACGGCCGAGGTGTCGTTGACCGCGGTGCCGGCCCACAGGCCGAAGCCGTCATCGCTGAGATGCAGCCTATGGCCGAGGCCGGGGAAAATAATCACCGCCAGCATGTTGAATAGGAAAATGACCGAGATCGAATAGGCGATCTCCTCGGATTTGGCGCGGATCACCGGCGCCAGGGCCGCGATCGCCGAGCCGCCGCAGATCACGGTTCCCATGCCGATCAGCAGGCGCATGCGCCACCCGACGCCCATGAAGCGGCCCAGGATCAGCGCCACCGCGAACCCCAGCCCGATCGTCACCGCCAGCAGCGACAGCGAGGACAGCCCGGTCTGCGCCACATCGCCGAGGTTCAGGGTCGCGCCCAGCAGGATGATGCCGGCGCGCAACGCCAGCCCGCTGATCTCCTTGGCCTTCAGCTGTCCGGCCAGCCTGGTGCCGCCCGACAGGTTGGCGACGGCGACCCCGATGGCGATGGCGATGACCGGCGCGCCGATCACCGGCGAATATTTCGCCGCGCCATAGGCCGCCACTGCGATCGCCAGGCAGGCCGCCAGCCCCGGCGCCATCCCCTGAAGGCGTCCCAAAGCCGATCCGATCTTCAACTGGGCCGCCTGCACGTTCTGGCTCATATACGACGTTCCCCATGACCGACTGACGCATAATCGTGACACGCCGGCCTTGCCCGGGCAAGAAAACGCTGGTTTTGCGATAGCATAAATTGCGCGCACCCGGCCCGCCCTGTAGAAAATTCCGGCCCCACCGCGCCGCTGCGCACAAGGAACCGCTGATGCACCCGACCGCATTGTCTTTCGATGCCGACGCCATGCTGGCCGGGCTGCGGCCCTGGGTGGAGTGCGAAAGCCCGACCTTCGATGCCCAGGCGGTCAACCGAATGATGGATATCGCCTCGCGCGACCTGATTCTGGCCGGGGCGCGGATCGAGCGCATCGCCGGGCGGATGGGTCTGGGCGACTGTGTGCGCGCCTCGTTTCCTCACCCGCAGCCTCATCGGCCCGGCATTCTGGTGATGGGTCACATGGACACCGTCCACCCGATCGGCACATTGGCGAAACTGCCGTTCCGGCGCGAGGGCAATTTCCATTGGGGCCCCGGCATCTGCGACATGAAGGGCGGCAACTACGCCGCACTGGAAGCCATCCGCCAGCTCACCCGCGCGCAAATCCAGACCCGGCTGCCGGTCACCTATCTACTGACCTCCGACGAGGAAATCGGCAGCCCCAGCACCCGCGACCTGATCGAGGCGGAGGCGGCGCGGCACAAATACGTGCTGGTGCCCGAACCCGGCCGCCCCGATGGCGGGGTGGTCACCGGACGCTATGCGATCGCGCGCTTCGACCTTGCCGCCACCGGCCGCCCCAGCCACGCCGGCGCCCGCCTGGCCGAGGGCCGCTCGGCGATCCGCGAGATGGCGCGCAAGCTGATCGAGATCGAGGACATGACCACCGA
>JAYTXR010000340.1:0-1736 GCA_043742865.1 Acetobacteraceae bacterium
CGCGAGCAGATGCAGGCTCAGATCCGCTTGATGGCGCCCGGTGCGTCGGTTCGCCAGCTGGGGCGGCAACGCTTGTCGGATCACCCCGCCCGGACCCGGTAATGTGCCGCTCGCGGGTAGCGCTGATCCGAGCGCGGTTGCGCGGTCGTGATGGGCGGCGGCCGTCCAGGTCACGGCAGGCAATCGGTCCGGGCGAACGCCACAGGCGACTATGACCACAGCGGCGCAGGCCCCTCAACGCTTAGCGCCAGCCACGTTCCCATCGTCAATAAATCAGCTTCGCCTCCGCCTCTCGCCCGCTCGCCACCGGCGCCCTGCCGATTAGACTGAGCGCAACCGCCTCGGCGACGCGGATGCCATCCACGCCCGCCGACAAGATGCCGCCGGCGTAGCCGGCGCCTTCGCCGGCGGGGAACAACCCGCGCGTGTTCAGGCTCTGCAGGCTGGCGTCGCGGCCGATGCGGATCGGCGCGGAGGTGCGGGTTTCCACCCCGGTCAGCACCGCGTCGGCCATCGCAAAGCCGGGGATTTGCCGGTCGAATGCCGGCAGCGCCTCGCGGATCGCGGCGATCGCGTAATCGGGCAAACAGGTGGAAAGATCGGTCGGGCGCACCCCGGGCCGATAGGATGGCGGCACGGCCCCGAGCGATGTGGACGCCCGTCCGGCCAGGAAGTCGCCGACCAACTGCGCCGGCGCGGCGTAATCTCCGCCGCCGGCCAGGAAGGCCTGCCGCTCCCAATGGCGCTGGAAGGCGATGCCGGCGAGCGCATCCCCCGAGCGATGATCGGGATAATCATCCGGCGTGATGCCGACCACGATGCCGGCATTGGCGTTGCGCTCGTTGCGGGAATACTGGCTCATGCCGTTGGTCACCACACAGCCGGGCTCGGACGTCGCGGCCACCACGGTGCCGCCCGGGCACATGCAGAAGCTGTAGACGCTTCGTCCGTTCGCGCCGTGATGCACCAGCTTGTAGTCGGCCGCACCCAAAACCTTGGTCCCGGCCCGCGCGCCGAAACGGGCGGCATCGATCAGCGACTGCGGATGCTCGATGCGGAAACCAATGGAAAACGGCTTGGCCGCGATCTGCACGCCGCGCTGGTGCAGCATCGCGAAGGTGTCGCGCGCGCTGTGTCCGACCGCCAGCACCACGTGTTTCGCCGCGATCCGCTCACCGCTCGCCAGCCGCACGCCGCTTACCTGCCGTTGTCCGCTGGCACCCTCGTCGATCTCGAAATCCACGACCTGGCTCTGGAAGCGATACTCGCCGCCCAGCGTCTCGATGGTTTTTCGCATCGCCTCCAGCATGCCGACCAGGCGGAACGTGCCGATATGCGGCTTGCTGACATACAGGATCTCCGGCGGCGCGCCGGCGCGGACGAACTCGGTCAGCACCTTGCGGCCGCGCCAGCCAGGGTCCTTGATCTGGCTGTACAGCTTGCCGTCGGAGAATGTGCCGGCACCGCCCTCGCCGAACTGCACATTCGATTGCGGGTCCAGCACGCCCCGCCGCCATAGCGCCCAGGTGTCGCGGGTCCGCTCGCGCACCGGTTTGCCGCGGTCCAGCAGGATCGGGCGAAACCCCATCTGCGCCAGGATCAGCGCGGCGAACAGCCCGCACGGGCCGGTGCCGATCACCACCGGGCGGGCGGCCAGGCCGGAAGGCGCCTGGGCCACCGGGTAATAATCGGTATCGGGCGCGGCAGCGATGCCGGGGTCGCCGCGCGCCAGCACC
>JAYTXR010000341.1:0-5011 GCA_043742865.1 Acetobacteraceae bacterium
GACGAAGGCAACCAGGCCGCCTTCGTAGCGGAAGGTCTGTTCCGTGGCGGGCGCGTGGCGTTCGTCGCGCAGCACGATGGTCATGCCGGAATTGAGGAAGGCGAGTTCGCGCACACGTTTTTCGAGAATGGCGAGGTCGAAATCGACCTTCGTGAAGGTGCCGGTGGAGGGCTTGAAGATGACCTCGGTGCCGGTCGGGCGGTCGCTCGGGCCGGTGATGCGCAGGGGCGCCACGCTGTCGCCGTGCTGGAAACGGATGAAATGCTCCTGGCCGTGCTGGAAGATGCGCACTTCCATCCATTCGGACAGCGCGTTCACCACCGCCGCGCCGACGCCGTGCAGGCCGCCGGATACTTTGTAGGAGTTCTGGTTGAACTTGCCCCCGGCATGCAGCCGCGTCAGCACCACTTCGGCCGCGGAAATGCCCTCTTCCTCGTGGATATCGGTCGGTATGCCGCGCCCGTCATCGCGCACGGTGACAGAGCCATCGCCGTTCAGCGTCAGCGAGACATTGTTGGCGAAGCCGGCCTGGGCCTCGTCGACCGCGTTGTCGATGATTTCGAAGCACATGTGATGCAGTCCGGAGCCGTCATCGGTGTCGCCGATATACATGCCCGGGCGCTTGCGCACGGCATCGAGGCCCTTGAGGACCGAGATGGAGGAGGCGTCATAGGCGTCCTGATCCGGCTGATTTGCAGGGCCGTTCGCGGGGGTGGGAATAGGCTGAGGCGCGGCGTTGTCGGACATGCCGTCTGGAAACTCCTGGGGGGAATGATTCTATAGATATATAGACCCTACAGCGCCGAAGGCCAGCGAAACCCGGCTTCAGGACGGTCTAAAGCGGGGATCGCGCCGCAATTCGCCACCACCGGCTTCGAGACCTTCGGCGGTGTCCGCCAAGGTCAGGAAGGTTTCGGCATCGGTTCCGGTCACCAGCACCTGCGCGGGCAGATGCATCAGCGCGTGGAACAAGGCGGCGCGGCGGGCAGGGTCCAGATGTACCGCCGGCTCGTCCAGCAGCAGCAGCGGGGCAAACCCCCTGGTCTGCTCGATCAGCCTCGCATGCGCCAGGATGGTTCCCACCAGCAGCGCCTTCTGCTGGCCGGTGCTCGCCTGGCCGGCAGGCAGGGCGCTGGCGGCATCGGTCAGCGCCATGTCCGCCCGGTGCGCGCCGAGCGAGGAGGACCCGGAGGCTGCGTCCCTGGTTCTGCTGGCCGCCAGGCCGTCGCGCACCCAATCCTCCACTTCCAACGCGGGGGCGTTCGCCAACCGGTCCGCTATGGCGCAGGACAGGGCGATCCGGGCGGCGGGAAACTCGGCAGCATTTGTCGCCAGTGCTGCGGTCAGCCGCGCCGCCAGTGCGGCGCGCGATACGGTGGCGGCTACGGAATGGCGGGCCATCTGATGCTCGAGCCCGGCCAGCCAGGCCGGATCGGCGTATCCCTGTGCCAGCAGGCGGTTTCGATTGGCCATCGCGGCGTCATGTGCGGCGATTTCGCGGGCGTGGGTTGGCTCCAGCGCGAAGACCAGCCGGTCCAGGAACCGACGCCGGCCGGAGGCGCCATCCTGGAACAGCCGGTCCATCTGCGGGGTCAGCCAGACCGCGGCGATCCTTTCCGCGATCTCCGCCTGGGTGCGCGGTGCCGCGCCGTCCAGGCGGAACACCCGGCGCCCCGCAAGGTTTTCCGGTGGACCTTCGGGCAGCGTGCCGGTGCCGATTTCGGCTTCGCCCGCCGGGGTGGTGAACCGGGCGGCAACAGCCCAGGCCGGCGCCGTTCCGCTCCCGTCCGGGTACTGCCCGCGCCGCGCCAACTCGCCGATGCGCGCTCCGCGCAGGCCGCGGCCCGGCACCAGCAGGGACACCGCTTCCAGCAGGTTGGTTTTGCCGCTGCCGTTCGGGCCAAAGATCACGGCGATGCGTGCCGCCGCCCGCCAGGTCAGGGTGGCATAGTTGCGGAAATCCGTCAGATCCAGACGGGTCAGGCGCAACTGCGTCAGAGGCCGGGCCTCAGACCCGCATGGGCATCAGCACATACAGGGCCGAAGCGTCACCGGCGTCGCGCACCACGGTCGGGGCGGAGCCGTCGGCGAAGCGGAACTCCACCTGCTCGCCGATCTGGTCGGTGATGTCGTTCAGATAGCGGGCCTGAAAGCCGATCTCCAACGGACCGGATTCATAAGATACGCGTTCCCCATCCAGCTCCTCGCTGGCATTGCCCATCTCTGGGCTGGCAGCCGACAGCACCAGCAGATCGCGCGCCAGCGACAGTTTCACCGGCCGTGAGCGTTCCGAAGAAATCGCCGCGACCCGGCCGACCGCCTCGGCGAAATCCTTCTTGCCGACGCGCAGCACCTTGTCGTTGTCGCGCGGGATGACGCGGTCATATTCCGGAAACGTGCCGTCGATCAGCTTGCTGGTCAGCAGCAGCGACCCGGTATGGAACTGAATGCGCGTATCCGACAGCGAGATGTCCACGTCCGCGGTGACCTCGTCCAGCAGCTTGCGCAACTCGGCGATGGTCTTGCGGGGGATGATGACGCCAGGCATGGACGCGGCCCCCATCGGCAACGGCTCCTCGACCCGCGCCAGCCGATGCCCGTCCGTTGCCACCGCGCGCAACACCTTGGTGCCATCGCTGTCGGCGGCGTGCAGGTAGATGCCGTTCAGGTAGTAGCGTGTCTCCTCCGTGCTGATGGCGAAGCGGGTGCGGTCGATCAGGGCGCGTAGCGTGTGGGCCGGCAGGCTGAAGCGGTGCGGCAGCGCGCCGGCGGTCATCGAGGGGAAATCCTCGGTCGGCAGCACCACCAGGCTGGTGGCGTAGCGGCCGGCGCGCAGTGCCAACTGGGCATCTCCGCCGGGGCAGTCGAGTTCCACCTCCGCGCCGTCCGGCAGTTTGCGCACGATCTCGTACAAGGTCGCCGCCGGCGCGGTGCAGGCGCCGTTGCGCACGGTGTCGGCGGCCACATCCTCGACGATGGCGATTTCCATGTCGGTCGCGGTGAGGGTGAGCTTCCCGTCCCGCACGGCGATCATGACATTGGCGAGGATCGGGATGGTGTTGCGCTTTTCGACCACGCTCTGCACATGGGCCAGCGCCTTCAACAGAGTGGCGCGGTCGGCCTTGAACTTCATCGTCTGTATCCTCATCGCGCCGGGCCTCACGGCACCGGGCATCGCAGCCATGCTCGAATCGATAATCGACTTGTAGCAAGTGCTGGGTCCCAGGCAAAGCAACCTGTCAGCCAGGCAAAATGCCGGCCCCTTGACCCCCCCTGGCCCAGATTTACGGCATCAGGACTCCAGCATCCGCCGGAGCAGTTCGACATCTTCGGCGAAGGCCGGATCGCGTTCCATCAATTCGCCGATCCGCGACACCGCATGCATGACCGTGGTGTGGTCGCGATTGCCGAATTTCCGACCGATCTCGGGTAGCGATCGGCTGGTGAGCTGTTTGGCCAGATACATCGCCACCTGCCTCGGCCGGGCTACCGCGCGCGCGCGCCGGGCCGACGACATGTCGGTCAGGCGGATGTTCCAGTGTTCGGCGACCCGGCGCTGGATCTCTTCGATCGTCACCCGCCGGTCATGCGCCTTCAGCAGATCGTGCAGCACCTCCTGCGTGGCTTCCAGGGTGACCGGACGGCCGAACAGATTGGCATGAGCGATCAGCCGGTTCAGCGCGCCTTCAAGTTCGCGGACGTTGGAGGTGATCTTGTGGGCCAGGAACTCCATCACCTTCGGCGGCACCGGCACGCCGGCGCGGGCCGCCTTCGCCTCCAGGATAGAGATGCGCAGTTCGAAGGTCGTGGCGTGCAGGTCGGCGACCATGCCGCAACCGAGCCGGGTGCGCAGCCGGTCTTCCAGGCCGTTCAAGTCCGAGGGTGATTTATCGGCCGAGACGACGATCTGTTTGCCAGCATCGACCAGGGCGTTGAAGGTGTGGAAGAACTCTTCCTGGGTGTTGTCCTTGCCGATGAGGAATTGCAGGTCGTCGATCATCAGCACGTCGACGCTGCGCAGCTGTTCCTTGAATTCCATGGTGGACTGACTGCGGATGGCCGCGATGAAGCGGTACATGAATTTTTCCGCCGACATGTAGGCAACGGTCGTCGGCCCGGCGCCGTTCTGGCCGCGATGGGACAATTCCCAGGCGATGGCGTGCATCAGGTGGGTTTTGCCGAGGCCGACGCCGCCATACAGAAACAGCGGATTGAAGCCGGCGCTGGAAGGGTGTTCGGCGACGCGGCGGGCGCAGGCATGGGCGAATTCGTTCGGCTTGCCAACGACGAAGCTGTCGAAGGTGAAGCGCTGGTCGAGCGCGCCGGCCATTTCAGAGCGGATTTCCGAACGCGGGTCGGCACGGTCGTCAGCTTTGGGGAAGGGGGGTTTGGGCGATGGGGGGAGGATCTGGCCGCTGTCGGCCGGACCACTGGCCTGTGGATCGGCGGTCGGCGAGGGAGAGAGGCTTTCGGCAAGACCAGAGATCGGCTGCACCGCTCCGCCCACGCGAATATCGACGCCGCGCAAATGCTTGTTCTCAGCCAGCCAGAGGGCGGTAATACGGTCACCGTAATGGCTGCGCACCCAATCGCGTAGAAAGCGGGTGGGAAGATTGACGGTGATTTCGTCCCCATCGAGGCCCGCGAGAGTCATTTGACGCAGCCATGTGCGGTATTCCACATCGCCGACTTCTGTTTGCAGTCGGCCGCGGATACGGGCCCATTGGGCGGCCATCTGCAGATGATCGATCCGTCCGCGGTCGGCGGACCCAAGGGCTTCGCGCGGGAAGCCGCCTGTATTTTCATTGTTGTCCGCCACCACCGACATCTGCCCCTGCTCCAAATACCGACTGCTCCCGCCGGTCGCCTGGCAGGCCGGGTTTCTTGCATTTCTTGGTCGGGGGCGTTTGCCACCAACAATCCTGAATTTATGGCCTATTTGTAATTCGAATCAATATGATTTTGATCAATTCGGAAGGAAGCCGATAAAACGATAGAAGATTTCAAATAA
>JAYTXR010000342.1:0-4746 GCA_043742865.1 Acetobacteraceae bacterium
GGCAGCATCGCCTGCTTGCGGTTGTTCGGCGGCATGGTCCGGCTGCGACGGGAGAAGAATTCCTCCATCCGCGCCAGCCATTCCTCATGCAGCACCAGCTCCACGCCGGCCGCCTGGGCAGCGATTTCCTGCGACAGATCATCCACGGTCGGACCGAGCCCGCCATTGACGATGACGATATCGGCGCGTTCAGAGGCGAATTGGAAGGCGCTCAGCAGGGCTGCCCGGTCATCGCCGACCGTGGTGCCCCAGATGACCGTCAGGCCGGCATCCTCCAGCTTCTGGCTCATGTAGGAGAAATTGCTGTTGACGATCTTGCCGGTGAGCACTTCGTCACCGGTGCAGAGGATTTCGATGCGCATGACCTGCCTGTCGTTTTCTTGGATCACCCGCCTTAGACCGGGAACGCCGACCTGGCTAGACAGGGCCGGCCAAACGTCAGCGGCTTTGACCGGGGATCGTCAGCGCGATCAGCCGGTCCGCTGCCCCGTCGATCGCGTCCAGATTCCGGCAGCGATCGATCAGGTCGGAAAATTGTGCCGGCGGTATCGCCAGGCCGGAGGCAACTGGCTGAAGGCGTCTGGCGTGTTCCTCGAAATCCCAGATGAACTCGCGCCCGGTGCCTTCCCGGGTGAAGCGTCTGCCATCCTTGGTGAACACCGTGACCCGTGGGCCGAACAGCGTTCGCCCGACCATGGGGATCAGTGTCACCCGATGCATCAACTCCAGCACCTCCGGCGGGTCGGTTTCGCCTTGCGCTGGCTGGCCGCCCCGCAGCAGCGGATAGCCACGCGTCACCGCGCCATAGGCGGAAAAATACTGCGTGCTGCCGACCCGTGGCTGACCGTCGCTGGCGGGCAGCGGAAAGGCCGGGCTGGGGTATTCGGTCTCCAGCCAGTTGACCACCGCCTCGATGCGCTCGATGTCGGGGTAGGATAGGTTATGTTCCTCGCAGAGCCTGGCTGTCACATCGACATGGGCGATGTTGTAGCCAGCGGTGGAATAGAGGCGGTACAGCGTCTCCAGAAAAATCCACTCCTGACCAAGGCCCTGGGTGATCTGGCTTAGATCCACGCGATTCCGGCCGGTAAAACTATAGCGCAGCTCGCCCAGATTGTTACCGGCATAGGCGTGGTAGAACCCGGCCTCGCCTTCCAGAGTGGTTTCGCCGCCGGGGATGCCCTGCTTGCCCAGCGCCACCGCCAGCAGCGCATTGCGCACCGCGCCGCCCTCGCGCAGCGAACGCCCGCCGCTGCGGATGCCCTCCAGATTGCCAGCCGCCAGGTTCACGCATTGGGCGATCGCGGCGTTGATCTGCTCGGCGTTCAGGCCGCCGATCTTGGCCGCCACCACCGCCGCGCCGAAAATGCCGAACACCGGCCCGGCGTGAAAGCCGCGCGACATCACCGTGGGAATGAACTCCGCCGCCATGCGCTCCATCACCTCATAGGCGGCGGCGATGGCGGTCAGCAGCACCCGGCCCGAACAGCCGGTGATTTCCGCCGCGGCCAGTGCCGCCGGCAGGATCGCGATTCCGGGATGGGTCAGCATGCGGAACGTATCCCACTTGCCGCCGGCGAAGATCATCTCGGCATTGACGAACGCCGCCCCCCCCTTGGTGAGCCGGCTGGCGCTGCCCAGCACACTGGCGACCCCGCCGCCGCCCGCCTCCTCCTCGCGCATCAACGCCAGCGCCTGCCGGCTCGCCGGCATGTCATGGGCGATCAGCGCGGAGGTAAGCGCCTGCAGCGTGACGCCCTTGGCACGGTCCACGACCGGCGCGGGCAGGTCCTCATATTGAAGATTGGCCACAAAGGCGGCAAAATCCCGGCTTAACGACATGACTTTTCCTCCGGCCGCAACTCTACGGGCCCTTCCGGGAGCCTAGCCGAGTTTGCCGCCGCCGCCGAGGGCCTCGGGTCAGGTCTTGCTACTGAAAGCCCGGCTGGCCGATCTGCTCGGGCGTTTGCGGCACACGCGCGAACCTGGCCGTGTCGTAACCTTGGGCCGCAAACCGCTCCAGCAGCGAGCGATAGGTTGCATCGTCCAGGGTGCTCTGCCGCGACAGGACCCAGCCATAGGATCGCCCGGGATAACCGACCAGAGCGGTCCGATAATCGGGGTCCACATAAAGGATCAGATACGACAGATACAGCGGCCAGAACGGGCTTTCCCGCCATCGCGCGTTGCCTGTAACGGGCACCACATATCCCGTGAGCGTGGATTGCGTCAGTTTGGCGTTGAAATCGCCTTTCCGCGCACTGTAGATATCGATCAGTTTGTCGCGGTCGAAACTCAGATCGAATGTGCTGCCGACATTTCCGCGCTCGGCGAAATAGGGGATGTTGGCGATCACATACCATTTCCCCGCGTAGCGATCGAGATCGACCTGGTGGGCCAACACCAAAGGCGGGTCGTCTCGGCCGGTGCAGCCAGCCAGCAAGAGTCCGGTAGCCAAACCCAACGCCGACAACGCGGCCCATCGCCGATATCGCCGGGTTGTCGGCGTTGACTGCGTCAAGATCGTATCCTTCCCGGTCGCGAACACGCGGCGCCAAACGCGCCTCTACAAATGGCGTCGCGACCGAATTGGTTCCTTGACGCTCTACCCGCGCCCTGCGTACGCTTCACCCGAAATAGCTGGAACCGACAAGATGACCGATTTCCCGACCTTCGTGCAGATCAATGAGGAAGGCCCGCGCGAGGGTTTCCAATTTGAAAAGGGCCAGATCCCCACCGCGCGAAAAATCGAGCTGATCGACGCGCTGTCGGAAACCGGGCTGAACCACATCCAGGTCGCCTCATTCGTCAATCCGAACCGGGTGCCCGGCTGGGCCGATGCGGACCAGGTGGTGCGCGGCTTCAAGCGACACGATAGGGTGAATTATTCTCCCCTTTGGCTCAACGCCAAGGGCTTCCAACGGGCACTGACGTTCGAGGGGCTGGAGATCAAGGGCTCGTTATCGCTCTGTGCATCGGCAAAATTCCTGGCACGCAATCAGCAGCGCTCGATGGAAGACAATTTGGCCGCGCAGCACGAGATGATCGGATTGTTCCAGGCCGCTGGCGTGCCGGTCGAGCGCGGCTCGATCATGGCGGCGTTCGGCTGTAACTTCGAGGGCGATATCGCCCATGCGACCGTGCTCGCCTTGATCCAGCAGATGCTCGACATCGCCGCCGAACACGGCCTGGACATCAAGATCGTGTCGCTGGCGGATACCATGGCGTGGGCGAGCCCGGTCGCCATCACCGCGCTGGTGGGCAAAGTCCGCAACCGCTGGCCCGACAAGCGCATCGCGCTGCATCTGCACGACACCCGTGGGATGGGCATTGCCAATGCCTATGCCGGCCTGCGGATGGGCGTGGACATCTTCGACAGCACCGTCGCGGGGTTAGGCGGCTGCCCGTTCGCCGCGCATAAGGGCGCGGCCGGCAATGTCTGCACCGAGGATCTGGTCTTCATGTGCGAAGAGATGGGCATCGAGACCGGGGTCGATCTGGAAAAACTGCTGGAAACCGCCTGCCTCGCGGAAGACATCGTCGGCCATCCGTTGCCCGGCTCAGTCAAGATGGGCGGCAGCCTGAAAAAGCTGCGCGGCCAACTCAATGAAGGGCGGAGATTAACTTAAGCACCCTCCGCCACAATCCTGGATAGAGTCCCGACGGGCTCTGATCGCGGAAAAGTACTATATCCTACGGCGTTGTCATTAGACCGCGCCGGCCGGGGCGTGTAGGGTTGCTCCGAAATTGGGGTTCGAACCGATGCCAGACCAGATTTTTCGGGGCTGGCCGATTGTTTATTATCGCCAGTTGGCGCCGCATGAAGGCAGCTGCCCCGCTGCCGACGCGCCGGCAGCGAGGCGATTTGTCGAGGCGGCCGATTTTGCCTGAAATTGATGCAGCGGCCCCGCCAGGTTTGGCGGCGAATTATGAGGCGGATGTCTTGTTAAATCCGAAACGGGTGGTTGGAGCGCAGCTCGACCGCGTCTGGCGCAATTCGACGCTCTATCTTCTGGGGAACATCGCCAGCCGCGTGCTCGGTTTTGTCGCCATCCCGTTCTATTCGCATTACCTCAGCCCGGCCCAGTACGGCATCATCGAGCTGATTGAACTCAGCACCCAGGTCGTCGGGATCACGTTCGGCCTGCAAAGCATCGGCGCGGCGCTCACCCGGCTGTTCTACGACCAGGATACTGCGGAGCAACAGGCCGGCATCGTCTCCACCAGCGTCATTTTCACCGCCCTGCTCAGCGCGGTGATCGCCGCCGGCGCGGTGCTGGCAGCCGGACCGATCAGCCTGGCGGTGTTCCATTCGGCCGACCAGGCACCGCTGCTGCAGGCCGCCTTCGTGGCGATGTGGTTCGCCAACATGGTGGAGGTCGTCCTCGTCTACGAGCGCATCCGCGAACGCGCGAAGTTCTTCTTCATCTATTCGATGGCTTCGCTGGCCGGAAACCTAGGCTTGAACATCTATTTCATTGGCTTCGCCGGTGCCGGAGTCTGGGGGTTCGTCTACAGCAAGCTGATCGTCACCGGCATCGGCACCTTGTATCTGCTTTGGCGAGCTATGCGCGAGGTGGGTTGGCGCTGGCGGGGCGAATACGTCCCGCAACTTATCCGCTTCGGTCTGCCGCTCTGCGTCGCCAGCATCTCTGCCTTCGCCATCCATTTCTCCGACCGCTTCTTCCTGGCCGATACGGTCACGCTGTCGGAACTGGGCAAGTATGCGCTAGCCTACCGGTTCGC
>JAYTXR010000343.1:0-3048 GCA_043742865.1 Acetobacteraceae bacterium
CTACCCCACCAACCCCATAACCTCCGCCGCAAACCAATCGAGCCGCTCCACGCTCCCCGTCAGCGTCTCGCCGCGAAAATCGACAATCAGCTCATCCACCCCGATCGCTGCAAACGCCCGCACATCGCCGGCAATCTGTTCCGCCGACCCGGAAAACCGCCGTCGTCCGCCATCCGGTCCGGCCAGTGCGGTGTCGTAGAGCGGTGCCTTGTAGGAAATGGTCAGCGCGGAAAAATCCCGCCCAGCCGCCTCCGTCAATCGCTTCAGCTCCGCCAGCTTGCGCCCCATTTCCTCGGGCGGCAGCGGCACCGCGGCAATCGAACCCACCGGGTGCCAGCCATCGCCGTGACGCGCGCAGCGGCGAAGGGCGGCGGGGCTGTGTCCGCCTACCCAGATCGGCGGGCCGGGTTTCTGCAACGGAAACGGCTCGCAGCGGACATCCGCGAACGAATAAAACTCCCCAGCGAACGAGGCCGGCGACTGCGTCCACAGCAGCCGGAAAATCTGTAGATACTCGTCGGTCACCGCGCCGCGACGGGCGAAATCGGCGGCGAGCGCGGAAAATTCCTCCTCCAGCCATCCCACCCCGATCCCCACCGTCAGCCGCCCGGCCGACAGCACGTCGATCGTCGCCAGCATTTTGGCCGCCAGCACCGGGTTGCGATACGGTAGAATGGTTACCGAACTGACCAGCCGCAGCCGCTCGGTGATGCCGGCGACAAATGCCAGGATGGCAAACTGCTCCAGCGCATCGCCATGGCTGGGATGCTCGCCCGACACGGTATAAGGATAGACAGAGCGCGATTTGGTAGGAAACACCACATGATCGGCCACCATCGCCGAGTGAAATCCCGCCGCCTCCCCCGCTTTGGCCAGCGCGGCGATGGCGCCCCGGTTGGCGAGGTCGCCGCGCGTCGGTAGATAGAAGCCATATCGCATGATGTTTCCATTCCCCCTGCCCGCTTCCCGGCCCAGCGCCCTGGCGCTGGATTTGCCCCCTCACGGATCCCCGCATGCAAGATCTGCTTTTCCTCACCCAGCGTATTCCGTACCCGCCGACCAAGGGCGAAAAGATCCGTACCCTGCAAATCCTCCGCTACCTGCGGCAATTCTACAAAATCCACCTGGGATGCCTGGTCGACGATGAGCAGGATTTCGAGCATATCGACACCGTGCGCGCGCTGTGCACCAGCTCCCATTTCGCCACGCTGAACCGAAAGCGCGCCAAGCTCACCTGCCTGCGTGGCCTGCTGACCGGGGAGGCGTTGAGCGTCACTTTCTATCAGGACCCCGCCCTGGCCGCCTGGGTTCGCCGTGTGCTGACCGAGCAAACGCCGCAGGCGGCCATCGTCTGCTCCTCCAACATGGCGCCGTATCTGCTCGATTCTGGCCCGCGTCCGCCGATCTGCCTAGTGGATATGATGGACGTGGATTCGGAAAAATGGCGCGCCTACGCCGAGGCCGGTTCGCTGCCGATGCGGTGGGTGTATCAGCGCGAATGGCGCCGCGTGGCAGCGCTGGAAAGGCGTATCGCCCTGGCAGCGGATTGGAGCGTGTTCGTCTCGCAACAGGAAGCAAACCTGTTCGCCTTGCTGGTGGCGGACTGCGCGGACAAAATCCGCGCCATCAGCAACGGCGTCGATCCGGTCTATTTCGACCCCGACTATGTCCAACCGGGCTGGAATCCGGCGGACGCCGCACCGCCATACGATCCGACCGGACCCAATTATGTGTTCACCGGCACGATGGACTACCCCCCCAATATCGGCGCGGTCACTTGGTTCGCGCAGGAAATCCTGCCCATTTTGCGCCGCAGCGAACCCCATACCCAATTCCACATCGTCGGCTCCAGCCCCGCCCCGGAGGTGGAAAAACTGGCCCAAACCCCGGGCGTGTTCGTCACCGGCCGGGTGGCGGATGTGCGCCCCTACCTTGCCCACGCCACCGCCGCCGTCGCCCCCATGCGCATCGCCCGCGGCATCCAGAACAAGGTGCTGGAAGCCATGGCGATGGCCCGGCCAGTCGTGGTGACGCCCGAGGCGCTGGAGGGGATCGACGCGCAGCCCGGCAGCGAAATCATCCTGGCCGCGGATGCCGCCGGCTTTGCCGCCGGGTGCCAGCTCGCCGCCGGCCCGCAAGGGGCTTCCATCGGCGCGGCGGCCCGCCGGCGGGTGCTGGCTGACTACGTCTGGGCAGAGCGCCTGCGGGGTTTTGACCCGCTGCTCGGCATCGTCCACGCCGCGTCGCCCGCCCAGAAATTTTATCCCGCCGGAGATCGTCCATGCCCGATTTTGTAAAATCCTACCTTGCGGAATCCGTCGCCGCACTTGCCGCGTTCCAGGCCGATACCGGCTACCAACAGACCATGACCGAAATGGCGGAAGCCATCGTCCTTGCCTTGCGCGCCGGCAAGAAGCTGCTGATCGCCGGCAATGGCGGAAGTGCGGGGGACGCACAGCACATCGCCGGGGAGTTCATCTCCCGCCTGATGTACGACCGCGCCCCGCTGGCCGCCATCGCGCTGACGGTGGATACGTCGGTCATCACCGCCACCGGAAACGATTATGGTTACGAGTATATCTTCGAGCGCCAAATCCTCGGGCTGGGGCAGCCGGGCGATGTTTTTCTGGGGATTTCTACTTCGGGGAAATCTCCCAACGTGCTGCGCGCCTTCGATGCGGCCCGCGAACGCGGCCTGGCCTCGATCGGCTTTTGCGGCGCCGATGGCGGCCCGATGCACGAAAGATGCAGCCTGTTGCTGCAAGCGCCTTCCGGCAAGACCGCGGTCATCCAGCAGATCCATATCGTTGCCGCCCATATTGTCTGCGCCCTGGTTGAACGCGAGATGTTCCCGCGCAACGCCGCCTGAGCGATGCCCGATGCCACGATCCGCCAATGCGCCGTGCTGGTCGGCGGGATGGGCACCCGCCTCGGCGAGTTGACCGCCGCCACCCCCAAACCGCTGCTGCAAATCGGCGACCGCCCGTTCCTGGCCTGGCTGCTGCGCGAATTTATTCGTTTTGGTGTAGATGATTTTTTACTGCTGAC
>JAYTXR010000344.1:0-2405 GCA_043742865.1 Acetobacteraceae bacterium
CTCGGCCCCTTCGCTGAATTGTTTTTGCTGCAGAAAGCCGGTGACCCGCACGGTCAGGTCCACCCGGTTGACCGATTGGATGCGGCCGATGAATTCCTCGGTCTCGGTGACCGCGCGCTTTTCCACCCGAACGACCCCGACCGCGGGCGGGCCGGGGGGCGCCTGCGCGCCGGCCGGCGCCCAGACGCCCAGCGCGGAGCCGACCAGCGCGGAGGCGGCCAGCAGCCCGTACCGCAGCAGCTTCATCGTGGTCTGGTTCCTTCCGGCCAATATTTTTGGTAAACTCGACCCGCGCCAATAGAACGCCGATGCCCCGGTGGCAACGTCCTGACGGCTCCCTTGCGCAGCAACGCGGGGCGTTTCAGTTTAGTTGCCACGAGGCTCCCTGCCGTGAACGATCATGAGGTCCTGCAATGAGCGAACATGTCACCATCTGCGAGGTCGGCCCGCGCGACGGGCTGCAGATTGCCAAAACCCGGATGACCACCGATGACAAGGTGGCCTGGATCGCCTCCATCGCCGCCGCCGGCGTGCCGGAGATCGAGGTGGGCAGCTTCGTCCCGCCGCGGGTGATCCCGCAACTGGCCGATACCGGCGAGATCGTCGAGCGTTCGCTGGCGCTGGCGGAGGTCATCGGCCATCGCACGGTCATTCAGGCGCTGATCCCGAACCTGCGCGGCGCGCAGAACGCCTACCACACCGGCGCGCACAAGGTCAGCATCCCGGTCTCGGTCAGCGAGGGCCACAGCCAGGCCAATCTGAACCGCACGCCGGCGGAATCGATCGCCGAGGTTCGTGGCATCGTTGCCTGGATCCGCGCGCAGGACCGGAAAATGCCGGTGATCGCCGGCTGCTCCACGGCGTTCGGATGCTCGATCGACGGGCTGGTGCCGACCGCCAGCGTGGTGCGCGTCGCCGTCGGGTTGGTGGAGGCCGGCGTCGATCAGATCATGCTGGCCGACACGGTGGGCTACGGCAATCCGGCGATGATCCGCGAGGTCGTGCGCGCGGTCCGCGCCGAGATCGGCGACCGGCTGGCCGGGCTGCATCTGCACGACACCTGCGGCCTCGGCATCGCCAACGCGCTGGCCGGGCTGGAGGAGGGGGTGCGCATGTTCGACAGCTGCATCGCCGGCCTCGGCGGCTGCCCCTATGCGCCGGGAGCGTCGGGCAATGTGGTGACCGAGGATCTGGTGTTCATGCTGGAGAGCATGGGGTTCACCACCGGCATCGATCTCGAAAAACTGTTTGAGTCCCGGAAAATCCTGCATGCCGGGCTGCCGGCCGAGACGCTGAACGGCCAGCTGCCGAAAGCCGGCATTCCGCGGACGTTCCGCAAGGCTGCCTGAACTTTCTCTGGAGGCTGACGCCATGAACGTTGCCCTGAAGAACACGCTGTCCATCCGCCCGATCGATCCCGCGCGCCCCGATTTCGCCGGAACCGTGTCGGGCATCGACATCGCCGCCGGCGTGTCGCCCGCCGAGGCCGCGGCGATCGAGGCCGGCATGGACCGCTACGCGGTGCTGGTGTTTCCCGGCCAGCGCATCACCGACGAACAGCAATACGCGTTTTCGCAGAATTTCGGCCCGATGGAGACCGCCACCGGCGATCTGGCGATGTCCAAGGACCGCCGGCTGAGCATGGACATCAACGACATCTCCAACCTCGACAAAGACGGCAACATCCTGGCCCGCGACAATCTCCGGCGGCTGTTTTCGCTGGGCAACCGTCTCTGGCATTCCGACAGCTCGTTCAAGCCGACGCCGTCGAAATACTCGCTGTTGTCGGCCCGCGTCATCCCCGGCGCCGGCGGCAATACCGAATTCGCCGATATGCGCGCGGCCTGGGACGCGCTGGACGTGGCCACACAGGACGAATGCCGGGAGCTGGTCTGCGATCACAGCCAGATCTATTCCCGCGGCCTGCTGGGCTTTCGGATCGAGGATTTTTCCGGCGAATACCAGGACCGCCTGGTCCCGGTGCCCCAGCGCCTGGTGCGCCGGCATGCCGCAACCGGGCAGCTGTCGCTGTATCTGGCCTCCCACGCCGGCACCATCCATGGCTGGCCGACGCCGGAGGCGCGCGCGTTCCTGCGCGATCTGAACGAGCACGCGACGCAGCGCCGCTTCGTCCATGCACATGAATGGCGGCAATACGATCTGGTGATGTGGGACAACCGCTGCACCATGCACCGCGCGCGACCGTTCGACCCGACGCAGGTGCGCGACATGCACCGCACGACTGTGGCCGACAGCGCCCCCACGCTGCAACAACCGCTTTATACCAACCGGCGGAAAGATTGAGTCGTCATGCCTGGGCTTGTCCCAGGCATCCACGGCTTTCTCGTGGCCGGTAAAGCCGTGGATGGCCGGCACAGGGCCGGCCATGACGGTCGCACAAGGGT
>JAYTXR010000345.1:0-8085 GCA_043742865.1 Acetobacteraceae bacterium
CGCGCGACCACCGGATCCTTGTCGAGGCCGGATTTACGCGCCGCGATCAGCAGCGCCTGGCCGTCGATCACCTGATCGAGCAGCATCGGCAGCAACACCTGGGGCGGCATGCCGCGGGCGTTCTCGGGCAGCGTCTCGGCCGCCGCTTTCAGATCGCTCTGATGGATCGCATGGCCGTCCACCTTCGCCACGATCGGATCGGCCGGCGCGGCGGCCTGGCTGGCGGGAGCGGGCGTGCCGGGAGCGGGCGTGCCGGGAGCGGGTGTGCCGGGAGCGGGGGCCACCTGGGCCATGACCGGAGTCAGCGCCGTGGCGCAGCCGAGCGAGCCGGCCAGAGTCAGTCCGGCGAGGGTGAACCTGACCAGAGAGCGGACTGCAAGCCAATCGAAACGCAACATACCGACCCCTGATTCTACGTATTCGGTTTATGCCGCAAGCCTCCCTGCGCCACAAGGACGCCACTCATGGCCGAAAATTTCAGGTGCCCGGTCGTCATGTGTATGGTGCCCGCGCGTCGCGTATCGTTGACCCGGGGCCACTCGGGTCCTATCTGAACGCTGCTTTGCCCGGCCCGCGCCAATGGGACAGGCAGCCACACAAGAAGGTTCGCATGTTCGCCAACATCGCCCGCGCCATCTTCGGCACCGCCAATGACCGCTCGCTCAAATCCTATCAGCGCCGGGTGCCGGAAATCAATGTGCTGGAACCCGCCATCCAGGCGCTGTCGGATGCGGCGTTACGCGCCAAGACCGTGGAATTCCGTGAAAAACTGGCGGCCGGCGGCAAACTCGACGACATCCAGGCCGAAGCCTTCGCGGTGGTCCGCGAGGCTGCCATCCGCACACTGGGTCAGCGGCATTTCGATGTGCAGATGGTTGGGGGCATGGTCCTGCATGACGGCAAGATTGCCGAGATGAAGACCGGCGAGGGCAAGACGCTGGTCGCCACGCTGCCGGTCTATCTGAACGCGCTGGCCGGCAAGGGCGTGCATGTGGTCACCGTCAACGATTATTTGGCCCGTCGCGACGCCGAATGGATGGGCCAGATCTACAGCTTCCTCGGGCTCAGCACCGGCATCATCGTGCACGGCCTGGACGACGAGCAGCGCCGGGCCGCCTACAACGCCGACATCACCTACGGCACCAACAACGAGTTCGGCTTCGACTACCTGCGCGACAACATGAAGTACCGGCTGGAAGACATGGTCCAGCGCGACTTCTTCTTCGGCATCGTCGACGAGGTGGACAGCATCCTGATCGACGAGGCGCGCACACCGCTGATCATCTCCGGCCCGGCCGAGGACAGTTCCGACCTGTACCGCAGCGTCAATGCGGTGGTGCGCGACTTGGTGGTCGATCCCGCCACCTATGACAAAGACGAAAAGATGCGCACCGCCAACATGACCGAGCCGGGGTCCGAGCGGGTCGAGGACATGCTGCGCGACGCCGGCATCATCACCGAGGGCAACCTCTATGACATTTTCAACATCTCGGTGGTGCATCATGTGCAGCAATCGCTGCGCGCGCACACGCTGTTCACCCGTGATGTCGATTACATCGAGCGCGACGACAAGGTGATCCTGATCGACGAGTTCACCGGGCGGATGATGGAGGGACGGCGTTATTCCGACGGCCTGCACCAGGCGCTGGAGGCCAAGGAGGGCGTCACCGTCCAGGCCGAGAACCAGACGCTGGCCTCCATCACCTACCAGAATTATTTCCGGCTCTATCCCAAGCTCGCCGGCATGACCGGCACGGCGATGACCGAGGCCGACGAATTCGCCGAAATCTACAAGCTGGACGTGATCGAGGTGCCGACCAACGTGGCGGTCACCCGACTGGACCAGGACGACGAGGTGTATCGTTCGGCGGCGGAGAAATACGAGGCGGTGGCCGGGCTGAT
This sequence comes from Acetobacteraceae bacterium, assembly GCA_043742865.1. Lineage (GTDB taxonomy): Bacteria > Pseudomonadota > Alphaproteobacteria > Acetobacterales > Acetobacteraceae > PALSA-911. The sequence goes on from JAYTXR010000345.1 coordinate 1,903, forward strand.
CGCCGAAGCCCGCGAGCGCGGCCAGCCGGTGCTGGTCGGCACCACCAGCATCGAGAAAAGCGAGGTCATCAGCGACATCCTGACCCGCAAGCAGGTGCCGCACGCGGTGCTGAACGCGCGTTTCCATGAGCAGGAGGCGACCATCGTCTCCCAGGCCGGCGCACCCGGCGCGGTGACGATCGCCACCAACATGGCCGGGCGCGGCACCGACATCAAACTCGGCGGCAATGTCGACATGCGGGTGAAAATCGAGCTCGCCGCCATCGCCGACCCGGCGCTGCACGCGGCCAGGGAGGCCGAAATCCGCGCCGAGGTCTCGGTGGCGCATGAGCGGGTGAAGGCCGCCGGCGGCCTGCTGGTGGTCGGCACCGAGCGGCATGAAAGCCGGCGCATCGACAATCAGCTGCGCGGCCGGTCCGGGCGGCAGGGCGATCCCGGCGGCTCGCGCTTCTTCCTGTCGCTGGAAGACGATCTGATGCGCATCTTCGGGTCCGACCGGATGGGCGGGATGCTGCAGCGCCTCGGCCTGAAGGACGGCGAGGCGATCGTGCATCCCTGGATCAACAAGGCGCTGGAGAAGGCGCAGAAGAAGGTCGAGGCGCGCAACTTCGACACCCGCAAGAATGTGCTGAAATACGACGACGTGATGAACGCCCAGCGCCGCGAGGTCTATGCCCAGCGCCGCGAGTTCATGCGCGCCGAGGATGTCGCCGAGACCGTGGCGGAGATGCGCTCGGAGATCCTCCACGCCATGGTCGCGCGCCGCATTCCGCAAAAGGCCTTCTCCGAGCAGTGGGAACTGTCCGGGCTGGCCGAGGACGTCCGCCGGGTGCTCGGCATGGATATCCCGATCGAGGCGTGGGGCCGCGAGGAGGGCATCGACGAGACCGGCCTGCGCGAGCGGATCGAAAACACTGCCGACAGCGTGATGGCCGCCAAGGCGGCCAATCTCGGGCCCGAACTGATGCGCTACATCGAGAAATCGCTGCTGTTGCAGGTGCTGGACGCGGTCTGGAAGGAACATCTGCTGGCGCTCGATCATCTGCGCCAGGGCATCGGGCTGCGCGCCTACGGCCAGCGGGACCCGCTGAACGAGTATAAAAGCGAGGCCTTCGCGCTGTTCAACGCCATGCTGGACGAGCTGAAGGAGCGGGTGACCAGCATGCTGTCGCGGGTAGAGCTGGCGCCGGCGGAACCGGCAGAGCCGGATTTCAGCCGCACGATCGAAAACCACCCCGAGCCGGAATCGATGCTGGCCGGCTACGGCGACGGCGGCACCGCCCTGCTGACCGCCCCGCCGGCGCGGATGGCGGTGGATGCGGCTGACCCCGCCACCTGGCGTCAGACATCCCGAAATGCCCCGTGCCCGTGCGGTTCGGGCAAGAAGTTCAAGCATTGCCATGGGCGGCTGTAAGCCCAAAGGCTTCCTATAGCGTTTTAAGGCGCCAGCACCTGGATTTCCGTCAGTCCGGCCGCCAGCAGGCGCCTGAGATCGGGCAATTTCATGGCGATGCAGCCCTGCGTCGGCGCCAGATCGGACCTGGCGACGTGCAGAAAGATCGCCGAGCCGCGGTGGCGTGCGATCGGGGCGTCGTTCCAGCCCAATACACCGATCAGGTCGTAGACCGCATCGGCGCGCCATAATTCCTCGTGCCGGCCGGAATGCGGCAGGCGGACCATCCGGTTGTAGTCGCCGTGGTGGGGGTCGTCGCACCATCCATCGTCGGGCGCCAGCGCTTCGGTGGGCACGGCGCAATCGGGGCGAGCCAGCCGGTCGGCACGGAACAACACCCGGCGCAGCGCCAGCAGACCGGCCGGAGTGGCCTCGTCGCCTTCCTGCTTGTGGACCGCGATCCCCGCGCGGCCGAGCACGGCGCGATAGGCGTCGCGGCCCAGCACCAGCCGGCCATCCGGATGAACCACCGCCTGCATCCGATCAGTCCAGCATGTGGCCGAAGCGTTCCGCCTTGGTGGCGAGATACTGATCGTTGACCCCGTTCGGCGCGAATGAATGCGCCTCCCGCCCCTCGATCTGCATGCCGCAGGCGGCCAGCGCGGCCAGCTTGTCGGGGTTGTTGGTCAGCAGCCGGATGCGCTTGATGCCCAGGCTGTCCAGCATCGTGGCGGCGACCATGAAGTTGCGTTCATCGGCACCCCAGCCCAGCGCGCGGTTGGCGTCCAGCGTATCCAGGCCGCGGTCCTGCAGCGTGTAGGCCCGCAGCTTGTTGACCAGGCCGATGCCGCGGCCTTCCTGGGCCAGATACAGCAGCACCCCGGCACCGTCCTGCGCCATCCGCGCGATCGCGCCTCGCAGTTGCTGGCCGCAATCACAGCGCAGACTGTCCAGCAGGTCGCCGGTGAAGCATTCGGAATGGATGCGGACCAGCGGCGCACCCTTGCCTTGCGGCGGGGCGTCTTCCGGGCGCCCGACCAGAATGGCCAGATGCTCGATCCCCGCATCCGGGGCGCGGAACGCCACGATGCGGGTGTGTTCGGAGGACCGCAGCGGCACTTCCGCCTCGGCGACCGGGCGCAGCCCAAGGGCAAGGGATTTCGGATAGGCGAGCACATCCTCGGCGGGAACCGCGAGCAGCTGCAGGGTTTTAGCGGCGTCGCGCGCCGCCGGTCCCGCTGGCGCCGCGAGCACCGCCGGCAGCAGCCGCGCCAGCTTCACCAGCGCCAGCGCGCCCGGTGCCAGAAGCGGCAGCGAGGTGGGCACCGGCTGGTCCGGCAGCATCTGCTCGACGGTCGGATCGGCCAGGCTGAGCAGCGTCGCCGGCGCCAACAGGCTGTCGGACAGGCTCAGCGCCACCGCGGAGACGTTCTGCGGCACCGGTCGCTGCAGCACGGCGGCCGCGCGCATCGGCGCCAGCAGCAGCACCGCTGGCCCCGCCGCCAGCCCGGCCAGCTCGTTCAGGCTCGACGCACTCGCGGTTTCGGCCGCCAGCAGCAGCAGCGGCACCTCGCCGGTCAGCAGGACCGGCGTGCCGCGGCGCAGCTCGGCGATGGCGCGATGCACGCCGCGCAGCCGCAGGGTCGCCGGCTCCGGCGCGGAAGACGCCCCCACCGAAGACGCCCTCAACGAAGACCCATGGGCATGCGGCCCGTCCGAGGTTTGCAGCGCTGCCGATCCAGGACCAGAAGGAAAAATACGGTTCATTTGTTCTCGTTTGCACGGAGTCGGTTCGCTATCACTGAACGAGGAGTATATATAGTCACGCCGGCCTGGCGGCGAGTATAAGGCTGGCATGCGGGCTTTGTCGCGGCGTCGTTCACGAAAAAATGAGGATGCACATTTTCGTTGGCGGCGTAGGCCGATCCTTCTTCCCTTCGGGGCGCTTCCGCCGCAAGGTAAATCTGCTGTCGAATCGGCGGGCGCAACCTTATAGCGACCTAAGCTCAAAGCGACCCAAACTTACAGCGGATCCAGGAGTGCTTCATGGCGGGTGAACGGCCCATTCTGATCGTCGACGACGATCATGCACTACGCGACACCCTGGTGGAGCAGCTGACCATCGATGGGGAGTTTTCCGCCGCGGAGGCGGGCTCGGTCGCGGAGGCGGAGGCGGCGCTCGGGAACGCCCGTTTCGACGCCATCATCCTCGATGTCGGCCTGCCGGACGGCGATGGGCGGGATTTATGCGTCAAGCTGCGCAAGCAGGGCTTAAAGGTCCCGATCATCATGTTGACCGGCTCGGACGAGGAGGGAGACGTCGTCCGCGGCCTCGATTCCGGCGCCAACGACTATATTGCCAAGCCGTTCCGCCTGGCCGAGCTGCTCGCCCGGGTGCGCGCCCAGATGCGCATTTTCGAGAACAGCGAGGATGCGGTCTTCACCATCGGCCCGTTCATCTTCCGCCCCTCCGCCAAGCAGCTGGCCGAGCCAGGGAAGACCCGCCGCATCCGCCTGACCGAGAAGGAGGCGGCGATCCTGAAATTCCTCTATCGCGCCGGACCGCGCCCGGTGCCCCGCCAGGTGCTGCTGAACGAGGTGTGGGGCTATAATGCCTCGGTGACCACGCACACGCTGGAAACCCATATCTATCGGCTGCGCCAGAAGATCGAAGCCGACCCCTCCAATGCCCGCCTGTTGCTGACCGAAAGCGGCGGCTACCGTCTCGACCCCGCCGGGACAGAAGCTGCCGCCTGATTGGCTATAGCGCCAGTTCGACGCATACCGGAACGTGGTCGGAGGGCTGGGTCCAGTCGCGGGCATCTTTCAGGATGATGTGACGCGTCAGCCCGCCCTGTAGATCCGGGGTGACCCAGACATGATCCAGCCGCCGCCCGCGGTCCGACAGGCGCCAGTCGCGGTTGCGGTAGGACCACCAGGTGAACAGCTTTTGCTCCGATGGCACGAAATGGCGCACCGCGTCGATGAACCCGGTGCGCTGCCATTCGAGAAGGCCCTCGGTTTCCACCGGCGTGTGGCTGACCACATCCAGCAGCTGGCGGTGGCTCCAGACGTCGTGCTCGTGCGGCGCGATGTTCAGGTCGCCGACGATCACGGTGCGCGTCAGGTCGCGCCTGCCGGCGAACCAGCCGGTGGCTTCGGTCACGAAATCCAGCTTATGGCCGAATTTGACGTTCACCGCGCGGTCCGCGACATCGCCGCCGGCCGGGACGTAGAAATTATGCAGCTCGATCGGGCCACCCTTGGCGTCGATCGTGACCGCGATATGACGGGAATCGCTTTTGCCGCACCAGTCGGGCGCGGTATCCACCGGCAGGATCGGCAGCCGCGAGAAAATCGCGACGCCATTGTAACCCTTCATGCCGCGATAGGCGACATGTGGGTAGCCCAGCTCCGCCGGCGCCTGCTTCGGAAACAGCTCGTCCGGCACCTTGGTTTCCTGCAGGCAGATCACGTCCGGATCCAGCGCGGCGATCAGTTCCGGCAGCCGCGGCAGCCGCAGCCGCAGCGAGTTGATGTTCCAGGTGGCGATCCGCAGCGTCATCCGACGATCTTGGTGCGCAGGCTGGCCACGCCTTCGACCCTGCCCTCCATCACATCGCCGCGGACCACCGCGGCGACCCCTTCCGGCGTGCCGGTATAGATCAGGTCGCCCGGCATCAGCCGTACCAGCCGCGACAGATAGGCAATGGTTTCGGGGATGTTCCAGATCATTTTGGACAGATCCGACGATTGGCGGACGTTGCCGTTGACCTTCAATTCGATCAGACCGCTATCGGGATGGCCGATCTTGCTGGCCGGGACGATGTCGCTGATCGGCGCCGAGTGGTCGAAACCCTTGCCCATGTCCCAGGGCTGGCCGGCCTTGCGGGCGACGTTCTGCACGTCGCGGCGGGTCATATCGAGGCCGACGGCGTAGCCCCAGACATGCTTTGCCAGCGCGTCCGCCTCGGCGATGTCGACGCCGCCGGTGCCGATGGCGACCACCAGCTCCATCTCATGGTGCAAATCCTCGCTGGCCGGCGGATAGGGCATGTCGGCGTTGCCGGTCAGCAGCGAGTCGGCCGGTTTCATGAAGAAGAACGGGGGCTCGCGGTTCGGATCGCCGCCCATCTCGCGGGCATGCTCGGCGTAGTTGCGCCCGACGCAGAACACCCGGCGGACCGGAAACATGCCACCGCCGGCGACAGGCACGCAGACAATGGCGGGCGGGGCGATCACATACTCGGTCATGGCGGCAAAGTTCCTGCGCTGATGGAAGCCACCATCCTACCGGGGCCGGCGGCCGGCGGAAAGCAGGCCAGGGGCGCTGCCCCTGGACCCCGCTAAGGGCAAGCCCTTAGAATCCCAAACTACGGAAGGTTTCCAAAGGCTCGCCTTTGGCGGGGGTCCAGGGGGCAGCGCCCCCTGGCCTTCCTTCACGCTTCCCGATAAGACAGCAGCAGCAGGCCGATGATCAGGAAACATACTGGCCAGGCCCAGCCGGCGATCCGGTTGCCCGGCGGGTCCAGCCGCAGCTCCAGCCAGCGCGCCGCGCCGGCGGCGATGCCGGCCAGGGCCAACGGCGTGTGGGTCAGCTCGATCAGCAATTGTTCCTTGACGTTGGCGATCGCGTGGCTGTGGGTCAGCAGCAGCAGTCCGCCGGCGAAGCACAGCAGCGGGAAGGCGTAGGCGGCGGCGTGATTTTTCCACTGCCCGGCGCGGACCCGCCATTCGAATCCGGCGAAGGCCACGATCAGCACCACGAAAACGCGGTGCTGCAACACCTC
>JAYTXR010000346.1:0-3551 GCA_043742865.1 Acetobacteraceae bacterium
ATCGGGCGCCAACCGCCTTCGTCCGCCAGCCCGGCGGTCTGATCGAAATCGGCCATGCCGGCGAGGGATTCTGTTTCGACAACGAACTGCCCCGCCACAGGGTATTCCTGCCACCCTACCAATTGGCGGACCGGCTGGTGCGCAACGCCGAATGGCTGCAATTCATTGCCGATGGCGGCTATCGCACGCCTACCTTGTGGATGTCGGATGGCTGGGCCCGGGTTCAGGCGGACGGATGGCAGGCGCCGCTGTATTGGCGGCAGACGGACGGCGATTGGCTTCAGGCGGGGCCGGGCGGCCTGGCCCCCCTGGATCCAGACGCCGCTTTGCGCCATGTCAGCTGGTACGAGGCGGATGCCTATGCGCGCTGGGCCGGCGCGAGGCTGCCGACCGAAGCCGAGTGGGAGTCGGCCAGCACCCGCGCCGGCTCTGCCATGTGCCTGTACGAAATGAACGGCCATGTCTGGCAATGGACCTCCAGCGCCTATGGCCCCTATCCCGGCTATCGCCCGCCGCCGGGGGCGATCGGGGAATATAATGGCAAGTTCATGATCAATCAGATGGTGCTGCGTGGCGGTTCGCTCGCCACCCCGCCCGGACACGCGCGCCATTCCTATCGTAACTTTTTTCATCCCGACAAGCGCTGGCAATTTTCCGGGGTCCGATTGGCCCGCGATGCCGATGGGGAGGGAGCTTCGCATGCCCGATGATGGTTTCGTCCTATCCCGTTCGATCGACGAGGAAGTGGTCGCCGCAGCCCTGCCTGGCCTGCTCGGCGCGTACAAGACGCTGCCGCCGAAACTGTTTTACGACGACGAGGGCTGCCGGCTGTTCGGCCAGATCACCGAGTTGCCCGAATACTACCTGACCCGTACCGAATTGCGCTTGCTCGAAACCATCGCCCCCGGCGTCGCCGCCCTGTGTCCGGCGGGCGGCGTGCTGGTCGAATACGGCGCCAGCGACGAGGGTAAGGCCAAATTCCTGCTGCGTCAGCGCGATGCCTTGGGCCGGGCGGTGTTTTCCGCCTATGTCCCGATCGATGTGGCGGAAACGGCATTGCGCCAGGTCGGCGAACGATTGGGGGTTTCCCACCCTCATCTGCCGGTGCACGCGCTGGCCGTCGATTTTCTCTGCCCGCTGACGCTGCCGGCGAAGGTGGCCGGGTTGGCGCGGCTGGGATTTTTTCCGGGATCGACCATCGGCAATCTGGAACCGCCCGAGGCCGGGCGGTTTCTGCGGCAGGTCCGCGATACCTTAGGGTGGGGTGCGATGCTGCTGGTCGGCGTCGATCTGCGCAAGGATCCGGCGCGGCTGGTTCCGGCCTATGACGACGCGGCAGGGGTCACGGCGGCTTTCAACCGAAACATATTGGCCCGCCTCAATCGCGATGCCGGGGCGGATTTCGACCTCGACGCCTTCTCCCACCAAGCGCTGTGGAATGAGGCGAAAAGCCGCATCGAAATGCATCTTGTCAGCGAAATCGCGCAGACCGTGCGGATCGCCGGCCGGCAGATCGCTTTCCGGCCAGACGAGACCATCCACACCGAAAACAGCTACAAATGGACCATCGAGGATTTTGCCCGGCTGGCGCAGGCGGCCGGCTGGGTGCCACGCCAGGTCTGGACCGATCCGGCGAAGTTGTTCTCGATCCATCTGCTTGCGGTTGCCTGATAGCGATTTTTCTCGCACCTGTTCACCCAGAATGGAGCATACTCCATGCCCAGCGACCCTCCGACACCCAGTCCGGAAATTCCGAAAAACGACCCGCCGCCCGAACGCCAGGAAACGCCAGCGGAAATCGATCTGCCGCCCCATGAGCTACCATCCGATCGGCCGTTGGAAAGCGGTGGATAATGCGGGTGAAGATGTGAACGGATGCGTCGAGCGATCACGCCGCCGCATCGTGGGAGATTATCGGTATGACTGAAACGAGCAAGACCAGCATCGAGAATTCCTCGGAGAGTTTCGCAACTCCGTTTGAAATCGTCGCGAGCCCGGCGTTCTCAAAACAGGAGAAGGTGGCGGCGCTCCAAAAACTGGAACAGGACGCCCGACTTCTGTCGATCGCATCGGACGAGGGCATGGCAGGCGGCGAGCCGACAAACCTGCAGGAAGTGCTGGAAGCAAGGGAGGCCCTGGAGCTTCCGCCGACGGAGTATGCCTATGAGGTCGTCCGGCGCGATCTCAAAACCCGCCAGGCCGCAGCGCCGCGGGATGGTACCCACGTTCCGATCGATCACGCGATCGCTGCTCTGGACGCACTGCAACACGCGCCGGCCGCATCGGCCTGGATGGGGGGAGCCGTTTCCGCGCTGGGTTCGGCGACGGAAATGGCCGCAGAGACGGAGCTTGAGAAGCTGGATCCCTGAGACCGGCCATGTCCCGTATTGAAGCCGACGCGCTCGGCAGCATTGAGATCGATGATCTCTGCTTATGGGGCCCGCAGACCGAGCGGGCGCGGCTGCTGTTCCGGATCGGCACCGAGCGCTTTCCGCCATCGCTGATCCGCGCCGTCGGCCTGCAAAAGCAGGCAGCAGCTGAGGCCAATCTTCAGCTGGGCGAGTTGCCGGCCGCGATCGCCGAACCGATCATTACTGCCGCCGCGCGGATCGCCGCCGGCGACTATGACGATCAGTTTCCCCTGCCGGTTTGGCAAACCGGCTCTGGCACGCAGACCAACATGAACGCCAACGAGGTGATCGCCAACCTGGCGAACCGCGCTCTGGGCAAGCCCCTGGGCGCACGCAACCCGGTTCATCCCAACGATCACGTCAATCGCGGCCAATCCTCCAATGACAGCTTCCCGACCGCCATGCACATCGCGGCGGCCGAGGACAGCATGCGCCTGCTGCCGGCGCTGGCGACGCTGCATGCCTCGCTGGCCGCGCGCGGCGCCGGATGGAACGCCATCGTCAAGGTCGGGCGGACCCACATGATGGATGCCGTGCCGGTTACGCTGGGCCAGGAATTCGCCGCCTGGGCGTGTCAGGTTGAGCTGGGTATGGCCCGGCTGCACGCCACGCTGCCGCGGCTGCTGTCGGTGCCCCAGGGGGGCACCGCGGTTGGCACCGGGCTGAACCGCCATCCGGCGTTCGATCGCGTGTTCTGTGATCGGCTGACGGCCCTGACCGGGCTGACCTTCACCCCCAATCCGAACAAGTTCGAAGGCATGGGCGCGCATGATGCCTTTGTGGAACTCTCGGGCATGCTGAACACCATCGCGGTGTCGCTGAACAAGCTGGGCAACGATATCCGCCTGCTCGGATCCGGACCGCGCTCGGGTCTGGGCGAATTGATCCTGCCAGAGGACGGCCTGTCATCCTCGATCATGCCGGGCAAAACCAATCCAACCCAAAGCGAGGCATTGACGATGGTTTGCGCTCAGGTGATGGGCAATCATGTTGCGGTCACCATCGGCGCGGCGCAGAGCTTTCTGGAACTGAATGTGTTCAAGCCGATGATCATCCACAACGTGTTGCAATCAACGCGGTTGTTGACCGATGCAGCCATTAGTTTCGCCGTCAACATGGTGGATCGGCTGGCGCCGAATC
>JAYTXR010000347.1:0-9237 GCA_043742865.1 Acetobacteraceae bacterium
CGATTTCAATTTCCCGGTGCGGCCGGTCCTCATAGAATGCCAGCTGAATCAGCTGCGCCTGTTCGGGCGGCAGCACCGACAAGGCTGTGCGAAGCGCGAGGTCACGCTCCGCGATCATCAACTCGGCTTCCGCCCCAGGGCCGCTATCGGCCTCCTGGGCTTCGGCTTCGGGCGGCAGCGCCTCGGTCGGGCGCTCCCGCCGCAGCGTATCGATCCGCAAATTCCGCGCGATCGTGAACACCCAGGTTGCCGCTCCCGCCCGCGCGGGATCGAACAATGATGCCTTGCGCCAAACCGCAAACATCGCCTCCTGCGCGAGATCCTCCGATTGCGCGTCGGCGGCGCCGAGCCGACGCATATAGGCCTTCACCCTGGGGGCGAAATGCGCGAACAGGGCCGCGAAGGCGGCTCGGTCGGCATGGTCCGCGATGCGCCGGATGCACGCCGCATTGGCTTGCTCCTGGGTCGACGGCGGCGGGATCATCTCGCCGATCCCGCCGATACCGCTCCACGGCCGCGGAACAACTTTCCGGTCCGGGGATTGCAGAATCGACCGAACAACATCGGAAGCGATCGCGGGTTGAAGTTGCAACTGGACATGCATGACAGTCTATACGCAATTTGAGAGCAGATGGATCATCCGCAGGCGGATCATTTCCAGCGCGCCAGATGCCAGCTCGCGAGTGGAGCGCGTACCGGCGGGTGATCCAAAAACCCTTGCGTTGCGTAGATCGATGGCAGCAACGCGTCGGGCAGGACAGAAGGAAACCCCCGGACCATGAGTAATTTGGCCCAAGCTCCCGCCGACGCCGCGGTGTTCCCGGTAAGGCGCCGGTTCCTGCCGCGGCTCAGCCTGAGGCGCCGCCTGCTGGATCGCCTCGCCGCCAGACTGGCGGTCGGCAGCCTGACCGTGCAGACGCCCTCCGGCGAGTGGCTGACTTTCGCGAGCGCCATTCCTGAGCCGGCGGCCACCCTGGTTCTGCATCGCTGGCGCACGTTGCAGCGGATTTTGCTGGATGGCGATATCGGCTTCGCGGAAGCCTATCTGGACGGCGACTGGTCCAGCCCGGACCTGCCGGCATTGATCGAGCTGGCGGCGCTCAACGACAGCGCGCTCGGGGCGGCAATCGACCCGGCCCTGCCGCGGCGGCTGTTCATCCGTCTGCGCCACGCTCTGAGCGCCAACTCCAGAAAGGGCAGTCGGCGGAACATTCCTCGCCATTATGACCTCGGAAACGATTTCTACGCGCAGTGGCTGGATGCCGGGATGACCTATTCCTCCGCCATCTACCGCTCGCCCGATGCGGCGATCGAAGTGGCGCAACAGACCAAGCAGGACCGCACGATCGAGTTGCTGGACCTGAAGGGCGGCGACCGGGTGCTGGAGATCGGCTGCGGCTGGGGCGCCCTGGCGGAGCGGATCGTGCGCGATGGGAAGTCGCATCTGACCGGCATTACCCTGTCGCCGGCCCAGCTGGAGGTCGCCACAAAGCGGCTATCTGCGGCGGGCCTCGATCGACGGGCCGATCTGCGACTGCAGGACTACCGGGAAGTGAAAGGAAAGTTCGACCGGATCGTGTCGATCGAGATGCTGGAGGCGGTCGGCCAGGCCTATTGGCCGACCTATTTCGCGACCCTGCGAGACCGGCTGGTGCCCGGCGGCGTGGCAGTGCTGCAGGGCATCACCATCGAGGACCGCCGCTTCGACAATTACCGCAACAACGTCGATTTCATCCAGCGCTACATCTTCCCCGGCGGCATGCTGCCGACGATCCCAGAGATGCGCCGGCAGATCGACCGCGCCGGCCTGCGGTTGATATCCATGGAAACCTTTGGCCAGAGCTATGCCCGGACCCTTGCGGAATGGAACAGCCGCTTCCAGGCCGCCTGGCCGAAGATCGAGAAAATGGGGTTCTCGCTGCGGTTCAAACGGATGTGGGAATATTACCTTTGCTATTGCGAAGGCGGATTTACCGCGGGAGCGATCGATGTCGGTTTATACAAGATCGAATGTCCGGCCTGACCCGGGCCAGCGGCTGGCGCGCCGCTCTGTTCTCGGCGGGCTGGCGGCATTGTCTGCATCGGGCATGACCGGCCTGGCGAAGGCGGCCGCGCCAGCGTTGCCGGTGCCGGATACCGGTTCGCTGGCATTCCGTATCCGCCGCAACGACAAGGATATCGGCTCGCATCGGCTGGCCTTCCGCCAGGACGGCGACAATCTGCTGGTCGATGTGGCGGTGGAAATCGTCGTGTCGTTCGGTCCGATCCCGGTCTTCCGCTACGTCCATCGCGCCAGCGAGACCTGGCGGGACGGGGTGCTGGTCGCGGCGGACGGCAAGACCAACGATGATGGCAAGATGGAGTCCATGACGGCCCGGCTGGGGCCGGACGGCCTGGTGGTCCAGGGCACCACCGGCGGGCGGTATATCGCCCCGCCGGGGGCGATGACCGCAAACCATTGGAACCACCGGGAATTGGCGGTCCCGGTCATCAATCCGCAGGGCGGGCGGCTGTTGCGCCCGATCGTCACCGCGTTCCCCGAGGAACCGGTTTCGTTGGCTTCCGGCAAAAAAATCGCCGCCAGGCGCTTCAACCTCAGCGGTGACGCCAAGCTGGACCTTTGGTACGACCGGACCGAAACCTGGACCGCGACGCGCTTTGTTGCCGAGGATGGGTCTATTGTTTTGTATGAGCGAATTTGACGGAACCATCTGACGAAACCCGGGGGGGGCGCGTGCCAACAACCGAGCCGGATCACCAGCTGGATATCGCCATCGTCGGTACCGGCATTTCCGGCATGGCGGCGGCGTGGCTACTCAGTCTGCGCCATCGGGTCACGGTCTATGAGGCCGCCCCCCGGCTGGGCGGCCACAGCAACACGGTCGATGCCGCCTGCCGGATCGGCGCGGTTCCGGTGGATACCGGGTTCATCGTCTACAATGAACTGAATTATCCCAATCTTACCGCGTTGTTCGACCTGCTGGACGTGCCGACGCAGGATTCGGAGATGTCGTTTGCGGTGTCCATGGACGGCGGTGTGCTGGAATACGCCGGCACCGATCTGTTCGGGCTGTTCGCGCAAAAACGCAACCTGATCCGGCCGCGTTTTTGGTCGATGCTGAGCGATCTGCGCCGGTTCTATCGCCAGGCCAGCGCCGACGCCGGCCGCGCCGATGAAGCGGGGGCGCTGGCCGACGATCTCTCCCTGGGTGCCTATCTGGACGCCGGCGGGTACGGGGGGGATTTTCAGCGCGATCACCTGCTGCCGATGGCGGCGGCGATCTGGTCCACGCCGGTCGGGCAGGTCCGCGACTATCCGGCGGCGGCATTTTTGCGGTTCTGCCGCAACCATGGGCTGCTGCAATTCACCGGGCGGCCGGTCTGGCGAACCGTCACCGGCGGCAGCCGCGCCTATGTCCAGCGCCTGACCGCGCGCTATGCGGACCGTATCCGCCTGGGCCATGCGGTGACCGGCATCAGCCGGTTCGCCGATCATGTGCGCGTGCGCGACAGCCGGGGCGGGACCGCCCGGTTCGACCATGTCGTGGTCGCCGCCCATGCCGACCAGTCTTTGGCGATGCTGGAGCAGCCAAGCGTTAAGGAAAACGAACTGCTCGGCGCGTTCGCCTATGCAAGGAATTTGGCGGTGCTGCACCAGGATGCCGCGCTGATGCCGATGCGCAAATCGGTCTGGGCGGCCTGGAATTTTTCCGGCAAGCGGGAGCCGGCGGAGGGCGGGCTGCCCTGCGTGACCTATTGGATGAACCGGCTGCAAGCCATTCCCGACGCCACGCCGTTGTTCCTGACGCTGAACCCCGCAACGATGCCGGATCCGGCCAAGATCCTGCACCGGGAGTTCTACGACCATCCGCTGTTCGATGCGGCTGCGATCGGCGCGCAACGCCGACTATGGACCCTGCAAGGCGGGCAGCGGACCTGGTTCTGCGGCGCCTATTTCGGCGCGGGGTTCCACGAGGACGGCTTGCAGGCCGGTCTGGCGGTGGCCGAGGCGCTGGGCGGGGTGCGCCGTCCATGGTCGGTTCCCGAGGAGTCCGGGCGGATTTTTCTGGGTTCGGCGCCGGGCTGTCCGGTCGCCGAGTTTGCCGCATGAGCGCCTTGGCAAGCGTTTGGGCCTCGGGCCTGTATCCCGGCCTGGTGGCGCATCGGCGATACAAGCCTGTCGTGCACGCGCTGCGCTATCGCATTTTCCAGATGCTGTTCGATCTCGACGAAATTCCGGCGCTGGCGCGGTCGTTGCGGCTGTTCTCCCACAACCGCTTCAACCTGCTGAGCTTTTGCGACCGCGACCATCTGTCCGGCACCGGCCAGACTCTGCGCCAGCAGGTCGAGCGGCATCTGTCGGATGCGGGCATCCACCTCGATGGCGGCGCCATCCGGGTGCTGTGCATGCCCCGGGTGCTCGGCTGCGTGTTCAACCCGATCAGCGTCTATTACTGCCACCGCCGGGACGGCGGGCTTGCGGCGATGCTGTACGAGGTCAACAACACCTTCGGCGAACGCCATTGCTATCTGCTGCCCGCCACCACCGGCGCGGTCGCGCAGGAATGCGCCAAGCGGCTCTATGTCTCGCCGTTTTTCGGGCTGGACATGATCTATCGGTTCCAGGTGTCGTTGCCGGGCAAATCGGTCTCGGTGGCGATCCAAGCTCTGGCCGGCGGGGAGACGATGATCACCACCAGCTTCACCGGCGCGCGGCAGGAAGTGTCGGACCGGTCGCTGCTAGGCGCATTCCTGAGCCATCCGCTGTTGGCGCTGAAAGTGCTGGGCGGCATTCATTGGGAGGCGCTTCGCCTGTGGCGGAAAGGCCTGCGGCTGCAACCGCGCCCGCCGGCGCCATCCGATTCCGTAACCCGGCCGGCCAGCGGTTGACCCGCCGCCTCGCGCTGTCATCTTGCGCCGATATCGGTCGCAGGAACGGATTACCATGAGTCTCACCGCCGCCCATGATCTGCTGCTGGTCCATAGCTCGGACCTGCATGTGGATGACGACCTGACCGCGGATGTCTATGACGGCGACGGCACCGGCGGCCTGCGCGTGGTGCTGGCCACCGCGCGGGCGATGGACGCGCATTACGCGCTGCTGGTCGGCGATGTGTTCGACCATAACCGGATGCCGGCCTCGATCCTCGCCCAGGCTGGCGCGCTGCTGTCCGAGGCCGGCATGCAGGTGGTGATCCTGCCCGGCAACCACGACCCGCTGACGCCCGATTCCGTCTATATCCGCGGCGGCTATGCCGATATCCCCAACGTCCACATCATCGGCCTGACGCATGAGCAGGCGGTGCATTTCCCCGGCCATGATCTGGAAATCTGGGGCCATCCGCATCGCAGCTATGACAACATGGTGCCGCTGCGCTCGCCGAGGCCGCGCCGCGCGCGCTGGCACATCGCCCTGGCGCACGGCCATTACGAGAAGGACGGCGCCATCCCGCTGCGGCCGTCCTGGTTGATCAGCGACGCGGAAATCGACGCCACCGCAGCCGATTATCTGGCCTTGGGTCATTGGAACCGCCCGGAAAAAATCGGCACCGGGCTTGTGCCGGCCTATTATTCGGGCTCGCCGGAGCTGGCCAAGACGGTCAATCTGATCCGCCTGACCCAGACCGGCGCAGTAGAGGTCGAGCGCGTCCAGCTGGTCACCAATCGGGCGCTTGCCGGATAGCAACCCGCTGGCGGTACGCCGCGGCGCATTTGCCAGTATCCGGCCTCTGGCGCTATTAGCCGCCATCGAAGCGCCTTGAAGGACTTTCCATGACCTCCGTCTTGCTGATCATCCACGTGTTCGTGACCCTTGCGCTGATCGGCGTCGTGCTCATTCAACGTAGCGAGGGCGGCGGGCTGGGCATTGGCTCCACGCAGGGCATGGGCTCGTTCATGGGCGGGCGCGGCACCGCCAATTTGCTGACCCGGGCGACCGCCATCCTGGCGGCGATCTTCATGGGGCTGTCGCTGACGCTGGCGCTGCTCAATCGCGGCACGGTCAGCGCCGGGCGCACATCCATCCTCGATCGGGCGCCGATCAGCGCGCCGGCCGTCGCGCCATTGATCCCGTCGGGGTCCGATACCGGCAAGCCCGGCGAGCCTGTGGCGCCAGCCTCCCCCGGCACGACCCCCGGCACGACCCCCGGCACGGCGCCCGGCACTTCGCCTGGAACGCCCCCGGGCAAACCATCCGGCCCGACCGTTCCCACCAATTGAACCGGATGGCGCCAGCCGGTCCGCGCCCGCATAGCTGCACCTTGCGGGACGGTTTGCCGGCGGGCTTCCCGTTTGCCGATTCGGTTGGCTATAACGGGTCCCCATGACGCGGTATGTATTTATCACTGGCGGCGTGGTCTCCTCCCTCGGCAAGGGCATCGCCTCCGCGGCACTCGGGGCATTGCTGCTGTCGCGCGGGTATCGGGTGCGGCTGCGTAAGCTCGACCCCTATCTGAACGTCGATCCCGGCACCATGAGCCCGCTGCAGCATGGCGAGGTGTTCGTCACCGATGACGGCGCCGAGACCGATCTCGATCTCGGCCATTATGAGCGTTTCACCGGCGTTTCCGCCCGCCGCTCGGATAACGCCACCACCGGGCGGATCTACTCGGAGGTGATCGCGCGCGAACGCCGCGGCGACTATCTCGGCGCCACCGTGCAGGTCATTCCGCACATCACCGACGCCATCAAGGAAGCTATCACCCGCGACACCGACGGGCTCGATTTCGTCCTGATCGAGATCGGCGGGACGGTCGGCGACATCGAAAGCCTGCCGTTCCTGGAAGCGATCCGCCAGCTCGGCAACGAGCTGGGTCCGCAGGCGGCGATGTTCGTGCATCTGACCCTGCTGCCCTATATCCCCTCGGCCGGGGAGCTGAAGACCAAGCCGACGCAGCATTCGGTGAAGGAGCTGCTCAGCGTCGGCATCCAGCCGCAGATGCTGCTATGCCGCTGCGACCGGCCGATCCCGCCGACCGAGCGCCGCAAGATCGCGCTGTTCTGCAATGTCCGACCCGAGGCGGTGATCGCCGCGCTGGATGTCGATACCATCTACGCAGTGCCGATCAGCTACCACGCGGAGGGCATGGACCGCGAAGTGCTGCGCCATTTTCATCTGCCGTTCGAGGCCGAGCCGGATCTGCGCCGCTGGCAGCGTATCGTCGATGCGGTGCGCCAGCCGGAAGGCGAGGTGCGGATCGCGGTGGTCGGCAAATACACCAATCTGCTGGACAGCTATAAGTCGCTGGCCGAGGCGCTGGCGCATGGCGGCATCGCCAACCGGGTGCGCGTGCAACTGGATTGGGTGGACAGCGAGATCTTCGAGCAGCCGAACGCGGTCGCCCGGCTGGAGGGCGTGCACGCGATCCTGGTGCCCGGCGGCTTCGGCGAGCGCGGCACCGAGGGCAAGATCGCCGCGGTGCGTTTCGCCAGGGAACGCGACATACCGTTTTTCGGCATCTGCTTCGGCATGCAGATGGCGGTGATCGAAACCGCGCGCAACCTGGCCGGCATGACCGATGCCTCCTCCACCGAATTCGGCGCCTGCGACACCGCGGTGGTCGGATTGCTGACCGAATGGGCCAGCGGCAACGAGATGGAGCGGCGCGAGGCAGGCGGCGATCTGGGCGGCACCATGCGACTCGGCGCGTTTGAGGCAAGGCTCGGAGCGGGCAGCCTGGTAAGCTCGATCTATGGCGGCGCGGCATCGATCCACGAACGCCATCGCCATCGTTACGAGGTGAACGTGCATTACCGCGATCGGCTGGAACAGGCGGGGATGCGCTTCTCCGGCATGTCGCCAGACGGGATTTTGCCGGAGATCGTGGAAATCCCGGACCATCCCTGGTTCATCGGCGTGCAGTATCATCCGGAGCTGAAATCGAAGCCGTTCGAGCCGCATCCGCTGTTTTCCGGTTTCGTCGCGGCCGCCCTCCGCCAGTCCCGCCTTGTCTGACGCCAAAATCATCCGGGTCCGCGACATCGCGATCGGCAATCACCTGCCGTTCGTGTTGATTTCCGGCCCTTGCCAGATCGAAAGCCGCAGCCACGCGCTAGAGGTTGCCGGGGAGCTGAAGGCGGTCTGCGCCGCACTCGCCATCCCCTTGATCTACAAAAGCAGCTTCGACAAAGCCAATCGCACCAGCGCCACCGCCGCCCGCGGCATCGGCATGGCCGAGGGGCTGAAGATCCTGGCCGAAGTGGGCGAAAGCCTCGGCATTCCCGTGCTGACCGACGTGCATCTGCCGGAACAATGCGCGCCCACGGCGGAAGCGGTGGATGTGCTGCAGATCCCCGCCTTCCTCTGCCGTCAGACCGATCTGCTGCTGGCCGCCGGCGCCACCGGGCGGGCGATCAATGTCAAGAAGGGCCAGTTCCTGGCGCCCTGGGACATGGTCAACGTCGCCGCCAAGATCGCCAGCACCGGCAACGAGAACATCCTGCTCTGCGAGCGCGGCACCAGTTTTGGCTACAACACGCTGGTGACGGATTTCCGTGGCCTGCCGGTAATGGCCGCGACCGGCTACCCCGTAGTGTTCGATGCCACCCATTCGGTGCAGCAGCCGGGCGGGCAGGGGACATCGTCGGGCGGACAGCGCGAATTCGCCCCGGTTCTGGCTCGCGCCGCCCTGGCCGTGGGCGTGGCGGCGGTGTTCATCGAAAGCCACCCGGACCCGGACCGCGCGCCGAGCGACGGGCCGAACATGATCCCGCTACGCGAGATGCCGGCGCTGCTGGCGCGGTTGAAGGCATTTGATGGACTGGCGAAGCGATAATCGGGAAGGGTGTTGCGCTGCACCCGCAGTTGATATCATGGTATCATCCTGGAGGTGCCGATGGCCCAGTTAGTGGTACGCAATATCGACGACGACCTGAAACTCCGCCTCAAGCACCGCGCGATGCGGCATGGCCGCAGCATGGAAGCCGAGGTGCGCGATATTCTGCGCGATGCGGTTAAACAGGGGGATCAGCAATCCGTGGGCCTGGGCACGCGGATGGCGGCATTGTTCGAGGGCATTGGATTGAACGACGAGGAGGTCGCGGCGATCGAGAAGATGGGACGGCACCCCTTCGCTCCGGCCAGCTTCGAGGAGTGATTCTGCTCGACACCGACGTGGTGTCTGAGATGATGCGCGTTCGGGCGGAATTTGCGGTGATCAACTGGTTCAACGCGCAGCCACCGCGGTCGGTATGGACAAGCTCGGTCACGGTGCTTGAAATCGAAGCCGGGCTGGGCAT
>JAYTXR010000348.1:0-12565 GCA_043742865.1 Acetobacteraceae bacterium
CAGCGGATGATCACGCGCGGATGTGAAGTGGGTGACACACGCTCGGCTGGGTCATATCAAACACCGATAAAGACCGATGTTGGACGATGCTGATGCTTGTTTTTGCAAAATGGCACATCATTCGACGGCTCGCCCAGGCGGCGTTTCGCATCAGATTGCCGCCTGCTCCGTTGCGGGCCGAGCCTCAGTCCAAGGCATTTCAGGAAGATGCTTTTGGCCAAAAGGCCGAAATGGCTGGTCGTATTCAGGCGGCGGACCGTCTGCGTGATAGGCGGGAATTTGCCGCAGCCGCGCAACTTTATAGCGAAGTGCTTGAACATGCACCCGAGCTGAATGATATCCGAGTGCAATTCGGCAATATGCTGAAGGATTCCGGCGAGGTTAACGCCGCCGAGGCGGTCTATCGCGCGGCGATCGCCGCTCGACCGGAAGAGGCTGATATCCATTTGCAGCTTGGGCATCTGCTCAAATTGCTCGGCCGGCAAACAGAAGCAATGGCTGCCTATCGACAGGTATTGCTGCTCGCTCCGTCAGACGCTCAAGCGACCCTTGAGCTGGCCGCTTTGGGCGATCCTGCGGAGCAGGCACGTGTATTCGATGCCCGGCTTCGGGCTGGGTCGCTGGATGCGCTGCTGCACTTGAGCGGCGAAATAGCCGAGCTGCGAATTCGAGTTACTAATCTAGCTGAACGTCTGCCCGAATTGCAGGAAATATCTGCCTTTCCGATCGAATTCTATGGTCAGTATCGCGCCCTGTTTTCAGTCCCTGCCCCACCCTCCGCTTCACTTCAGGATGCAATCGCTGTTCTTTTGCTCGCAGACCGCGAGACACCGAGCACACTTTACGTTCAGATCGCGGCGATGCGAGCGCAGTCGCACGAGGTTTGGCGGCTTCTTGTCCTTGGACAGACGCGAGAACATCGGCAGATCGTCGAGCGCGCAGCTGTCTCCGATCCCCGCATTACCTGGACCGAGATCGACGGCGAGGCTGCTGCTGCAGAGCTTCATATGGCATGTGAGCAGCCCGATGCCGTACTTTTGCTTGCGCCCGGTGCCATACTTGATTGCCACGCGCTTCGATGGTTCGTCACTGCCCTCAACGCGTCCAACGCGATGGCGTTCATCTGCGACGAAGAGACGGCGATAGCGAGCGGCAAGTGCTTGATACGCAGCCGCCCATTGCTGCGACAAGTCGTGGATTATGACACCCTGCTGGAATGCAATGTGTTCGGCGAGACGATCGCTGTACGCACTAAGTTGCTGCGGGAGATGATGCCGCGAATACGCACGGCCTCGTTGGAATCCGCTCGTGTTTCGCTGCTTCTGGAGCTCGCCTTCGCCGCCAAAGTAGGCCACGTGCCGTATCCGCTGGTGCACCGTAATCCTCCCACCGATGCCGCCCCGATACGGACGCAGACTCATAAGGATGCCGTGTCCGCGCATCTCGCTCACGTTGGATCAGCAGCCGAGATCGCGCCAGCCAAGGACGACAATGCACGCCAGCCGCTTCCGATCCTTTGGCGAGCACAATCCAAGCGCATCGCAGTCATAGTGCCAACTCGCGACAACTCGTTCGACGTCTGTGCGCTGGTCGAAAGTCTGCGTAAGACGGCAGACGAAGCAGAAGCACTTGAGATCCTGGTATTAGACAATGGTGGCACTAATGTCGCCGATCGCCAAGCGTTGGAGCGTCTGACGGCAAGCGGCGCGATGCGGCTGATGACGCTGGAAGAGCCGTTCAACTGGTCGCGGCTCAACAACCGGGGCGCAGCAATGACCGCCGCGCCCCTGCTCGTGTTCGCTAACGACGACATGCGGATGCTCTCTTACGGCTGGGACGCACGGCTACGTGGCCTTCTGGAACGACCCGAGGTGGGAGCGGTGGGCGCGCGGCTATTGTATCCTGACAACACTATTCAACATGCCGGTATTATCTTCGGATGGATCCCATCGCCCACCCACCATGACGGTTTATATCGACCATTAATCGAGGCGGGACCGCTTTGCCGCTGGCAGGTCACTCGCGCCGTCAGCGCGGTCACAGGCGCCTTCCTCGCGACACCGCGGGACCTATTCGAGGCATTAGGCGGCTTCGACGAAACAGCCCTGCCGGTCGGCTACAGCGATATCGACTATGCGCTTAAGCTACGCGGAGCGGGGCGCAAGGTGCTCTGGACCCCGCACATCACGCTGCACCATTTCGAGTCCAAGACTCGAAACCTCGACCGGCTGAATGCGGAGGAGGCGGCACGCGACGATGCCGAGCGCAATGTGATGTTAGAACGCTGGCGCGGCGCACTCGAAACTGACCCTAGCGTCCATCCGATCTGGCATTCGGCGACGTTACCATTCCGACTGCTGGCACCGTTTTCCACCGCGCGTGCAATGGAGCATATCCGCGTAACCGCTGCAGTCCGGCCTTGGGCCGTCGCCGTGCCAAACCCGATCGCGCGCTGATAGGTCGCCCGCAATCGGCCGCGCGGGAAGCGCCGACGCAGTTGCAAACGAATCCCACGATCATAGGGGGCCCAGGGGTAGCGGCTGTGCCTTGGACTTGTTCCCATGGCCTCCGACGGTTTCCAAACGCCAAGCTCCAAGGTTTACCCCTAAGCCAAATTCCAGACCGGATCGGTCAACCTGGCAATAAACGCCAAATGGGCTTCCTGCTCGGCCGCACTCACCACCACCAGGCGCGCCTCCCGCGGCCCGCTGCGGTGGTAAATCGCGGCGGCAAATCCCTCCTGTCCCGCTTCGGCGAGCAACAGCCCGCGCTGCCGCCCGCCGGTGAGCTCGATATACACTTCGGCCAACAGCTTGCAGTCCAGCAGCGCGTTATGCGTCGTACGCGCGGACAGATCGATCTCGAAGCGGCGGCACAGCGCGTCCAGGCTGTTCGGCATGCCGGGAAACCGGGTCTTTGCCAGCGCCAGCGTATCCACCATCCGGCTCCGATCGAGTTTTGGTAACCCGACACGGAGCAATTCGGCGTCCAGAAAGCCAAAATCGAACGCCGCGTTATGCGCGACCAGCTTGTCATAGCCCAGAAACTCCAGCAGCTCCTTGGCGATATCGGCAAATAACGGCTTGCCGGAGACATCCGCGTTGGTCATGCCGTGAATGCGGCTGGCATCGGCGGGGATGTCGCGCTGCGGATCGATCACCCGGTGGAAGAACACCCCCGTCGGCAGGTCGTTCAGCAGTTCCAGCCCGGCGAACTCGATCACCCGGTCGCCGGTCAATGGATCAAGGCCGGTGGTTTCCGTATCGAACAAGACCGAGCGGGTCATTGACGCAAGCTCCATAATAGCGGGAACAGCTGGCGCAGCGTGTGCCGGCGCGACAGGCCGGTGCGGATCACGATATCCGCGCGCCGGCGTTTTTCGGCATCCGGCATTTGCCGCGCGATCACCGCGCGGACCTGGTCCGGGGTCATCCGCGCGCGCCGCAGCACGCGATGGATCTGCACCGCCAGCGGGGCGGAAACCACGACGACCAGATCGACCTCATCGGCCATGCCCATCTCGATCAGCAGCGGATTGTCGATCACCACCGCCCTGGCCCGTTGCCGGCGCGCGCGGGCGATGAACGCCAAAACCTCGTCGCGCACCAGCGGATGCACGATCGCCTCCAGCCGGCGTAAATTCTCCGGCTGCTGCAACACCGGCCGCAATTTGGCGCGGTCCACCGCGCCGTCCACCACCGTGCCGGGGAACGCCTGATCAATCTGGCGCACGGCACGCCCACCTTGCAGATACATTCGGTGCACATCGGCATCGGCGTCATAGACCGGGATGCGCGCCCGGCGAAATGCCGCCGCCGCGGTCGACTTGCCCATGCCGATGCCGCCGGTAAGCCCGATGATCCTCATGCGCCGATAGTACCCTACAAATCGGCCGGCAGCAGGTCGGCAGCGACGAAGCGGCGAAGCTCCTCATCCACCACCGGGGTGAACCCGAACCACGCGGCAAACGACGGCACCGCCTGGTGCAGCAGCATCCCGAGCCCCTCCACGGGGCGCAACCCGGCCGCGCGCGCCTGCGCCAGAAGCCTGGTTTCCAGCGGCACATAGACGATATCGGCCACCGCCAGGTTAGCCGGCGCCCGCGCCAGATCCAGGCCCAGATCGCCCTGCCCATGCATGCCCAGCGAGGTGCAGTTGACCACCATTGCGTGCTGCCCCAGCACGGCATTGCGGTCCGCCCAGGGGACAACCCGCAATCCCGGCAACTGCCGGGCCAGCGCCTCGGCCCGGTCCGGCGTGCGGTTGGCCAGGCTCACGGTCACGCCCAGATCCTGCAACGCAGCAGCGATCGCCCGAGCGCCGCCGCCGGCCCCCAGCAGCAGCGCCGGCCCGGCGGTGGGATCAACCCCCTGCGCGCGCAGATTGGCCAGGAAGCCGCTGCCGTCGGTGTTGAAACCGTGGATGCCGGACTGGCCGAACACCAGCAGATTGACCGCCCCGGCCCGTCGCGCGGTCGCATCGACCACATCGCAGATCTCGAACGCCGCCAGCTTGTGCGGGGTGGTCACGTTGCCGCCGGCGAACCCGGCCGCGTACAGCCCACGCACGGCGGTGGCAAAATTCTCCGGTGCCACCGGAAACGGCACATAGGCGCCGTCGATCCCATGCCGCTCCAGCCAGAACCCATGCAGCCGCGGCGAGCGCGAATGCTCCACCGGCCAGCCGAAAATGCCAGCCACCTTTGCCTTGCCTGTCAGGATGGGCATGTCGTCATTCCTCCGGTACTCCGATCCAGCACATGCCGGGAAACGCATGTTTCGGCTAGAGGGCGTTTCGGCTAGAGGGCGGTTATCCTCCCCTGCTGGAAATCCATGTCCACTCTCGACCGACGCTTCCAAGCCGCGCAATCCCTGGTCATCGAGGCGGCCGATTTGGCCATGCGGATGCGTCCGTCCCCGGGTTCCGGTGGGTTCACGATGAAAGGCGAGCAGGACTGGCTGACCCAGGCGGACGGCGCGATCGAGGCGCTACTGGCCGAACGCCTGCAAGCTGCCTTTCCCGAGGACGGATTCCAGGGCGAGGAAACCGGCCACGGCCGAACCGGCCGGCTACGCTGGGTCGTCGACCCCATCGACGGCACCGCCAACTACGCCCGTGGCGGCGCCCGGTTCTGCGTTTCCCTGGCGCTGATCGAGGACCGGGTGCCGCTGATCGGCGTGCTCGCCGCACCCGCGCTCGGCGACACCTACGCCGCACGCGCCGGCGGCGGGGCGACGCTGAACGCCACCCCGATCCGCGCCGCGCCCACCACGGATTTGCGCCAGGCGATCGTCGAGCTTGGCTGGAACCGCCACCGTCCCGATGCGGCATTCCTGGCGCTGCTCGGCCGCGTCCGCGATGCCGGCGCCATGCCGCGCATCGGCGGCTCCGGAGCGCTGGGGCTGGCGGAAACCGCCGCCGGGCGGATCGACGCCTATGTGGAGCTGCACATTCATCTGTGGGACTGCGCCGCCGCCATCGTGATCTGCCAGGAGGCCGGCGCCTTTGTCAGCCCGTACATGGACGCGGACGGGCCGGTGCATGGCGGGCCGATCCTGGCCGCCGCCCCCGGCGTTGCCGCGCGGATGCGGGAAATCGCCGGGTTTTGACTTCGCCCAGCCAGCGGGCTTTCCTGCCGTAAAGCAAGCAGGAGACATCCCAGATATGCAGCCTCAAGTTGGGCAGCCCCGAGTTGGGCGGCCTCAGGCCGGGCACCCGCTGGAAGGCATCAAGGTCCTCGCCCTCGAGCACGCGCTGGCCGCGCCGCTCTGCACCCGTCATCTGGCCGATCTCGGCGCCGAGGTGATCAAGATCGAGCGCCCCGGCGACGGCGATTTTGCCCGCAGCTACGACAAATACGTGCTGGGGCAGGCCAGCTTCTTCGTCTGGCTGAACCGCGGCAAGCGTAGCCTGACCTTGGACGTGAAACACCCCGCCGCCAAACCGATCCTCGCGCGGTTGCTGGCAGAAACCGACGTGCTGATCCAGAACGTCGCCCCCGGAGCGGCCGCGCGGCTTGGCCTGTCTTATGCGGCGCTGGCGCCGGCCTATCCCAAATTAATCGTCTGCGACATCTCCGGCTACGGCGACAGCGGGCCGTTCGCCAACAAGAAAGCCTACGACCTGCTGATCCAGGCCGAAAGCGGGCTGATGAGCGTGACCGGCACGCCGGAAACACCCTCGCGCGTCGGCATCTCGGCGGCCGATATCGCCACCGGCATGTATGCCAATTCCGCCATTCTCGCCGCCCTGGTCCGGCGCGGGCGCACCGGTCAGGGCGCCAACGTCAAGATCGCCATGCTCGATGCATTGACCGAATGGATGACTTATCCGGTCTATCGTCACGCCTATGACAACTCGGCGGTTCCCCGCTCGCCGTCCAGCCACCCGGCACTCGCGCCCTATGGGGCGCACGCCACCCAGGACGGCCAGGTGATCTTCGGCCTGCAGAACGAGCGTGAATGGGTGGTGTTCTGCACCCAGGTGCTGGGCCAGCCCAAGGTCGCCACCGATCCGCGCTTCAACTCCAACACCCAACGCGCCGCCAACCGGGCGGAAGTTACGGCGATCATCGAAACCTTCTTCGCCGACAAGACTTCGCTGGAGGTCGTGGACCTGCTGGACGCCGCCGGTATCGCCAATGGCCGAATGAATACCGCCAAGGACGTCTGGGAGCACGTGCAGTTCACCGCGCGCGACCGCTGGCGCGACATCGGCACACCAGAAGGCCCGGTGAAAGCCCTGTTGCCGCCGTTCACCTTCACCGATATCGAAGCGGTGATGGGCGATATCCCCGGCCTCGGCCAACACACCGACGCCATCCTGACGGAGCTCGCCTTCAGTCCGGACGAGATCGCCGGCTTGCACCGCGACGGTGCGGTATGAGCGGTTTTGACCCGGCCCAGCACCGGATGGTGCCAGGCCAGCGCTGGTTCGACGATTTCACCCTCGGCGAGCGTTTCGTGCTGCCCAGCCGCACCATGACGGAGGCGGTGTTCCTGGCCTTCCAGGGCGCCTCCGGCGACAACCACCCGGTGCATTACGATGTCGAATACTGTCGCGCGCGGGGCATGCCGCATCTTCTGGCGCATGGCTTCCAGGCCGTAATCCAGAGCGCACCCGGCGCCGGGCTGTTTCCCTATATGGTCGAAGACAGCCTGGTGGGCTTCATCGAGCAATCGAGCAAATTTCTCAAGCCGGTCTACGCCAACGACACGCTGTATCCCGCCCTGACAATCGACGAACTCTCGCCCAACCGCAGCACCGGGGTGATCGGCTTCGCCAGCACCATTCACAACCAGCGAAAGGAACTCGTCATCGAAGGCCGCCAACGCTACCTGATCCGCAAGCGGCCGGGGTAGGAAGGTTGGGGCTCCGCCCCAAACCCCAAAAGGGGCTCTGCCCCTTCACCCCGCAAGGAGCCAGGGGCCCCTTGACCCCCCTTTGACTGGTTTCTCTTGAAAGGGCCTTGGCGACATAGCCGTTGACAGGCTACGTCATGGCCCTTTCAAGAGAAACCAGTCAAAGGGATCAAAGGGACGACTGTCCCTTTGCGGGTGCAGGGCAGCGCCCTGCCGGGGTTTGGGGCGGAGCCCCAACCTTCCTACCCCGGCCGCGCCCGGCGCAGCAGCAGGCGGACGGAGCCGGGGTTGGCGGCGTGGGGGTGGGAAGCGGCCAGGATCAGGGGGCGCAATTCCGGCAGGTTCAGCCATAGCGGCAGCTCGCGGCGCAGCACCCCGCCGGTTTCCCCGCTGCCGCGGCCGGTGATGATTTCCACGCAGCGCAGCCCCTCCGCATGCGCGCCCCGCAGCAGCGGCACCAACGCCTGGTAAGCGCGCTGAGCCGTCCGTCCATGCAGATCGAGCGTGCGCGATGCCGCCAGCTTACCGGTGCGAAAGCGTTGCCAGGTGGCGTTGTCCACGCCGGGCGGCTGGCTGCCGATCACCAGGGCCCCCAGGCTGGGATGCTGGCGCGGCGGTGCGGCGACCGGCAAAGCGCGCGCCGCCGGCGATTGCTGGGGGGGCAGCTTGGATGCCGGATCGGCCATTGCAGGACGGGTGCGTCCGGGCAGCGTGCGCACATGCTGGACATAGCTCGCCCACTCCGCGAGATCGGTTTCGCTCAGACGGCTGCGTCGGGCTGCGCGCATGGATTGGCCCATCAACTCCGGCGAACCGACGCACCGACGACGATCCCGGCGGCAGTCGCCATCGCCGCCAACACCCCGAAGCACAGCATGTAGTTCCCGGTCACGGTCAGCGTGAACCCCATGGTGGAGGGGATCAGCATGACCCCGGTGAACATCACCGCGGCACCCAACCCGGTGGCCTCGGTCCGGCGCGCGCCACCCAGGCGGGCATATTCGGCGAAGGCCAGCCCGGTATAACCGCTGGCGGTGGCGCCGGCGATGCCGCAGACCACCAGAACCAGCCAGACCGGCCAAGCCGGCCCGAACGCGCCGGCAGCGGTCGCGGCACCGGCCATCCCCAGCCCCTGCAACCCGAGCATACGACTGGGCGGGAGAAATTTATCGGCGACCCAACCCCAGATCGGCCGGCTGACCGCGCCGCAGATCTGATACACGGCCAGCGCCCTTCCGGCGCCCAGAAGATCGAATCCGGCGGCACTGGTCAGGTGCACGGTCATGAAGGCGATGAAGCTGAGCTGGATGCCGGAATAGACGAAACTCGCCACCGACAGCCGGCGGATCGCCGCATCCTGAGTTAGCAGCCGCAACGGGTTGAGCAGGCCACGCCCAAGGATGCGATAGCCAGGATCGGCGTTCGCATCCCAGCGCCGGCGCGGCACCTGCAGCAGGATCGCCAGCACCAGCACCGGCACGACCTGCACCGCCATCGCCCAGCGCCAGCCGAACGCCAGCACCAGCGGCGGCACGATCAGCGCGCCGAGAACCCCGCCCAGCGGCACGCCGATCTGGCGGATCGACATCACCATGTTGAATATCCTGGGCGGCGTCTGCGGCACCAGCAGATGCGTGGCGGCCGGCGCGGTGGCGCCGTAGCCGACGCCGATCGCCAACGCCCCCAGCCCGACGCAGACGAGCGTGCCGCCGGCCGTGATCGCCAGCATCGCCGCGGTCGATAACAGGATTACCTGGCTAACCCGGACCGCGCCATAGCGATGGATGAACCCAGGCGAAAACATCGCCGAGGCGACCGCTACGCCGTAAATCACCGAGACGAACAAACCCACCAGACCGCCATCGACGCCCAGGTCGCGCACCACCTCCGGCGCCGCCGACGGCAGGGAAAACACCGCCATCGTCGCCAGGGTTTGCACCGCCAGCGTGGCCAGGAGGGGCCAGAGCGGCATGCGGACGGGTTCAGAAAGCAAGGTCCCCAGGGGCGAGCTCTTTGCTGGCATTCCTAGCGGAACGGAATCGCATACATCAAACCACCGCGTGTCCACAGATCGTTGGTGCCTCGGGGCAGGTTCAGCAAGCTGCCGGCGCCGACATTGCGGTCGTAGATCTCCCCGTAATTGCCGACCTGCCGGAGGATGTTGAACCCCCAGGCATTGTCCAGACCAATCGTCTTGCCGAACTCGCCGGATTTGCCCAGCAGCCGCTGCACGTTCGGCGACGGGCTATCTGCCAGCATCTTGTCGGCATTCGCCTGGGTCACGCCCAGCTCCTCCGCCTCGATCAGCGCCATCCCTGTCCAGCGCACGATTGCCAGCCATTCCTCGTCACCCCGGCGCACCATCGGCCCCAGCGGCTCCTTGCTGATGCGTCCCGGCAGAATCAGGTAATCGTCCTTGTTGGCCACGCTGAAAGCACCGAGAGAAGCCAGGTTCGACCCGTCCTGGGTGATCGCGTCGCAGCGCCCGGACTGATAGGCCGCCATCATCTGGTCCGGCGTTTCCACCACCACGGGGTGGAAGGTCAGACCATGCTCGCGGAACCAGTCGGTGATGTTCAGCTCATGCGTCGATCCCTGCAGCATGCACACCGTGGCGCCGTTCAGCTCGGCGATGGTCTTGGTGCCGGAGGATTTCTTGGTGGCAAAACCCTGCCCGTCGTAAAAATTCACCCCCGCGTTGCGCATGCCGAGCGCGGTATCGCGCTGGAACGTCTGCGTGGTGTTGCGGATCAGCACATCCACCTCGCCCGATTGCAGCGCTGTGAAGCGGTTCTGCGAGGTCAGCGGCACGAACTTCACTTTCTCGGCATCGCCCAGCACCCCGGCCGCGATGGCGCGGCAGAAATCGACGTCCAGGCCGCGCCAAACCCCCTTGCTATCGGGCAGCGAGAAGCCGGCCAGGCCGATATTCACCCCGCAATTCAGCGCCCCCCGCGCCTTGACGGTCTCCAGCGTCCCGGCCCGCGCCACCTCCGAAACTGCCAGTAGCGCCAGCAGAACGAACGCGGTTTTTATAATGGAAGGATTTCTCATGGCGGTGCCCCGTTTGCCGATCGTCGCCACGACCGTAGCGTGCCACCCCCCCTACGTCACGCCATGCAGCAGCAACATCACGCTGCGCCTGGGCCAGGTTGCAAGCTAGGAGGCACTCATCGGCGAACCGAGGCCGACCGCGCGGTGCTGCGGCCCGGTGAGCACCAGGCGCTGGAACTGATCGGCGGCAAATCCCGGCTCCGCCACACCGGCCAGCGCCAATCGGGCAGCGATCCGCTGGTTTCCGGCGCCGGCCTCCAACGACAGACCCATATACGTCGTGCGACGAGAAAACAGATAAAACCCGGATCGAAAGTAACCGCACCGGTTGCGTATTTTTAAATCAGGGCCGCCGGATCGTCCTCGACCAGAACGACATGCAGCCGCCGCGGGCCGTGTGCGCCCAATTCCAGCGTCTGTTCGATATCGGCCGAGCGGGACGGGCCGGTCACCCACATCACATTACGCGGCATGAAGCCGCCACTGAGCTCGTCATGGCTTTCCGCCCGCAGCAGATCCCAGGCTTCCTCATAAGCGCCGACCACCCGGCTGGCCCGCAGCACCACCACAGCGGTGTCGGCGAGCAGGTTCAGCGTCGTCGGCCGATCGGGGCCGGAGGGCAGCATCAGCGTTCCGGTCTCCGCCACCGCGGCAAATCCCTGCTGTACGCTGACCAGGTCGCTGGCCTGCGCCCGGCCGACCCTCCAGTTCAACATCGGACGGTCCGACCAGGGGATGGCGCTCAAATCCGGATGCGCCGCCATGACGAAGTCGGACGGCAGGTTCTGTGCCGCCAGGTAGTCGGCGAGCGCCGCCGGCACCCCGGCGAGGTCGGGCACAAGGGTGACGGTTCCGAACTCCTTTTCCACATTGGCCACGAACAGCGCGATCTGGCCGGGGCGCGCCAGCCGGGACCGGGCGGGGATCAGATGGCGCGCATGTGCCGCCAGGCGCGAGCGCAGCATCGCCTGCTGGTCGGCCGGCAGCGCGCCGCGCTTCAGCCCGCGGCGGATCGCGGTCAGCATCACCTCCCGCTGGCTCATGATGTCTGCCCCTGGCGTTGCGTTTTTGCGTAGCGGGCAAAAAAAGTGTCGCCTTCCGGCGCCGGAAAATCCCGCCCATCGGTCCAGCCGCCGGCAAACGGCAACGAGGAAAACCGGCCGCGCCGGCGCGAAAACCAGCCGAGCAGCTTCGCCGCAATCCGCGTGCCCAGCCGGTACAGTGCCGGCCGCTTCGCCACCCAGGCCCATAAAGCCAGGTTGGTGCGCACCGAAGCCGGCGTCAGATGGCGTTCGAACTCGCGCTCCCGCCAATGGCGCATCAATTTTGGCAGCGGGATCTTCACCGGGCAGACGCTTTCACATTTGCCGCAGAAGGTGGACGCATTGGGCAGCAGCCCGGCCTTATCCACGCCGACCAGCGCCGGGGTCAGCACGCTGCCCATCGGCCCCGGATACACCCAGCCATAGGCATGACCGCCCACGGCGCCATAGACCGGGCAATGGTTCATGCAGGCGGCACAGCGGATGCAGCGCAGCATCTCCTGGAATTCGGTCCCGAGCATCGCCGACCGGCCGTTATCGACCAGCACCACGTGGTATTCCTCTGGACCATCCAGATCGCCGGCGCGGCGCACCCCGGTGGAGAAGGTGGTGTAGACCGAAAAATCCTGCCCGGTGGCCGACCGCGCCAACAGGCGCAGCAGACTGGTTGCGTCCTCCAGGGTTGGCACAATTTTCTCGATGCTGGCCAGCACAATATGGATGCGCGGCAGGGTCTGGGTCAGGTCGCCGTTGCCCTCATTGGTGACAATGACCGAGCTGCCGGTCTCCGCGATCAGGAAATTCGCCCCGGTGATGCCGACATCGGCGGCCAGGAATTTCTCCCGCAGCTTGGCCCGCGCCTCGGTCAGGATGTCGCGACGTTCAGCAAACACCCGGTCCGCCGGCAGATCGGTGTGGGATTTGCGGAATTGCTCCTCCCAATCCTCCCGGTTCAGGTGAAAGGCCGGGGCGATGATGTGGCTCGGCAGTTCGTGACGAAGCTGGATAATGTATTCGCCGAGGTCGGTCTCCACCGGGGTAATGCCATGGCGTTCCAGATGCTCGTTCACGCCGATCTCCTCGGAGATCATGCTTTTGCCTTTGGTC
>JAYTXR010000349.1:0-6480 GCA_043742865.1 Acetobacteraceae bacterium
AAGTGGTTCGGCGTCGGTTTTGTGGCCGATCTGTCCTGGTGGTGGGTGCTCGCGCCGTTTGCGGCGGCCGCGCTGTGGTGGCAGTTTGCCGACGGCATAGGCCTCACCCAGCGCAACGCCATGGCGCGTGCCGACAAACGCGCGGCCGAGCGGCGTGAGGCCCAGTTTGTTTCCCTGGGCCAGCGCCCGCCCAAGCGGGGCAGCAAGGTGGGCAAGCCGCCGCCCGAGGACAAGCCGCTGCGGTCGGACCTGTGAGGCTGTCGGATCAGTCGAACTTGTCGAGCACCGCACCCGAGCTGGCGCTGCTCGCGTGGTGCGCAAACTTGGCCAGCACGCCGCGGGTGTAGCGCGGCGCCGGCTTCACCCAGTCATCTCGCCGGCGCGCCAGCTCGGTGTCGTCCACATTCAGTTGCAGCAACAACCGGTGTGCATCGATGGTGATGGTGTCGCCTTCTTTGACCAGCGCTATCACGCCGCCCTCGTAGGCCTCGGGCGCCACGTGGCCCACCACCATGCCCCAGGTGCCCCCCGAGAACCGCCCGTCGGTGACCAGGCCCACGCTTTCACCCAGGCCCTGGCCGATCAGCGCGCCGGTGGGCGCCAGCATCTCTGGCATGCCCGGGCCGCCCTTGGGGCCGAGGTAACGCAGCACCATCACGTCCCCAGCCTGGATCTTGCCGGCCAGAATGGCCGCCAGCGCGGTCTGCTCGTCGTCGAACACCCGGGCCGGGCCGGTCATCACCGGGTTCTTCAAGCCGGTGATTTTGGCGACGCAGCCTTCCGGCGACAGATTGCCTTTGAGAATGGCCAGATGACCCTGTTTGTACATCGGATGGTCGATGGGGCGGATCACGTCCTGGTCCGCGCGTGGCACATCCGGGATGTCCTTCAGCACTTCGGCAATGGTCTGGCCGGTAATCGTCACGCAGTCGCCGTGCAGCAGGCCCGCGGCCAGCAACGTCTTCATAACCTGCGGAATGCCTCCGGCTTTGTGCAGGTCCACCGCGAGGTATTTGCCGCTGGGTTTGAGGTCGCACAGCACCGGGGTTTTCTGACGGATGCGTTCAAAGTCATCGATCGTCCACGCAATCTCGGCCGCATGCGCGATGGCCAGAAAATGCAGCACCGCATTGGTCGAGCCGCCGGTGGCCATGACCACCGCCACGGCATTTTCGATGGCTTTTTTTGTCACGATATCGCGTGGCTTGAGGTTCATTCTGATGGCTTCGATCAGCACCTTGGCCGATTCTTTGGCCGAGTTCACTTTCTCGTCGTGCGGATTGGCCATTGTGGACGAATAGGGCAGCGAAATACCCATCGCTTCAAAGCAGCTCGACATC
Source organism: Acetobacteraceae bacterium (assembly GCA_043742865.1). Taxonomy (GTDB): domain Bacteria; phylum Pseudomonadota; class Alphaproteobacteria; order Acetobacterales; family Acetobacteraceae; genus PALSA-911. The sequence goes on from JAYTXR010000349.1 coordinate 1,341, forward strand.
GTGTTGGCCGTGTACATGCCGCCGCAGCTGCCGGTCCCGGGAATGGCGCGTCGTTCGATTTGCAGCAGGTCTTCATCGCTCAGCCGGCCGGCGGCGTGTTCGCCCACCGCCTCGAACACACTGACGATGTTCAGGTCTTTGCCCTGGTAGCTGCCGGGCAAAATGGTGCCGCCGTAGACATAGATGGCCGGCACGTTGGCGCGCAACATGCCCATCATACCGCCCGGCATGTTTTTGTCGCAGCCGCCGATCACCACCACGCCGTCCATCCACTGGCCCTGCACGCAGGTCTCGATGCAATCGGAAATGACTTCGCGGCTGACCAGCGAGTATTTCATGCCTTCGGTGCCCATGGCCATGCCGTCGGAAATGGTGGGGGTGCCGAATACTTGCGCTTTGCCACCCGCCTCCTCGATGCCGGCAATTGCCGCATCGGCTAGTTTTTGCAGGCCGCTGTTGCAGGGGGTGATGGTGCTGTGCCCGTTGGCCACGCCCACCATGGGTTTTTTGAAATCGTCGGCTTCATAGCCCATCGCATAGTACATGGAGCGGTTCGGCGCCCGCGCGACACCTTCGGTGATATTTTTGCTGCGGCGATTGATCGGGCCGCTGGCATTATTCTTATTGGGCGTCATGGGGTGCCTTCTCGGTAGGTTGGAGCTTTGTCAGTGGCAGAGCATGGGGCAGCGGCAGGGTACCGGCTGGTAGCTTACGTGCTTCCAATATATTTTGGAACTTCCCAGGTGGGACGAGGAAGTCGCTTATAGGCCGATTAAGGCACGGCGTTCGTGAAGGTGTCGGTGAGATTGCCCGAAAAACGGTTGTTGCGCCTAACCGGCAGAAACTGCCAGTGTTTGGGTCAACGCGGCGAACAGTCTTCGCATTGCGCAAAGAACAACCAAGCCCGGGCAAAGGGAGTGACAGGCCATGATCACAAGACGAGCGGGGATTTCGGGTGGAATCGCTCTGGCGTTGGCGTCATCAAGGCCAGCCGCCGCGGCGGAAACGCCGGGGGTCACGGATACCGAGATTAAGATCGGCAACACCCATCCCTATAGCGGCCCGGCATCGGCTTACGGGGTTGGTGGGCGTATGGATGCGGCGTTCTTCAAGATGGTCAACGACCAGGGCGGGGTCGCCGGGCGAAAGATCAATTTCATCTCCTATGATGATGGCTATAGCCCGCCCAGGACGGTTGAACAGACCCGTCGGCTGGTTGAGCAGGACGGCGTCGCCCTTATTTTCAGCCCCCTCGGCACGCCGACCAACTCGGCGATCTTCCGGTACCTGAACGAGAAGAAGGTGCCGCATCTCTTTGTCGCCAGTGGCGCCGACAAATGGGGTGATTCCAAGACGCACCCGTGGACGATCGGCTTCGGACCCAGCTACCGGACCGAAGCGCAGATCTACGCCAAATACATCCTGCGGACCAAGCCCAACGCCAAGATCGCCGTTTTTTACCAGAACGACGATTTCGGTAAGGACTATCCGGACGGCTTGCGCGACGTCCTCGGCAAGGACTGGGACAAACATGTGATTGCCACTGCGACCTACGAAGTTACTGATGCAACCATAGACTCGCAGCTGGTTACTCTGCAGGCTTCAGGCGCCGATGTGCTGTTTAGCGCACCCACGCCGAAATTCGCCGCCATGATGATCCGTAAGTTGCGTGATCTCGACTGGCATCCGCTGACGATCATGAGCAACGTGTCGAGCTCGGTGGGCGCGGTGATGCGCCCGGCCGGCCCGGAGAACGGGATCGGTATCATCAGCACGGCATATCTGAAGGACGGCAGCGACCCCAAATGGGACAACGATCCTGGGATGCAACAATGGCGGGCGTTCATGACCAAATATCTGCCGGGGGGCGATGTCGCCGATATCAACAATGTCTATGCCTACGCTGCGAGCACGACGATGTGGCAGGTCCTGAAACAATGCGACGGCGATTTTTCGCGGGAAAACCTGATGAAGCAGGCGCTCAATCTGCACGATCTCGATCTGCCCGTTTCGTTGCCGGGGATCAAGGTCAATACGAGCCCGACCAATTATCGGCCGATGCGCGCGATGCAGCTGATCAAATGGAGTGGTTCGACATGGGAACATTTCGGCTCGGTGATTGAGGGCTCTCAGGCGTGAAGCGATAGCCCGATGCGCAACGACGGGATGGTATCGCCGATGTCGAGCCGAGGGCTGGATGACTCCAGTTCGATCCGATCCAGCAGCGGCTGAAGCGATATGCAAACTTACGACTACATCGTTGTCGGCGCAGGATCGGCTGGCGCGGTTGTGGCGAACCGGCTTTCGGCGGATGCGCGCAACAAGGTGCTGCTGCTGGAAGCCGGTCCTGTTGGCCATCCCTGGTCCCGCATCCCGATCGGTTTCGCCAAGCTGCTGACCAACCCCGCGGTCAATTGGCTCTATACCGCGGAGCCCGAGGCCAACACCAACGGCCGCAGGCTCCCGGTGCCGCGCGGCCGGATGCTCGGCGGTACCAGCTCGATCAACGGCATGGCGTTCGTGCGCGGCCAGGCGCAGGACTTCGATACCTGGGCGCAGATGGGCAACCAAGGCTGGAGCTACGAAGAAATCCTGCCATTCTTCAAGCGTATGGAAAGTTACGAGGCCGACGGCGATGACGCTTTTCGTGGCCGGGAAGGACCGCTGCGCGTGACCAACCCGGCACCGCGAGACCCGCTGTTCGCGGCCCTGATCCAGGCGGCTGGCCAGGTCGGGATCGCGCATAACCCCGACTACAACGGCGCCAGGCAGGATGGCATCGCCATGAGCCAGGCAACGATCGCCTCTCGCCGCCGGATGAGCACCGCCCATTGCTATCTGGACCCGATCCGCCAGCGCCAGAATCTGCATATCGAAACCGGTGCCTTGACCGAGGCCCTGATGATGGAAGGCAGGCGCTGTACCGGTGTGCGATATTCCGTGGGGGGAAATCTGCGCGAGGCCCGTGCCGCCCGCGAAGTCGTGGTAAGCGCCGGATCGATCAATTCGCCGCAGTTGTTGGAGTTGTCCGGCATCGGCCAGCCCGAGCGGCTGCGAAACCTGGGTATCGAGGTGCGTCATGCCCTGCCGGGCGTCGGCGAGAACCTGCGCGATCATTATGCGCCCCGGACAAGGTGGGAAATTGGCACGAAAGGCATCACCTTCAACGACAGGGGCCGCGGCCTCGGTCTGCTGGGCCAGGCAATGCGCTATGCGCTGTTTGGCCAGGGCATGCTCAGCATGGTGGCAGCCCCGATACGGGCCTTTGTTCGCTCACGGGACGGCCTGGATGCGCCGGATTTATTGCTAGGCTGGGTGCCGATGCTGACCGAGCCAGGCCCGACCGGCCCAAAACTCTCCCGCCAATCCGGCATTACCTGCTACGCGCACCCGATGCGCCCCGAGAGCAAGGGCCATATCCACATCGTCTCGGCCGATCCGCGCAAACCGCCGGCGATCAACTTCAACTTTCTATCGTCGCCCATCGATGCGGAGCTTACCGCGCGCGCGGTCCGCATCGCCCGCGCCATCATGACCGCACCGGCGATGGATCACCTGCGGGTAACCGAGCTCGCACCCGGCACAGCGGCGAACACGGACGGCGAAATTTTGGCCTGGGTCCGCCAGGCGGCGGAAACGACCTACCACCCGGTGGGCACCTGCAAGATGGGCGCGGACGCCATGGCTGTTGTTGACGCGCAGCTCCGTGTCCACGGGATCGACGGTCTGCGCATAGCCGACGCCTCGATCATGCCGACCCTCACATCGGGCAACACGAACGCGCCATCGATCATGATTGGCGAAAAGGCCGCGGACATGGTGCTGCGGCATGCCGTGGCGAGACAGTGAGATTGGCGCCGCCCACCAGGGTCACTTCGCCAACTTAGGGTCCAGCGATGCCAATGGAATGGAGTCGGCGACGGCGGAATACCCTTTCGGGTTCAAGTGGATATGGTCCACGGCCGCAAGCTCGGGGTTGATCCGCGCAGGATAGGCCGGGTCCCGTACCACGGCGTCGTAATCGAACAGGCCATCGAAGATCTTGGTCGTGCGCATCCAGTCATTGACCTGCCGGCGCGTCAGATCCGGATAGACCACGTCGTAGGCGAAGCCGTAATACGGCGTGATTGTTGCACCAAATACCTTGATGCCGCGGGTGTGCGCCCGCACGACGATGTCCTGCATGCCGGCAATCACTTCGCCGTAGCTGGCACCGGCGCCAATATCGTTGACACCCTCGAAAAGGATGATCGCCGAGACATTCGGCAAGCTGAATACATCGCGCTCGAGCCGTGTCACGGCTGGCTGGCCGCAGGAATCGCACCGTGCATTCGGCGTGTTGGGTGATCCCGACATGTCGTTCAGCTTGTCCGCCGAGGTGAAGGCGCCGGTGAGCACCGGCCCCCAACGGAGCGAGGTCACGCGGTTGCCGCCAATTCCGGCATTGATGACGACATTCGCCGAGCCGGAAGCCCGCAGGCGCCGGTTGAGGAAATCCTCCCAGCGATCATGCCCGTCGATCGTGCTCCCCGAGCCGTCCGTGATCGAGTCTCCGATGGCCACGATGGAATTGCGCGGCGGGCTATTGGCCTTGTAGGCTTGCAGCTCGCTCAGCCAAACCCACGAGCGAAGCTCGTAGGACAGGTCCGCACCGGCCTCGTCCGCCGTCTTGTTCCCGGCGCCGCTTCCCGTCATGAAGGAAGTGGCCATTGCCTTGGCATGCCAGGTAATCGGACCCGAATTGCCGACCACGTGGAACGTGACCGCGACATCCTTCTCGGGTTCCACCGCGAAGTCGATCGGATCGCAGAAGATATCGCCGCCGGGCTCGATCGTGACCTGAGGGGAGCCGCTGAACAGGATCGCCTTGCCGGACGCGCCCAGGACGGCCTTGCCACCCGCGCGTGTCGCGATGCTCAGGTGGTCGAACCTGACCGGCTTGCTGCCCGCCACGTTGGAGAAGTGAAGTCGCACCTGGTCTCCCGCCGCCTGCGGGCGGATGACCAGCCGAAAAGTCTGGTCGGCGGCTTCGTTGCCCGGGAACATCTGCGCCCATTGCGGCGATGTCGGGGCCGGGTTGCCAACCGCGAAGCCCGCGGGGAGCGGGTCTTGCATCGAGGTTGCCCAGGCGGTTATCCAG
>JAYTXR010000350.1:0-3363 GCA_043742865.1 Acetobacteraceae bacterium
CGTTTTGCAATGAAATGAATGGGGACGAACATGAGAAGGCTCGACGGCAAGGTCGTAGCGGTAACGGGCGGGGCATCGGGGATCGGCGAGGCGACGGTCAGGCGTTTCGTCGCCGAGGGCGCGAGCGTGGCATTCTGCGATCGGGACGGCGAGCGCGGCCAGCGCGTGGCGGCCGAGCTCGAGAACGCCGGCGCCAAAATTGCCTTCACGCTGGCGGACGTCAGTACTGAGGCCGCATGCCTCGGCTTCGTCAACGGTGCCGCTCAGAAGTTTGGGCGCCTCGACATCCTCATCAACAATGCGGGCATCCGCAAATACGAGAAGGTCGACGAGGCGAGTGCTGCGAGCTGGAACGAGATCCTCAGCGTCAACCTGATGAGCTACGTCTTCTGTGCCAAGGCGGCGGTTCCGCTGATGCGCGCCAACAAGGGCGGCGCCATCGTTAACGTCGCCTCGGTACGTTCCATCGTCGCAGGCGGCGGCAACCTGCAATATGACACCACCAAGGCCGCAGTCGCGGGCTTGACGCGCGCGCTCGCCGCCGACCACGCGTCGGACGGCATTCGGGTGAACGCCGTCGGCCCTGGCCCAATCTTCACGCCGTTCCATCAGCGCCGCATCGCAGCTTCCGGTGAGACAATCGAGCAGTACAACGCCAAGGCCGCACAGGGCACCATGTTGAAGCGACCGGGCCAGGCCGAAGAGGTCGCTGCCGCAATCCTATTTTTGGCTTCCGACGATGCCTCCTATGTCACTGGCGCCCTGCTGTTCGTGGACGGCGGTATGACGGCGCTGTGAGCCATTCAGCCGGCGCCCATAGTCGGTATCGCCCGGTTTGCCGCTTGGTCTTGGCCCAGGTTTTATCGATGAAGATCCGGCGGCTCGGGTCAATCTTGCCTTGATGTTTTTTCATTGTTCCAGCTGACGCGACGTTCGGGCGATCCCGCCTCGCCAGCGGGAAGCGGACCTGGTCTAGTCCCGCGGGGGCGAACGTCTGCGACGGGCGCAATCCAGCCAGCAGACACGGCTGCCGGGCTAAAAGCGGAAGCCAAAGAAAACGGCCGGGGAATAACTACCCCCGGCCTGATCCCCGGCGCGGTGTATCCCTACCTTCACCCCACCTTAAAATCGCATTTTGGGTTCAACGGGTGTAGCAACTCCGCCGCCGGGGTGGTTGCCAGCACTGTATAAAAATCCCACGGACCCTTGCTCTCCGACGGCTTCTTCACCCGGACCAGATAGGCCGGGAAGGACCCGCGGCCGTCGGAGCGGATGGAGCCTTTGCCGAACGCGTCGTCCTCGGTCGGCATCGCCTTCATCCGCGCGATGGTCGCCGCACCGCTCTTTTTCGCTTCCGCAGGGCCCATTTCGGCCACCACCTTCAGATAATGCAGAATGCTCGAATACGAGCTGGCATGCGCCTGGTTCGGATAGTTCTTCGGCGAGAACGGCAGCAGCCGCTTGGTGAACGCGCGCGTGCCCTCGTTGAAGTCCCAGTAGAACGACTCCGTGCCCACCAGCCCCTGCGCCAGCTCCAGGCCGAGCGAGCTCACGTTCTGCAGGAACAGCAGCATCGGCGCGATCGTCATGGTGCGGTCGAGGCCGAATTCCTTGGCTTGCTTGATGCAGTTCTCGGTGTCGGCCCCGGCATTGGCCAGCCCCAGCACCTTGGCGCCGCTGGCGCCGGCCTGTTGCAGGAACGAGGAGAAATCCGTGGTTTCGGGGAACGGATAGCGCAGCGCGCCGAGCACCTTGCCGCCGGATTTTAGCACCACGGCCGAGGTCAGTTCCTCCAGCGAGTGGCCGAAGGCGTAGTTCGCGGTGATGAAATACCAGGAATCGCCGCCACTCTTTACCGTCGCGACACCGGTCGACTGGGCGCATTCGTAGGTATCGAAACTCCAGACGATGGTGTTGGGGCTGCACTGACCATCGGTGAGCGAGGCGGCGGTCGCCGACGCGTTCAACATGATCTTGTCCTTCTGGCGCACCACTTCGGCGACCGCGAGCGCCACCGAGGAATTCGGCACGTCGGCGATCACGTCCACGCCGTCGGTGTCGATCCACTGGCGCGCGATCGAGACCGCGATGTCGGCCTTGTTCTGATGGTCGGCGGTGATCACCTCGACGTCGTAACCCTTGCCCGACACGCCGAAATCCAGCAGCGCCAGCTTGGTGGCGGCGACCGAGGTCGGGCCGGTGTTGTCGCGATAGGTGCCGGACAGGTCGGTCAGCACGCCGATCTTGATTTTCGGCCGGGCATTGCCCGTACCTTGGGCGCGGGCGCCGATAACGGGCAGCGTGGCGATGCCTGCGCCCAGGATGCCTGCGGTACCCAGTAAGCCCCGACGTGAAAACTGCATGAAGACTCTACCCTTTGATGCTTTTGACGGACGCGCTGTATCACAGCCGATCCGCCGGTTGCCATGCTTCTCAGTCGAAACGGTTGGATTTCGGAAATCCGTTCGGCGGCATGCGTCCGGCCTGGCCGCGTTCGCCCAGCCAGTCGCGCAGATTGGACTCGGTGCGGGTCTTCTCGCCCAAGCGCCAGGTCAGGCCGTCGGCCAGGGCAAAAACCCGCGCGTCCGACAGCCCGCCATCCTTGTAGCGTTGCAGTATCACGCCGGCACCGCGGGTCAGTTCCGGAATTTGATTGAGCGGAAAAATCAACAGCTTGCGGCCGGTGCCGATCACCGCGACATGGTCGCCGATCGCCTTCACGCAGATCGCCGCTTCTTCGCCCGGGCGCAAATTCAGGATCGTGCGTCCGGTGCGCTTTTCCGCCAGCAACTCGCCGCCGGCGACCACAAAGCCACGGCCGGTTGAGGACGCCACCAGATATTTGCCAGCCTCGTCGGGGATGAACAGCGCGGCGACGTCATCCTCGTTGGTCATTTCCGTCAGCACCCGCATGGGCTGGCCGTCACCGCGCCCGCGCGGCAGCTCGGCGGCACGCAGCGTGTAGGCGCGGCCATTGGTGCCGAACAGGCATAGCCGATCGGTGGTCTGGCAGTGCAGCAGAAGTTTCAGGCGGTCGCCTTCCTTGAATTTGAGATCGTTACCGTCGGCGATATGACCTTTCATGGTGCGCACCCAGCCTTTTTCCGACAGCACGAGCGTGATCGGCTCGCGCTCGATGAAGGCCTCGTTGTTGACCTCCATCGGCGCCGGCACGTCACCGAGTGCGGTACGCCGCGCGCCCAGCTTGCCGTCGCCGAATTTCTTCGCCGTCGCCGCCAATTCATCGCTGATTCGGGCCCAGCGCAGCTTTTCATTGGTCAGCAGGGCCTGCAACTGCTTGCGCTCCTTGGCCAACGCCGCGTGCTCCTTCCGGATCTCCATCTCCTCGAGGCGGCGCAGGCT
>JAYTXR010000351.1:0-8275 GCA_043742865.1 Acetobacteraceae bacterium
CACTGTCGTAAAGCTTCAGCAGTTCCGCGTCCCTGCTAGCGTTGCTAGTGCCCTTGCGCCGGCCCGGTCTGGCCTTCGCGGCCGCTTCCCAAGCCGCACGCGCTTCCGTGGGGCCGAGATGATGAACCGCGAGGTAGTACACCCCTCGGATCAACGCCCGCATATTAGAGTCGCGCTGAGCCAGCTCTGCGGTTGTATGGCCCAGGATACTAATCAAACCATGCGCACCCGATCCTGGGAGAAGAGCGGCTAAGGTATCGGGGAGGTTTAAGCCCATCAGCCGATTGGAAAATGACATCGATACCCCTGAAAATGTTTCATAATTGTCCGACTTCAACAACAATCAAATGGGCATGAAAACGCGGCGCATTGATTGGAAGCTGTTCATCATGCGCTCGCATTTGCGTGTAATGGCACCACCTGGGCGCCGCCTTTTTCGATGCCATCCAGCACGTCTGCCAAACGTTGTAATGCGGCGGCAACTTGTGGGCGGTAGCGGCTTCGATTGTAGGTTGCCGCTAGAGAAGAACGAATGGACACGTGGTTGAGCGCCGCTTCGATGATGTCGGGCAATTCTCCCATATCGCCCAGCATGGTGGCGCCCGTACGACGCAGATCGTGGCGGGTCCAGTCGGTGGTTTCGCTGTCCCCCATGATGGTCTTAGTTTCCCGATCCCAATTGCTCAACCTTGCGCCGGATTGAGTGGCAAAAACGCGTTTGCGGGGGGGCGGCTTCACCACGTTGCCGTCATCATCCATCGGCAGTTGATCGCGGAGTAAGGTCAGGGCTTGTCTAGAAAGGGGCACAATATGCGGCTGCCCGTTTTTCGTCTCGCGGATCGTCCACTTCCCGGCATCAAGGTCAATGTCCTGCCAGCAAGCATTACCCACTTCCTCCCGCCGGGCGAGTGTAAGGAGCATGAACCGCATAGCGGCGGCGTAGGGTCGGCTAGAGGCGCGCAACACCGGCAGCAACTTCACCAGCTCATCCCGCGCTAGCACCCGATCGCGCCGCCTGACGGTCGCGGGGGGGCTGATCCGCGCAAGGTCATCCGAAACATAGCCCCGTCCAGATGCGCTTGCCCATTTTAGGACCGGCCGCAGATAGCGGATCGCTGCCGCAGCAGACTGCGTCGCCTTATGTCCGTCAGCAGTCATTTGAAGATCGCCCGACTTCATGGTGCCCAGCGGCTTGGAAAGATGGGGCGCAAATACGTGATCAATCCGTCGCCGGCACTCAGACCATGATTTGAGGCTGGCGCCCCGCTTTTCGGCATAGAGGTCCAGAAGTGCCGTCATGGTGCCGATACCGGCTCGCGCTTCCCGTCCCATCATGCGCTTGCGGCGCGCGTCGGCTACCGGGTCCGCGCCCTTTTTCACATACGCTCTCATTGCCCGTGCCGCCTCGCGGGCCTCGGAAACGCCCATGTCGGGATGGCTGCCCAGCGGGAACCGCCGCATCTGGCCTAGCGTGTCGCGCCCGGCCAGCACCCAAGATCGGCTGCCGGCGGGCGTCAGGCGCAGTCTAAGGCCGGGTAACGTGGCGTCCGCCAACTCCAAACGATTGCCCGTCTCCCCTGCCCGTTTGGCCGCGGCTTGGATAGCGGTTTCAGTCATTTTCACCGGCATGGCGATTTCCTCGGGGCTTCAATGGGGCTTCAGCGGGGCTTCAACATTAGGGGACATGCGGGGACATCCCGGAATAGAAATTAGCGGGTCATTCCATCTAAATGCAAGAAATATATAGGGATTTACAGATGTATCGGGATGCCGTGGGACGACCGGGGAAATGACCACCAGCTAATTCGTAATCAGTAGGTCCGGAGTTCGACCCTCCGCGTCGGCACCATTCGCTCAACCGCGGCGATGCAGCCGCATCGGCTCTCGCGGATCGCGGGGCACCGGGATCGGCGCGGGCGGCTCCTGGACCGGCGGCGGAAGATCCGGGTCTGGTGGAGGCGTTGGCGGAATACCGGTCGGGAACGGTGGATCGCTCATCAAAGTCAAACGTTTTCGGCGCAATGGGGTTCCCGCCTGGCCGTTGAAAGCTTCAACCCAGATAAAAGCTTCAACCCATGTGACGCAGCACAGTGTAGAGCAAAAAGCCGAACAAGGTTCCCCCCAGCGCTAACAGCAGCAATACCAACGCCACGTCGATGCCGGTGCCGCGGGCCGGCCTTATCTCCGCCGCATCGATGTCGATGCCGATCTGGCGAAACCGGAAAGTTGCCAGCAGCATCATCGCCCCGCCCAACAGAAGCAGCAGAAGACCGGCGAAATTGCCGACCAGTTGACTGGTCGACGAGGGGGCTTTGCCGCCCAGCGTGATCGTCGCGACCTCCAAAAACAGGTCGAATTTCGCCACCAGGAAGCCGAAAGCCATGACCGAGATCGCGGTTCGAACCCAGGCAAGGAACGTCCGCTCGTTGGCCGCGTGGTCGCTGTAGCGTTCGATCACCGGGGGTCTTCCCTAATCCTTCGGCACGTTCCGGGCCAGTTCGGCCAACCACACCGCGGCGTTGCCGTCCGACGGCGCGCGCCAGTCCCCGCGTGGCGACAGCGCGCCGCCGGCCGACACCTTCGGGCCGTTCGGCAGCGCCGAGCGCTTGAACTGACTGAAGGCGAAGAACCGGCGTAGGAACACCTCCAGCCAATGGCGGATTTCCGCCAGGCTGTACTCGCCGCGCCGGTCCTCGGGGAAATGCGGCGGCCAGGCGCCGGCGGCGATATCGGCCCAGGCATGCCAGGCCAGGAACGCGATTTTGGACGGGCGGAAGCCGTAGCGCAGCGTGTAGAACAGGTTGAAATCCTGCAGCGCGTAGGGGCCGATTTTGGCCTCGGTGCTCTGCGGCTTTTCACCCTCGGCCGCGGGTACCAGTTCCGGCGAGATCTCGGTCGCCAGGATCGCCGTCAGGGTCTCGCCCACCTCGGCACCGAACTGGCCGGACCGGACCACCCAGCGGATCAGATGCTGGATCAGCGTTTTCGGCACCCCGCCATTGACGTTGTAATGCGACATGTGATCGCCGACGCCGTAGGTGCACCACCCCAGCGCCAGTTCGGACAAATCGCCGGTGCCCAGCACGATGGCGTCGTTCTGGTTGGCCAGCCGGAACAGATAATCGGTGCGCAGGCCGGCCTGCACATTCTCGAAGGTGATGTCGTATTCCAGCTCGCCGCGCGCGAACGGATGCTCCATGTCGCCCAGCATCTGCCGCGCCGCCGGGCGGATATCGAGTTCGCGGCAAGTCGTGCCCAGGCTGTGCATCAACCGCCATGCATTGCCCTTGGTGTGATCGGAGGTGGCGAAACCCGGCAGCGTGAAGGCCAGAATATTCGCCCGATCCAGGCCGAGCTGGTCCAGCGCGTTGGCTGCGACGATCAGCGCGTGAGTCGAATCGAGTCCACCGGAGATGCCGATCACCACCCGCTTGACGCCGATCGCGCGAAGCCGCTGCACCAGGCCGGCAACCTGGATGTTGTAGGCCTCGTAGCAATCCTGCTCCAGCAGCGCGGCATCCGCCGGCACGAACGGGAAGCGCTCGACCCGGCGCAGCAGGCCGAAATCCTGCTCGCACGACGGATCGAGGCGAAATCCGATGCGGCGGAACGCGTCGGTGCGAGCGGCATGGGTGCGGCGGTTGTCATCGAACGTGCCCATCCGCATGCGCTCCTGGCGCAGCAGGTCAAGGTCGATATCGGCCAGGATTTTCTGTTCGTCAGCCGGAAACCGTTCGGCCTCGGCCAGCCGGTCGCCGTTCTCGAAAATCATCACCTGGCCGTCCCAGGCAAGATCGGTGGTGCTCTCCCCGGTGCCGGCGGCGGCGTAGATATAGGCGGCCAGACAGCGGGCGGAGGCCGATTGTGCCATCAGCCGGCGACTTTCGGCCCGCCCGATGGTGATCGGGCTGCCCGACAGATTGGCCAGCACCGTGGCGCCGGCCAGGGCGGCCTCCGCGCTGGGCGGGATCGGCACCCAGAAATCCTCGCAAATCTCTACATGCAGCACAAAGCCGGGCAGATCCTCGGCCGCGAACAGCAGATCATTGCCAATCGGCACCGTGGCGCCGCCGATGGTGATCTCGCCGCGCAGCGCGTCACCGGCGGCGATCTGGCGGCGTTCGTAGAATTCCCGATAGGTCGGCAGATAAGATTTCGGCACCACCCCCAGCACCCGCCCACGATGAATGACCAGGGCGGTGTTGTAGACCCGCCCGGCATGGCGCAACGGCGCGCCGACCACCAACACCGTCGCCAGCTCGGCCGAACCGGCCACCACCGTGCCGATGGCCGCCTCAACCGCATCGAGCAGCGCGTCCTGCAGCAGCAAATCCTCGATCGAGTAGCCCGACAAGGTCAGCTCGGCGAACACCGCGAGCACCGCACCTTCGGCGGCGCAGGCGCGCGCCATCGCCAGCACCGCCTCGGCATTGCGCCCGGGGTCGGCAAGATGGGTGCGCGTGGAGCAGGCGGCGACGCGGGCGAAGCCATGCGCGTAGAGCGATCGGAAGTTCATCCATGGAATGTGGCCCGGCCCGGCCGGCGGGGGAAGAGGCTACCGGCGCGCTGCACCGGCGAACTGTGCCATCATCCGGCCGGGCATAGCGGGATATCGAACATGAACCCAATCAGCGGCCAATCGATACGACGTCTGGAAGATGAGCGCTTTCTGACTGGATGCGGTTGCTTCACCGACGATATCAACCGCGCCGGCCAGCTGCACGTGCAAATCGTCCGCTCGCCGCATGCCCATGCCAGGGTCGGGCGGATCGACGGTAACGCCGCCCGCGCGATCCCTGGGGTGCTCGGGGTGTTCGATGCCGCCGATCTGCACGCGGATGGGCTCGGCCCGCTGCCCTGCACCACCAAGGTCGCCACGGTCGGGCCCATGCTTGTCCCGGAACGCTACGCCCTGGCCACCGGCCGGGCACGCCATGTCGGCGAACCGGTGGCCTTCGTCGTGGCGGAAACCCTGGCCGCCGCCCGCGATGCCGCCGAACTGGTGGAGGTCGGCTACGATCCCCTGCCCTGCGTTGTCGCGACCCGAGACGCCATGGACCCAGCCGCGCCGCAGCTCTGGGACGACATCCCGAACAACCTGTCCTACCGGTTCGAAAAAGGCGACCGCGCCGCGGTGCAGGCCGCCCTGGCCGGCGCGGCGCATGTTGTCGAGCTGGAACTGGTCAATAACCGCATTATCGTCGCCCCGCTGGAGCACCGCGCCGCCATCGCCGACTACGATCCGGCGAGCGGTCGCTTTCATCTGCTGCTCTCCGGCCAGGGCGTGCACGGCATTCGTGCGCCGCTGGCGGACACGGTGTTCCGGGTGGACCGGGATCGCATTCAGGTCGCCTGTCCCGATGTCGGCGGCGGTTTCGGGATCAAGAACGGCCTCTACCCGGAATACGTGCTGGTGCTGTGGGCGGCGCGGCGTTTCGCCCGCCCGGTCAAATGGCGCTCGGGGCACGGCGAGGATTTCTCCTCCACTGCGCAGGGCCGCGACAATGTCTCCCGCGGGCGGCTGGCGCTGGACAGGGACGGGCGGTTTCTGGCGCTGGAGGTCGCCACCCTGGCCAATCTGGGGGCGGCGATGTCGACCGGCGGCCCCGGCAGCTCGACCAATGCGCCGGGCAACGCAATGGGCGGCGGCTATGTCATTCCGGCCGTGTTCATGGACGTGCACGGCGTGTTCACCAACACCGTGCCGATCGACGCCTATCGCGGCGCCGGCAAGCCGGAAGCCAACTACCTGATCGAGCGGCTGATCGATGCCGCCGCTCCGGTCGTCGGCATCGATGCCATCGAACTGCGCCGGCGCAACCTCGTCGCCGAATTTCCGCACCGCACCGCGATGGGCACGACCATCGATTGCGGCAAATTCGCCGCCAATATCGACATCGCCCTCGCCGTCGCCGACCATGCCGGCTTTGCCGCCCGTCGCGATCGATCGGCGCGCCGCGGATGGCTGCGTGGCATCGGCGTTACCTGCTTCCTGGAAACCGCGCGCGGCGCCCCGAACGAGGGTGCGGAAATCCGCTTCGAGGCCAACGGCAAGGTGGCGCTGCTGTTGGGCACCCAGTCGAACGGCCAGGGACACGAAACCAGCTTCCCGCAGATTGCCGCGGATCGCCTCGGCCTACCGATTGAAGGCTTTATCTATCGGCAGGCGGATACCGCACTCATCAAGGACGGCAACGGCCATGGGGGTGCGCGTTCGTTGCATATGGGCGGGGCCGCATTGGTCAAAGCGATCGACGAGGTTATCGCCAAGGCTGGCGTGATCGCCGCCCGGCTGTTGCAGGCGGCGGTGGAAGATCTTCGTTTCACCGATGGCCGTTTCAGTGTGGAGGCCCGGAGCATCGGCCTGCTCGAAATCGCCCAGGCCGAAGGCGGGGCCAGTCTCGACACGTACGCCTGGAACCTGCTCGACCGCATCACCTTCCCCAATGGCTGCCATATCGCGGAGGTCGAGATCGACCCCGATACCGGCCATGTGGCCTTGCTGCACTATACCGGCGTCGATGATTTCGGCACGGTCGTCAATCCGATGCTCACCATCGGCCAGGTGCAGGGGGGTGTGGCGCAAGGCATCGGCCAGGCGATGCTGGAACACACCGTTTACGATGCCGAAACCGGCCAGTTGCTGAGCGGCTCGTTCATGGATTACGCGCTGCCTCGCGCTGACGATTTACCAGACCTTGCCATTCAGCTCAATGGCGTGCCCACCAACGCCAATCCTTTGGGCGTGAAAGGCGCCGGCCAGGCCGGCGCGATCGCCGCACCTCAGGCGGTGATCAGCGCCATCCTGCACGCGCTGGCGCCGCTCGGTGTGCGCCATATCGACATGCCGGCGACGCCCGAGCGGGTCTGGCAGGCGATCGCCAGCCGGATTTCGGCGAGCTGACTTGGAACTCAAACCGGGTCCTGAAGCTTTCTCAAACCCGGCGTACGTTCCACATGAAAGCACCCGTTCCCTCGACAATGCCGGTCAGGTCGCGGCGATAGGCCGACCGGATCTCGAACTGGCCGACATTGATGAACGGCACCATCTCGAAGGCTCGCATCTGCACCGCATCCGCGGCCACGTCGCGCTCCGCCGGGGTTTCCGCAAGCACCCAGGTCTGGATCAGCGCCTCCATCGTCTCGTCGCCGTACCAGCCTGCCCAGCCGGCGGCGCCCAGGCCGCGCAGCGCGAAACTTTCGACCGGCGTGCTGATGATGCTGGACGGCGCCCAGGTGTGGAAGATCGACCACCCGCCCTTGTCCACCGGCTCGCGGTTGACGCGGCGCGATGCCACGGTCGCCCAGTCGGTCGAGACCAGCTCCGAATTCATCCCCATCTTCACCAGCAGGTCATGGGTGATCTCTCCGAACGGGCCGATCGTCGGCACGTCCGACGGGCTGATGATCACCACCTTCTCGCCGTTATAGCCCGAGGCTTTCAGCGCGGCTCGCGCCTGCGCCAGGTCGCCGGGCATGAACGGCGCGCCAAGCTCCCGGCCATAGGCGGTTCCGCATGGCAGCACCGCGCGGCAGCCGCGAAAGGCGGTGCTGTCATTGCCGGTGACCGCTTCCATATAGTTTTGCTGATCGAGTCCCAGCTGCACCGCCCGGCGGATCGCGGGATTGTTGAACGGCGGCTGCAAATGATTGAAGCGCAGGATGCCGTTGAACAGGCTGGGATTGGCGTTGCCGATCCGGATGTCGGCGTTGCGGCGCAGAAGCGGCACCAGGTCGGGCTGCACCTGCTCGTACCAATCGACCTCGCCCGATTGCAACGCCGCCGCCGCGGTGGCGCTGTCGGGGATGGTCTGCCACTCCAGCCGCTCGAAATGCGCCCTTTTGCCCCCCGATGTCCGATCGGCCGGCTCCTGGCGCGGCACATAATCGGCGTTGCGCGCATAGACCGCCAGAATGCCCGGCACGTATTCCTTGTCGATGAATTTATACGGCCCGGAGCCGATCGTTTCGGTGATTTGCTTGTAGGCGTCGGTCTTGGCGACATGTTCGGGCATCATGAACGGGATCGAGGCGCTGCCCCGGGCGATCGCCTCCAGGAAGATCGGCGCCTTCCGGGTCAGCGTGATCTTCAGGGTGCGATCGTCGGCCACTCCCCATTTATCGACGAACTTCGCCGCGGTCTGGCCGACCGATTCGCGCGAGGTCCAGCGGATCAGGCTTTGGATGCAGTCCTGCGCTCGCACCATCTCGCCGTTGTGAAACTTCAATCCCTCGCGCAGCCGGATCGTGTAGGTTCTGCCGTCATCGGAAACCG
>JAYTXR010000352.1:0-6948 GCA_043742865.1 Acetobacteraceae bacterium
CAGGCCGGCTCGTTAAAGCCGCCGTATCGGCAGGGTCCAGGCCAGCAGCACGATACACACCGAAAACGACCCGATGGTCAAAAACACCGCCCGGAACGCCGAGGCCACCTCGTTCTGCACCACCATCCGGTGTGCCGCGTCCAGCGTGTCCATCACGCCGGGGCCGACCTGCACCATCTGGAAGAACAACTCAGCCGTGTCGGTGTCGGAATAGCCCAGCACGGTGAACAGCACTGCTCCTACCAGCGCCACGCCCAGCGCCGAGCCCAGCGAGCGGGTCAGCTGCACGCCGCCGGCCGCCGCCCCCAGCTGGCGCGGGCCGGCCACGTGCTGCACCGTCAGTTGCGCCACCGGCATTGCCGAGCCTTGGCAGAAGGCGCCGAAAATCATCACCAGCGGCAGCTGCACCCGACTGAGATCGCGGGCGAAAAATGCCAGCGCGATCAGGCTGACCGAGGTCACCAGCAGGCCGATCGAGGGAAAAATGGCGGTCCGGCCGGTCAGCGAGATCATCCGTCCGGTCATGACGGACCCCATCCCGACGCCGGCCGAGAACGGCAACAGCAAAAAACCGATCTCGGATGGGGTGGCGCCGTCCACCACCTGCAAATACAGCGGCAAAAATGTCATCTGCGCGGTCAGCGACGCGCCGGCGAAACCGGACATCGCGTTGGACCGCCAGATCGCCGGATGTTTCATCAGCCCGATCGGCAGCAGCGGCGCGGCAGCGCGTTTTTCCTGCCAGATCAGCGTCACCAGAGCCGCGACCGACAATGCCAGCAGGCCGGCGATGATGCCCAACGCCTGTGAGTTCAGCCGCTTGATCTGCTCCATCGCCACCAGCAGCGGTGTGACGAACGCGGTCAGCAGGATCAGCCCCAACCCGTCGAAGGCGATCCGCCCGCCGGTGCCGGGGCGCTGGGGCAGGCGCTGGACCAGAAACATCGCCAGCACCGTCAGCGGCAAGGTGACCAGAAAAATCGAGCGCCAGCCGAACCACTGGGTCAGGAACCCGCCCGCCACCGGGCCGATCGTGCTGCCGAGCACGATCATGGTGGCTAGATGCCCCTGGAAATGTCCGCGCTCGCGCGCCGGCACGCTTTCGCCGATCAGCGCCTGCGACAAGGTCATCAGCCCGCCGCCGCCCAGCCCCTGCACACAGCGGAAGATCGTCAACACCGTCATGCTGGGCGCGCTGGCGCAGCCGATCGAGCCGGCCATATAGGTCAGCAGCGCCACCTGCATCAGAGCACGCCGTCCATAGATGTCGGCCAGGCGGCCATATACCGGGGCGGCGATGGTGTTGGCGACCAGGTACGAAACCACGACCCAGACCACCCGCTCCACCTCGCCGAGCGAGCGCGCGATCGCCGGCAATGCGGTACTAACCGTGGAGCCGTCGGCCACCGCCAGGAAGATCGGCAGCATGATCGGCGGAAACACGGTCCAGAACAGCGCCCGACGGGTGGGATAATTTGATTCGTCCGGGTGGAACGCCGGTTCGGAATTCATTTTTTCGGGCCCTGACGGCGGAGCGGGAGCGCGTGGCGGGTCGGTGGCGTTCGCCCCGCCGGCTTGGTATCGTCGCAAAAAGCAGGAAGGGAAAGCCATGAACGACGTCGCGGCCACTGAACCCCCAAAACTGGGCGCCAAAGCCATCGCCGAACTGGCCGAGCAGCTGAACTCCCTGCTCCGCCTGCGCACCAACGCCATCGGCATGAAGCTGTTCGAGGATTTGGACGAATTCAATGCCGTTCAGGGCCTGCGCCGCCCGACGCCGGGCAAGACCTATTCCACCTGCCAGCTGGTCACCCAGGCGCGCATCGCCGGCTTCACGATGGGCATCACCACCGAGAACGTGCCGGAATTCTCCAATTGCAGCGGCGTGATCGGGCTGTCGCCACCGAGCGATCTGTATCTGTCGGGCCGCAAGATGCACGGCGTCTGGTTCGAGAATTTGGAGGCCTCGGCTGCGCATCAGGCCCAGATGCCGCGGGTGCCGGCGGGGCGCTATCACGGCCTGGTGGTCTCGCCGCTGCGCTCGGCCCGGCTGGACCCGCCGGATGTGTGCCTCTTCTACGCCAACCCGGCGCAGATGATCCTGTTCATCAACGGGCTGCAATGGCGTAACTACAAGCGCTTCGATTTCAGCATTACCGGCGAGAGCGCCTGCGCCGATAGCTGGGGCACCGCGCTCAAGACCGGTAAAGCCAGCCTGTCAATCCCCTGTTTCGCCGAACGCCGCTACGGCGGGGTCGCCGATGACGAGATGCTGATGGCCTGCCCGCCGGAGGATTTGCAGACCGCGGTGATCGGCCTGCAGGGCCTGTCCAAGGCCGGTTTGCGCTACCCGATCATGCCGTACGGCCCGCAGGCCGAGCCGGCCGAGGGAATGGCCAAGAGTTATGCCGGCAAAAGCTGAGCCGCATGGGGGAGGGGGGCGGTAACGGCGGATTTGATAACGGGGGGGCTCGGTTAGGTCCGGCTTAACCGGTATTCGGCTATCCGGTTTTCCGCTATGGACGGCCCCGCAGCAAGCAGAGGCTCGATTGTCCCCATGCGGATTTCCATTTTCGGCGTCGGCTATGTCGGCGTTGTTTCCAGCGGCTGTCTGGTTTCCCTCGGTCATACCGTCGTCGCGGTCGATGTGGCCGCCGATAAGGTCGCCCTGATCAATCAGGGCAAATCCCCGATCGTCGAGGTGGAAATCGACGAGCTGATCGCGGCAGGAGTCGCCGATGGCAAGCTGTCCGCGACGGACAATGTGGATGCGGCGATCGGCGCGACCGATGTGTCGTTCATCTCGGTCGGCACGCCGAGTGCCGCCAATGGCAGCGTGTCGATGACCGCGGTGGAGGCGGTGCTGGCCTCGATCGGCCGCGCGTTGCGCCAGAAGGCGACGCCGCACACGATCGTCATGCGCTCCACGGTGCCGCCCGGCACCGCGGAGACCCTGGCGATCCCGATCCTGGAGCGGGAATCCGGGCTTCGCCACGGCGACGGTTTTTCATATTACAGCAACCCGGAATTCCTGCGCGAGGGCTCCTCGGTGCGCGATTTCCACGCCCCGCCCTTCACCTTGATCGGCGCGCCCGAGGGCGATGCGGCGGCAGTGGTGCGGGAGATCTACGCCGCGGTGCAGGCGCCGGTGCATGTGGCGCCGTTCAAGGTGGCGGAGGCAGCGAAATACCTGTCCAACGTCTATCACGCGGTAAAACTGGCCTTCGCCAACGAGGCCGGCGCCATCCTGGCCGCGCACGGGGTCGATGCCCGCGCCTCGTTCCGGCTGTTCTGCGAAGACCGGGTGCTGAACATCTCTCCGGCCTATCTGCGCCCCGGCTTCGCCTTCGGCGGGTCCTGCCTTCCCAAGGATATCCGCAGCTTTCTGGCGTTGGCCGACAACCGCGACATCCCCGCGCCGTTCCTGCGCCAGGTGCTGCCCAGCAACCAGGCGATCATCGAACGCACCTACGCCGCGATCGCCGCGCATGGCCGCCAGCAGGTGACATTGTTTGGCCTGGCGTTCAAAAGCGGCACCGACGATCTGCGTGAATCGCCGTTCGTGCTGCTGGCCGAGAAGCTGATCGGCAAGGGGTTCGAGTTGAAAATCTTCGACCGGTCGGTGCAGATGGCCCGGCTGACCGGCGCCAACCGCGCCTATATCGAGCGCGAAATCCCGCATATCGAACGCTTCCTGGTCAACGACGTAGCGGCCGCGCTGGAGGGCAGCCGGGTCGCGGTGGTCGGCCATATCGGGGCTGAGGACCGCCCGGCGCTGCTGGCCTCGCTGGATCAGCGGATCGTGCTCGATCTGGCCGGCATTCCCGAATTGCAGGCGCTGCCTTCGGTGGCTTATCAGGGCCTGTGCTGGTGAATTCTTGGTGACAATTCGCCCGCGCCTGCTGTTCGTCAGTCCGCGTTTCCTGTTTCCCGCCAACGAGGGCGGCAAGATCCGCACCGCCAATATCCTGCGCCAGATGAAGGGTGGGGCGTTCGAACTGACGCTGGCCTCGCCCGCCCCCTCGGACATTGCCGGGTTTGCCGCCGATATCGCCGGCGTCTGCGACCATTTTCGGCCCTGGCCGGCGCGGCCGGCGACGCGGCTGCGGCGCTTGCTGGCGCTGGCTGGCGCAATTCCGGTCGCCGCCGCGACCGACCGTTCCGCCCTGGGCTCGGCGGCGATCGAAGCGGCGCTGGCCGAGACCCCCGATGTCGTGGTGGTGGATTTCCCGCACGCCGATCTGCTGATGCCGCGCCGGATCGCCGCAACTTCGGTGCTGTTTACCCATAACGTCGAGGCGGAAATCTTCGAGCGTCACGCCAGCGTCGCCACCGGGGTCTGGCGCCTGGTCTGGGCCAACCAGGTCGGCAAGATGAAGCGTTTCGAGGGCGATGCGCTACGCCGCTACGACAGCGTGATCGCGGTATCCGCCCGCGATGCGGACGCCTTGCAACGCCGCTACCGGCTGGCGGTGGTGGAGCCGATCGAAACGGGTGTCGATCTGGAATTTTTCCGCTATTCGGCACCTGCCGACGCCCCGCAATTTGGTCCGGACGGGGGCATTATCGTGTTCACCGGGGTGATGGACTCGCCGGCCAATACCGACGGCATCGATTTTCTGATGAACGATATCTGGCCGATCCTGGCCCGCGCCCGCCCGCAGGCCCGCGCGCTGATCGTCGGGCGCAATCCGGAAAAATCCCTGATCGCCTCGGTGCGGGAACGCAATTTGCCCTGGACCGTCACCGGCTCGGTCGACGACATTCGCCCCTACGTCGCGCAGGGCCATGTCTCGGTCATTCCGCTGCGCGTCGGCAGCGGCACGCGGATCAAGGCGTTCGAGGCGATGGCCATGGGTCGCCCTGTCGTCGCCACCCGGGTCGGCATCGAAGGGCTGGATGTCGACCCCGGCACGCATTTCCTCGCCGCCGATACCGGGCCTGATTTCGCCGCGGCGATCCTGCGCCTGTTAGACGATGCCGGGCTGCGCGATACCCTGGCCCAAACCGCCCGCGCCCGGCTGGAGCAGCGCTTTTCCTGGGCCCATGTGGCGCGCCAGTTCGAGGCGATCTGCCAACGCGCGCTAGCGAGAAGACGCCTATCCGGCGAGCCGCACCAGGGGTAGGCCCGGCGCCAGCACGACCGGGCAGCCGGTGGCGGCGCGGATTTCGTCCACGCTGATGCCGGGCGCGATCTCGCGCAGCAGGAACGCCTCGCCGATCGGCTGGAACAGGCCGAGATTGGTCACCACCAAGCTTACCACGCCGCGCGCGGTGACCGGAATGGCGCAGGCATCGACCAGACGCGGCGCGCCGGCGCGGGTGGCGTGTTCGAGGATCAAAAAGACGTTTTTTGCGCTGGCAGCCAGGTCCATCGCCCCGCCGATGCCGCCGCCCTTCGCGCCGGCTACCTTCCAGTTGGCGAAATCGCCGTTGCCCGCGACCTCATAGGCGCCGAGCACGGTGACATCGATCCGCCCGCTGCGGATGATGGCGAAGCTGTCGGCGTGATGGACGATCGCCGCCCCCGGCCGCAACGTCACGTTCTGCCCGCCGGCATTGACCAGATGCAGATCCTCGCGGCCGGCCTCGGCGATCGGGCCATAGCCGATCACGCCGTTCTCAGAATGATAGATGATCTGCCGGTCGCCGATATCGGTGTTGGAGCACAGCGTCGGCATGCCGACGCCGAGGTTCACGATCCAGCCATCCTGGAATTCCATCGCCAGCCGGTCGGCCATGTGCTGACGCGACAATCCGGCCGGGCGGGACGAAGCCGCGCCGCTCATCGCGCCACCTCCCTTGGGGCCGGCTGCCAGATGCCGTCCGGCGCGGGGGGAATGCGCACCAGGCGGTGAACGAAGATGCCGGCGGTGTGGATCTGGTCGGGGTCCAGGCTGCCGGTGGGCAGGATGTCCTGTTCCACCTCGGCGATGGTGATCCGCGCCGCCATCGCCATCACCGGGTTGAAATTGCGCTGCGACAGGCGGAATTGCAGATTGCCGAACGCATCCGACCGCCAGGCGCGCACGAACGCGTAATCCACCGGCAAAGCCAGTTCCAGCAGGTAGTCGCGGCCGCCGAAGCTGCGTGTCTCGCGGCCCTCGGCCAACTCGGTGCCGACCGCGGTCGGCGTGTAGAAGGCCGGGATGCCGGCGCCGGCCGCGCGCAGCCGCTCCGCCAGAGTGCCCTGCGGCACCAGTTCAGCCTCTACCTCGCCGGCTTCGTAGTAGCGGGTGAATGGCAACGTCTCGCTGGCGCGGGTGGCCCCGGTGAAGCTGCAGATCACCTTGCGCACCTGGCCCCGCTCAACCAGGTGGCCGATATCCGGAAGCCGCGGCTCGCGCGCGCCTCCCGGGGTGTTGGCGATGCAGGTCAGGTTCTTGGCGCCTTGCTCGGCCAGCGCCCGCAGCAAATTATATGGCACGCCGACCGGGCCGAAGCCGCCGAAGGCGATGGAGGCGCCGTGGGGGATGTCGCGCACCGCCTCGGCGAAACTGTCGAGCTGCTTGGTTCTTGGACGTAAGCCGGTGGTTGCGCTCATGGCGGCGGGCAGCCTTTCTGGCTTTTGGGACGTTGAACGGATGAACCGACACCCGCCCCGGCCTGTCAAGGCGCCGGTAAGTTGGCCGTGTTGGATGATTAGAAGAAACTTGCGCGAGGGTGGCTTGGCGTGAAGCCGGCGGGACGCTAGAGGAAGAACGGACCGCTCGCACCAGCTGGAAGACCGAACGCGAAGATGCAGCTATTTCTGGTTACCGGCGGTTGCGGATTTATCGGTTCCCATCTCTGCGAGGCGTTGCTGCGGGCGGGGCATCGGGTGCGCGTGCTCGATGATCTGTCGTCCGGCCGGCGCGCTAATCTGCCCGATGGGGTGGATTTCCGGCAGGGCGATATTGCCGACCGCGCGGCGATGCGGGCGGCGGTGGCGGGCGTGGATGGCTGCTT
>JAYTXR010000353.1:0-19286 GCA_043742865.1 Acetobacteraceae bacterium
GGATCTGTCAATATAAATAACATAAAAGATTTCATGACTAACGCTGGGCTCAGCCTCGCTTCCGGCGGCG
Source organism: Acetobacteraceae bacterium (assembly GCA_043742865.1). Taxonomy (GTDB): domain Bacteria; phylum Pseudomonadota; class Alphaproteobacteria; order Acetobacterales; family Acetobacteraceae; genus PALSA-911. Next base: position 71 of record JAYTXR010000353.1, read on the forward strand.
GCCACGGCTGGACCCACCGTCCTGCAATCGGGACTAGCGGGATAGGGTGAACCCGCGCTACGGGAGCGAATCTTGGGGCCGGCGCCTTGCCGGTTTGCATGGGAGGCTGAATTGAACGAGACCGATATCGCGCGCGTGCAGGCCTATCTGCGCGCCACGCTGGGCAATGACCGTATCCACATCGACGTGCCCAAGCGTAAGGGCGGCACCGTGGAGGTGCGCTTGGGGGAGGAATTCCTCGGCACTGTCCACCGCGATGACGATGACGGGGAAGTGTCGTTCTCGCTGACGATTTCCATCCTCGACGAAGACCTGCCCAACGTCGCCCAGCCGCGCGCCCGTGGCCGATAGGCCTGCCGCGTCCGTGGCCGTTACGATAGCGGCCTCCGAGAGCGTTTTTTGGTAGAATTGTCAGATTAAATAACGTAAGCCTTTCGGATGACAAAGCCTCTCATCCACTCGCCCGCTCAATCGCCCGCTCAATCGGTCGACACCAGCCCCGCCGATATCGGATCCCGCATCCGTATTGCCCGCGCCGCACGCGGCTGGACCCAGGATCGGCTCGCCGCCGCGGTCGGTGTGTCGCGCAGCGCCGTGGCGCAGTGGGAGACCGGGCGCGCCGGGCAGATCACCGGCAACCTCACGCGGATTGCCGCCGTGTTGGAGACCCATGTCGAGCAGCTGATGTTCGGTGTTGACAAGCACGCCCCCGCGCAGGCCGGATCCGGTGACGAGTTGGCGATGCTGCGGCTGTATCGTGCCTGCTCGCCGGAGGACCGCCAGATCCTGTTGCGCACGGCCAAGCGCCTGGCGCGTTGAGCGATCTACGAAGCCAGGCTCGAGTCCTTTCAACCGGCAGAAATCGTGCTACAGCCGCACCCATGCGGCATTTCCTGGAATTTGAAAAACCGATCGCCGAACTTGAAGGCAAGATTGAGGAGCTGCGGCGGATGTCGGAGCCGGGCGGAATCAACATCGCCGACGAGGTGGGAAAGCTCACCGAAAAGGCCGACAAGCAGCTGCGCGCCACCTATGCCAGGCTTACGCCCTGGCAGAAGACTCAGGTGGCCCGCCATCCCGACCGGCCAAAGGTGTTGGACTATATCCGCGCGCTGATCACCGATTTTACCCCGCTGGCCGGCGACCGTGCGTTCGCCGACGACGCAGCGGTGGTCGGCGGTCTCGGCCGTTTCCGCGGCCGCTCCGTCGTCGTCATCGGCACCGAGAAGGGCAACGACACCGAAACCCGGGTGGCGCGCAATTTCGGCATGGCCAGGCCCGAGGGGTACCGCAAGGCGCGCCGGCTGATGGAACTCGCCGGCCGTTTCGGCCTGCCGATCCTGACCTTCGTCGACACCGCCGGCGCGTTCCCGGGCATCGATGCCGAGGCTCGCGGCCAGGCCGAGGCCATCGCGCGCTCCATCGAAGCCTGCCTTGAAGCCCCGGTGCCGCTGATCGCCACAATCATTGGGGAGGGCGGGTCCGGCGGCGCCATCGCGCTGGCCGCCGGCGATCGGGTGCTGATGCTGGAACACGCGATTTATTCGGTGATTTCGCCGGAGGGCTGCGCCTCCATTCTCTGGCGCGACGCCGCCCAGGCGGCCACCGCGGCGGAAGCTTTGCGCCTGACGGCCGAGGACCTGATGCGCCTGAAGTTGATCGACACTCTGATCGGCGAGCCACTGGGCGGCGCGCATCGCGATCCCGCCGCCACCATCGCCGCCGTCGCCGACGCCGTGACCGCCTCGCTAATGCCTCTGCTGGAGCTGGACGCGGCGACGCTGAAGCGCCGGCGGCGCGACAAATACCTGGAAATGGGCCGCGAAAGCCTAGGCTGAGCCATGCAAGCCGGGCTAAGCCATACAAGCCGGGCTGACCCATGCAAACCTGGGCTGACCCTTCCGTCTGTTACGCAGCCGCGGCCTTCACGGTCAATCGCGGGAGCGTCGGTGGGTACTGGAGCCGAAGGCGATCAGGGTGCCGGAGTCGTCGTGGATTTCGGTGCTGGCGAAGAAGATGCTGCGGCCCTGGCCGGCGATGCGCGCAATGGCGGTGATCCTGCCGCCGTTGGCGCGGCCGATGAAATGGGCGTTCAGATCGACCGTGACAGACCGGCGGACCTCGCCTGGGATGTCGCACCAGTTGCCGGCCGCCGCGCCGGTTTCGTCCAGCATAGCCAGGATCACGCCGCCATGCGGAATACCGTGTCGGTTCAGGTGGTGCGGCTGAAGATCGACCGCCATGCGGGCGAAATTCTCCCGCCACTCCAGCAGCTGAAAGCCCACATGGTCGTGGAACGGGGAACGCAGCGCCGCGGGGTCGACGGGCGGGGATGTATCATCTTGCATGACCGGGGGCATCGCCCGATCCGCCGGTCGCGGTCAAGCCCGCTTTAGCCGATCTGCCCCCTGTTCAAGCAATTTGCACCGACTGGACCGCTTCCTCCAGCTCCTGGAAGCTCGGCATATGGGCGTTCGGGACCATCTTTCGCCCGGCCTCGACGCTGACTTGCGGGGCGTTGCCGTGCAGATGGGCGACGATCACGGCGCGGATGACCTCGTAGAATTTCGCCTCCTCCTCGACCACGTTCTTCATCCGGGCCGCAATGGGGCCGACCATGCCATAGGCCAGCAGCACGCCGAGGAAGGTGCCGACCAGGGCGCCGCCGATCATCTCGCCAAGCACGGCCGGGGGTTCGTTGATGTGCGACATCGTCTTCACCACCCCGAGCACGGCGGCAACGATGCCGAGCGCGGGCAGGGCGTCGGCGATGCTCTGCAGCGCGTGGGCGGGATGCAGCTCCTCGTGCAGGGTCTTCTTCAGCTCACGCGCCATCACGTCCTCGATCTGATTCGGATCGTCAGCATTCATGCCGACCATGCGCAGATAGTCGCAAATGATCGTGCTGGCGTGATGATTGGCCAGGATTTTGGGAAATTTCAGGAACGCCGCACTTTCCGCCGGTTTTTCGATATGTGCCTCCAGCGCCAACGCGCCTTTGGTGCTGGCCAGGCGGGAGAAGAAATACAGCAGGCTGAGCAGTTCCACATATTCGGTCTTGTGGAACACGGCGCCCTTCATGATTTTGCCGAAGCCGCCCAGGGTATGTTTGACGTCGTGCATCGAATTGGCCATCACGAACACGCCCAGGGCGGCGCCGCCGATGGTCCAAAGTTCGAACGGCATCGCCTCGATCAGCGGCGCGAGGCTGCCGCCGGAAGCGAGATAGCTGCCGAAAACGCAGACCAGCAGGAAGACGAGCCCACCGATCGTCAGCATCGCGGCGACGGGAATTGTTGCATCGGTTGGGGTACCTTACCGGTCCGGCGCCTTGGTGGCGCGCAGCACCACGATGGCGATGCGCCGGTTGGCGGCGGCCAGGGGATCGGCTGGCAGCAGGGGGTCGCGGTCGGCGTTGCCGGTGACGTTGCGGATGCGCTGTTCCGGCAGGCCGGCTTCCACCAGCAGGCGGCGGGTGGCGTTGGCCCGCTCGGCGGAGAGTTCCCAGTTCGACCGCTCGCCGCCACGATACGGGGTGGCATCGGTATGCCCGGACAACGAGATCGCTTCCGGCAGCCGGACCAGCACCGGTGCGACCTTCTGTAGCAACTGCCGGGCACGATCATTCGGCACAGCCGAGCCGGTGGCGAACATCGGGCTGCGTTCCTCATCGATGATCTGAATGCGCAGCCCTTCCGGGGTCAGGTCGATCGCCAGCTGATGCGCGAGCCCCTCCAGCGCCGGGTCGGCCCGCACCGCTTCGCGAATTTGCTCAGCGGCGGCTTCGAACTGGGCCTTTTCGGTGCGCGCCCGTTCGGCCCGGAATTCCGCCGGCGTTGGCGCGCGCGGGGATTCGGTGGCGTTGCCGCCCGATCTGACGGCAGCCCCTGATCCGGCGGCCAGTTGGCCCTCCGGCATCGGCGCGAGAACTGCATGGAGGGGGCTCAATGGCATCCCGCCTGACAGCGCGTTGTCTGGCGCCGCATCCGCAATCTTCAGCACCAGATCGCGCGCGGTTCGATTGCCCGCGGTTCCGGCCGATTTCGCGCCAGCGGCGTAGGACTCGGAGAGTTCCGGACTTGACGCTTCCGGGCTTGACGCCGAGGCGGCCGGTTGCGCCACCTCGGGCACATCCTCCTCATCGGTGTCGACCGTGGGCGCCTTGCCATGGGTGATCTGGACCGCGCCACGATCGGAGGCCAGCGCGCCGTTTACCGTGGCGCTGTTGCCCCCGAAGGGCTGGCCGGTGCCGGAGGAGGAGCGGCTCAGGATGTTGTTGGGGCTGAAATAATCGGCCAGACCCTTGCGCTGCGCCTCAGTGGTGGCATTCAGCAGCCACATCAGCAGGAAGAAGGCCATCATCGCGGTGACGAAATCGGCGTAGGCGACCTTCCAGGCGCCGCCGTGATGACCGCCTTCGACAACTTCCTCCCGGCGGATGACGATCGTCGCGCCCTTGCCGTTCTGCTTGTCGCCGCGTTTTCCAGCCATTCGCCAACACCGTTTGTTCCGTGCGGCTAAAATGGCGGGGCTTGCTTAATCCAGGACTAATAAATTCCCGATCCAGACGGTTAAGGACGCGGCAGAATGACGACCGGTGTGCCGCTATCGCGGCCGCGGACCCGATACAGACGATAGGCCTCGATCTCCGTGCCTCCATTGTCTCGGGACACGCGGCCGATTTCGGCGATCTCCGCCCAGGGCGTGCTGTCCACATCCTCGCCGCGGCGCAGGCTGCGCACCAGCAGGCCCTGGCGGAAGTCGGTTTTCGCTGCCGGCAGGTCGAACAGCGCCCAGCGGCGCTCCGTGGCCAGCACCGGAACGCCGATCGCCGGGGCACGGGCGAGCTCGGCGGCGAGGCCGTACTGGTCGGCGACAACGAAGGCCGCGCCGTCGCGTTGGGCCGCCTGCGCGACCTGCTCCGCCAGGCTTGGCCAGCCGCGCAGCAGACGCGTGCTCGGATCGATGCCGGCGGGCAGCGGAAACGGCGCCAGCGTGGCCTGCAGATAGACCAGGGCGGTCAGCCCAAAGCCGAGCGCCAGCGCCGGGCGGAACAGCCGGCGCCAGAAATTTTCCTCCAGACCAGTGGCGGCAATGGCGGCGGCCGGGTACAGGATCGCCGGCCAGTTGGCCTGCACCCGATCGCCGATGGCGTGCTGCACGAAGACCGCGGCGGGCAGCAGCGTGAGCATCGCGAGCAGGGTCCAGGCCGGCTGTCGGCCGCGCCACGCTCGCGGCGCGGCCAGCCCCACGCCGGCGGCGCAGAACAGAAAGATCAGCGGGGTGGCGAGACCGATCTGGCCGGCGATCAGTTCGCCGAGAAAGCTCAGCGCGCGGTCCGGCGCCCAGGCGCCGACGCGGCCGCCCTGCTTGAAGAAACCGGCCCAGCAATGCTCAGCGTTCCACAGAATGACCGGCGAAAATACCGCGCCCGCCAGCAGCAGCGCAAGCCAGGGCGCCGGGCGGGTCAGCCAGCGCCGCAGGCTGGGGGTCACCAGCAGCCAGAAGCCGATGCCACCGCCCAGCAGGGCAGCGGTGTATTTGCTGGCCAGCGCCAGACCGGTGGCCAGGCCCAGCACGGCAAACCAGCCCCCGCCGCCACCGGCGGCAATCCTCGCCAACGCCCACAAAGCAACAATCCAAAAGAACAGCAGCGGCGTGTCGGGAGTCATGATCACCGCGCCGACGCCGACCAGCAGCGTGGCGTTCATCAGCGCCGCCGCCCGCCAGCCGGCCTGACGGCCCGGCAACAGCTTCTCCGCCGCGTCCGCCAGCAGGACCGAGCCGAGCGCCACCGAAAGCGGCCCCAGCAGCCGCACCCCGAGCGGGCTGTCGCCGGCCAACCAGGTTCCGGCGCGGATCCACAGCGCGACCATCGGCGGATGGTCCAGATAGCCCGGCGCCAGCGCGCGCGACCACACCCAGTAATAGGCCTCGTCCGGTGCCAGCGGCGCCCAGGCCGCGACCAGCAGCCGCAGCAGCGTCAACGCCGCCAGAACGGCGATCGAGCGCCGCGCGGTCAAACGAAACTCACCGCCCGCGCCAAACCAGCGTGGCCGAGACCGCATAATTCCAGACCACGCCGAGGATCGCGCCGGCGGCGCCAGCCAGCGTCCACCACGTGGCATGGGCTTCATAGATGGTCCGGGCGATGCCGACATTGGCGATGGCGCCGATGCCGCAGACCGCCATGAACAGCAGCAGCCCGCGCCACAATTTTGGCCCGTGCAGGCGCTGATCGCGATAGGTGATCTGGTTGTTGAGCTGGAAGTTGAAGATCATCGAAACCACGGTGGCGGCGATCTGGGCGGCGGCGAAATCGACATCGCCGGTCAGCCGCGCCAGGGTCAGCACCGCCAGATGCACGGCCACGCCCAGCAGGCCGACGAAGCCGAAGGACAGGAAGCGCAGCGGCAGGAAGCCGTCGAACACCTTGTCCGCCAGCAGCCCGGCGAACTGCACCAGCACCAGCACGTCGAGCTTGCTTTCGCCGGCCAGCCGGGGGTGGAACTGACAGGCGATCTCGCGCACCCGCAGAGGGGCCGGCGCGCTCATGATCAGATCGAGCAGGATCTTGAACCCCTGTCCGGTCAGATACGGCGCCACCGCCTCGAAGGTGTCGCGCCCGAGCATGAAGAAGCCGCTCATCGGATCGCTGAGGCGAACCGGCAGGAAGGCCTGCGCCAGGCGGATGCCGCCATCGGACAGCGTATGGCGCCAGCGCGAGGCCAGACCCGCGGAATCGCCGCCCTGCACGTGGCGGCTGCCGACCGCCAAATCCACCTCGCCGCTGCGCAAGGCGGCCAGCATGTCCGCCAGCCGGGTCTCGTCATGCTGCAGATCGCCGTCCATCACCGCGATGAAAGCCGCGGACGAGGACAGCGCGCCCTCGATCACCGCCGAGGCCAGGCCGCGCCGGCCGATGCGGCGCAGGCAGCGCACGCGCGGATCGGCGCCGGCGGCGCGGCGGATTTCGGCCGCGGTACCGTCGGGGCTGTTGTCGTCGACGAAGATGACTTCCCAGGCGATGCCGGCCAGCGCCGCATCCAGCTTGCGGATCAGCGGCACGACGTTGGCGCGCTCGTTATAGCAGGGCACGACCACGCTGAGGTCGAATACAGCGCGGCCGGCCGCTGCGGAAAAGCTCTCGGCCATCGGGGAAACGTTCATCGGCGAGCAGTTAACCCGCTGGCCGGGGGCGTCAAGCCTCGCGCGCGGTGGCGTTATCGGGCACGATGGAGCCCAGCGAACTCTCACAGCAGGGCCGAAGCGCATGAACGACATGCAAGAAACGCGTTCCGATCAAACGCCTGTGGAGGATCGGCATTTTTACGAGCCGTCAAAGGGCCATGGCCTGCCGCACGACCCGTTCAACTCGATCGTCGGACCGCGGCCGATCGGCTGGGTGTCGACGCGGGGGACCGGCGGGGTGCTGAACCTGGCCCCCTACAGCTTCTTCAACGCCTTCAACTATTCCCCGCCGATTATTGGCTTTTCCAGCACCAGCCCCAAGGACAGCGTGCGCAACGCGCGCGAGACCGGCGAGTTCGTCTGGAACATGACCACCCGAGACCTGGCCGAGCGGATGAACGCGACCTGTTCTGCGGTTCCTTACGAGACCGACGAGTTCACGCTGGCCGGACTGACGCCGGCACCGTCCCGGCTGGTCAGCGTGCCGCGCGTTGCCGAAAGCCCGGTGAACTTCGAATGCAAGGTGTCGGACATCATCCAGCTGAAGGGACATGAAGGCGGGTTGACCCAGGGCTGGCTGGTGCTGGGCGAAGTGGTGGCGGTGCATATCAGCCGGCATTTGTTGAAGAACGGAGTGTTCGACACGTTCAGCGCCGGCGTGGTGCTGCGCGCCGGCGGCCCCTCCGCCTATGCAGAGATCAGACCCGAAAACCGCTTCGACATGCGCCGTCCCGACTAGCGCAATATCGCCGGCCTACGCGGCCGCCTGTTCCAGCGCCGCCTCGGCGACCATCCAGGCGGACTCGGCGTCGGCCTCCGCTTTCTTGATCGCGCCGAGCCGCGCGCTTGCCGCAGTCATCTGCGATTTGCGGCTGGGGATATACATATCGGGATCGGCCAGCGAGGCCTCGATCGCCCGGCGCTCCTTGGCCAGCCGGGCGAGCCGGGCCTCGGCATCCTTCGCCTGCTTGCGCAGCGGCGCCAGCGCGGCGCGGGCTTCGGCGCGCTCGCGGCGATCGTCGCGTTTGGTGCCGGGATCGATCTTCGGCGTCGGCCGGGCGCGATCGGCGAGCAGCGCGCGGTAGTCATCCAGATCGCCGTCGAAATTCTTCACCGTGCCGTCATTGACCAGCCAGAGCCGGTCGGCGACCAGTTCCACCAGATGCGGATCATGGCTGATCAGCAGCACCGCGCCGGAGAAATCCGCCAGCGCTTTGACCAATGCGTCGCGGGCGTCGATGTCCAGATGGTTGGTCGGCTCGTCCAGGATCAGCAATTGCGGCGCGTCGCGCGTGGCCAGCGCCAGCAGCAGCCGCGCCTTCTCGCCGCCCGACAGGTTTTTGACCGTTGTCTCCGCCCGGTCGGCGTCCAGGCCAAACCGGGCCAGCTGGGCGCGCACCTGCGACGGCGTCGCGCGCGGCAGCGCCCGCGCCATGTGCAGGATCGGCGTGTCGTCCATCGACAGATCGTCTTCCTGATGCTGGGCGAAATAGCCCACCCGCAACCGCGGCCCGCGGCGCATCTCGCCGCGCATTGGCACCAGCCGGCCGGCCAGCAATTTTGCAAAAGTCGATTTGCCGTTGCCGTTGGCGCCGAGCAGCGCGATCCGGTCGTCCATGTCGACGTTCAGCGACAAATTATGCAGCACCGGCGTGGCCTCATAGCCAACCGTCACGTTGTCCAGCGCCAGGATCGGCGGGGACAGATGGGCGGGCTCGGGAAAGGCAAAACGCGTTGGGCTGTCCTCGATCACCGATTCCAGCTGCGGCATCCGGGCCAGTGCCTTGACCCGGGCCTGCGCCTGGCGGGCTTTGGACGCCTTGGCGCGGAACCGGTCGATGAAGGACTGGATATGCGCCCGCTCGGCGGTCATTTTTTCCACCGCGCGGTTCTGCTGCAGCGCGCGCTCGGTGCGGATGCGGACAAACTCGTCGAACCCGCCCGGCGTCAGCGACAGCTTGCCTTTATCCAGATGGGCGATGGAATCGACCGCGCGGTCCAGCAGCCCGCGATCATGCGAGACAACGACCGCCGCACCGGGGAATTTGGCCAGCCAGCCTTCCAGCCACATCGTGGCTTCCAGGTCCAGATGGTTGGTCGGCTCGTCCAGCAGCAGCAGATCGGGGTTGGCGAACAGCGCGGTGGCCAACGCCACGCGCATCCGCCAGCCGCCCGAGAACGAGTTCACCGCCCGGGCCTGCGCCGCCTCGTCAAAACCCAGCCCGGCCAGGATGGTGGCGGCGCGCGCCGGGGCAGAGTCGGCGCCGATCGTTCGCAGCCGGTCATGCACTTCGGCCAGCCGGTGCGGATCGGCGGTTTCCAGCTCCGCCAGCAGCGCCAGCCGTTCCTCGTCGCCTTGCAGCACGACTTCCAGCAAAGACAGTTCGCCGGACGGGGCTTCCTGCTTGACCTGCGCCATCCGGGCGCGCGAGGCCAGCCGGATCTCGCCGCCATCGGGGGTCAGATCGCCGGAGATCGCGCGCAGCAGCGTGGACTTGCCGGCGCCGTTGCGCCCGACCAGGCCGATGCGCCGGCCGGGATCGACGGTCAGGTCGGCGTCGTCCAGCAGCAGGCGCCCACCAAGGCGAATGGAGAGGTTGGAAATCAGAAGCAGGCTCATGGGCAGAGGTTTACGGCCAGAACCGGTCTCGCTGCAATGCAGCAATTTACCCGAGCGGACGCCCCAGGGTTGCCGGGATGCATCATCCCCTCTAAAGCGCCCCCCGACATCGCCCGTTTTTCCTGAGGATAGTTATCGTATGGCCATCGAACGCACCTTCTCGATCCTGAAGCCGGACGCCACGCGGCGGAACCTGACCGGCAAGGTCAATGCTGTCCTGGAGGGCGCCGGCCTGCGCATCGTTGCCCAGAAGCGCATCCAGATGACCACCGCCCAGGCCGAGGCGTTCTATGGCGTGCATAGCGAACGCGGCTTCTTCCGCGATCTGGTGACCTTCATGACCTCCGGCCCGGTGGTCGTGCAGGTGCTGGAGGGCGACAACGCCGTGGCGAAACACCGGGAAATCATGGGCGCCACCGACCCTGCCAAGGCCGAAGCCGGCACCATTCGCAAACTGTTCGCCGAAAGCATCGAGGCCAATTCCGTGCATGGTTCCGACAGCGCCGAGAACGCGGCAACCGAGATGGCGTTCTTCTTCGCCGGAACCGAGATCGTCGGCTGAATTCGATGCTGTCAAACGTGATGCTGCTGGTATCCCGCGTTCTGCTGAGCGCGATCTTCATCCAGGCCGGCTTTCACAAGCTGACCGCCTACGCTTCCATGGTGCCGTATTTTGCCAAGCTCGGGTTGCCGATGCCGCAGGTGGCGTGGCTGGTTGCGGTAGCGGTTGAGCTCGGCGGTGGGCTGCTGATTTTGGCCGGGTTCCGCACCCGACTGGTGGCCCCGGTGATGGCGGCGTTTTGCGTGGCGACCGCGTTCATCGCGCATTACCATCCCGATGACACCACCAACATGATCCAATTCATGAAGAACCTGGCCATCGCCGGCGGCTTTTTGCAGCTGGCCGCGACCGGGCCGGGACGCTACGCGATCGGGCGTAGCCGCTAGATATCGGGCGCAGCGTCTAAATCAGGTCTACCCGCGACGTTCGCCGGCTGCCACCGGACGCACTTCCTCGGGGATGGCGGCCAGGCCGATGCGTTGCAGCCAGCTCCCGAAGCGCGGATCGGCGGTCAGAACGCAGAACGGGATCGCCACCACCAAGCCGCCGGCGAACGGGATTGCCCAGAGCACTGCCCGCCACCCGGCCGTCGCGAAGGCGGCGAAGGCCAAGGTTCCGATCAGCGTCTGCGGCCATAGCAGCCATGCGGCCTCGGCCCAGCCGACGCCGCGGCCCGTCCGGTTCTGCGCCGCCCAGGTTTCTGTCGCCCCCAGCGCGAGCCGCAGCATCGCCAGCGTCTTGCTGACCCCGGCATTGGCATCCAGCAGCAGCGTAAACACCGTCTCCGCGGCCATCCCGCCCAGCAGGCGACCGCGCCCGCCATAGCGCCGGGCTTTTTGGCTGGACAGCAGAATTTCCAGGTAACCCAGCAGCTTCGGCAGATAGAGCATGCCAGGCCAGGCAAGCATTACCGCCAGCACCGGACCAGCGGGAACGCCGGTCCGGTCCGTGCCCGCCGCCCAGGCCGCCGCCAGCAGGAAGATCAGATACAGCGGCGCGCCGGCGAATAGCAGGATCGCCTGGATCAGCTGCCAGCGGCCCATCAGGTTGAAGCCAGGAAGGCGCAATAACGAAAAATACTGAAAATTGCCGGCCAGCCAGCGGGCGTCGCGTTGCAGGAATTCCGGCCAGGTCGGCGGGTTGCCCTCGGCCGATCCGGTCTCGTCGGCCAGCACGCGCACCGCCCAGCCGGCGGCAGCCAGGCGCGCGGCCTCCACCTGATCATGCGACAGGATGGCACGCCCATTGGGCAGCTTTTCCAACCGGCAATGCTGGCGAAAAGGCGCGATGCGGACGATGGCGTTGTGGCCCCAGTACGGCCCGGCCTCGTCCTGCCACCAGGCCTGGCCGGTGGCCCAGCTGCGCATGCCCGCGCGCATGCCGAACTGAAACAGCCGCGGAAACGCCGACGCGGCCGGATGCCCGACGGTCAGATGCTGCGCGATCCCGAGCCGGGGCGCGGCCTGCATCGCCCGCACCAGGCGCAGCACCGCGGCGGCCGACATTTCTGAATCCGCATCCAACACCACCATCAGCTCAAAGCCGTTGGCGTGATGGTCCAGGAACTGCATGATGTTGCCGGCCTTGAAGCCGGTATTGTCGGCGCGGCGGCGATAGAAAACACGGTCCGGATCGGGATCGGCTTCACGGAAAGCGGCGATGGCGTTCGCCTCGGCGTCGGCTGCGTCCCCGGCCGGGGTGTCGGACAGGATGCACAGCGCAAAATCCGCGCCACAGCCGGCGCGATCCAGCCCGTCCAGCAGACGCCGCATCGCCGGCAGCACGCTCGCCATGTCCTCGCGGCGGATGGTCAGCGCGATGGCGGTGCGCGGCGGCCGGTCGAACGCCAAATGATCCTCAATCGGAAAAGTCGCGCGGACCGGGTCGCGGCTGCCGACCAGGAGCCAAAATCCCAGCAGGCCGTTGGCAACGCAGATGCCGGTCCAGGGGACGGTGCCGAGGAAACTGGCGAACATCGCCAGCTTGGCGCCACTCCAACCGCCGGGCAGCAATGCGTGCAGCACCAATAAAGTTAGCGCCAATGCGGCCGCCAGGGCGATCAGCGTGAAAATACCGCGGCGGAAAGGGATCGGGATCACGAGCATCTGGTCGCAACATGGCGGCGCCGGTCGCGGGAAGCTAGGGTCACGGCCTTATGTCCACGACCCCTCTCCCGCTGATCGCCACCGTGTTGCCGCCGCGCGAGGGTTTCGGCCCCGGACGCACCGGCGCGGTTGGGCTGATCGCGCACCGGCTGGCCGCCGTCACGCCCGACAGCCGGTTCGGCTGCGCGATATTTTGTGGCGAACAGGCCGGCGCGGTTTTTTCCGACGTCGAAACCCATATCGCCCGGCCGCCCTGGTGGCGCATCGGCAATGTCAATCTGCGCTACGCCGCTGGTGTCCTGCCAATGCTGCGCCAGATGTCGCCGGCGCTGGTCGAGGTGCATAATCGCCCGGAAATTGCCCTGGCGCTGGCCGCCGGTCTGCCGAACACCCCGGTCAGCCTGTTCCTGCACAACGACCCCTTGACCATGCGCCAGGCGCGCAGCGTGGCCGAACGGACGCGGATGCTGGCCCGGCTGGCCCGCGTGATTACCGTGTCCGAGTTTCTGCGCCGGCGACTGCTGGAGGGGATCCCAAACCCCTCCACGCAGCCCGACATATTGCCCAACTGCATAGATTTTCCCGTAATGCCGCCGCCGGTCATTCGGGAAAACAGCATCTTGTTTGTCGGCCGCGTGGTGCCGGAGAAGGCGCCGGATGCCTTCGTCGCCGCCTGCGCCGCCGCGCTACCGCGTCTGCCCGGCTGGCGCGCCGAGATCATCGGCGCCGACCGGTTTCGCGCCGACAGCCCCGACACCGATTTCACCAATGGCATACGCGCCACCGCGCAAGCGGCGGGCATCGCCCTGCTAGGCTACCAAGACCACCCGGACGTGCTGGCGGCCCTGGCACGCGCCGCCATCGTGGTGATGCCCAGCCGCTGGCAGGAGCCGTTCGGCCTGACCGCACTGGAGGCGATGGCCAGCGGCGCGGTGCTGCTGTGCTCGGCGCGCGGCGGCTTGCCGGAAGTCGGCGGCGATGCCGCGATCTACGTGGACCCCGACGACCCTGCCGGCATGGCGGACGCGATCGTTGCCCTGGCGAACGATCCCGGCCGCCTAGCCGCCCTGTCGCGCGCCGGGCGGGAACGCGCCGGAAAATTCGACCTCGGCGCCACCCGCCGCCGGCTCGACGCGATCCGCGGCAGCATCCTGGCTGCCCCCCTGCCGGCACGCGGTGGCTGATCCCGCTGGGCCGGCTTATATAGTCGTCAATGGACATCCAGCCGGAGTAAAATGATGGCAAATACTGAGACCGCCAAAGATGCCCACCTGATCCCGGTGACCGTGCTCACCGGCTATCTCGGCGCCGGGAAGACAACGTTGCTAAACCGCATCCTGACCGAGAACCACGGTCGCAAATACGCCGTGGTCATCAACGAGTTCGGCGAGCTCGGGGTCGATAACGACCTGGTGGTGGACACCGACGAAGAAGTGTTCGAGATGAACAACGGCTGCATCTGCTGCACCGTGCGCGGCGACCTGATCCGCATCGTCAACGGGCTGATGAAACGCCGCGACAAATTCGACGGCATCATCATCGAAACCACCGGCCTGGCGAACCCCGCCCCGGTCGCTCAAACCTTCTTCGTCGATGACGGCGTGCGCGCCCGCACCCGGCTCGATGCGATCGTCACCGTGGTGGATGCGAAAAACCTGCCGGCACGGCTGCTTGACAGCGCGGAGGCCGCCGACCAGATCGCCTTCGCCGACGTGATCGTGCTGAACAAGACCGATCTGGTGACGCCGGAGGAATTGGAAGCGGTGGAAAAGCAAATCCGCGCGATCAACCGCTTCGCCGTCATCCACCGCACCGAACGCTCCGCGGTCGCCATCGCCGACGTGCTGGACCAGGGCGCGTTCGACCTGAACCGCGTGCTCGCACATACCCCGGACTTCCTGACCGACGACGAGCACGAACACAACGACGACATCAACTCCATGAGCTTCGAACTTGAACGACCCGTCGATGCGGAGAAATTCAACGCCTGGATCGGCGTGCTGCTGGCCGAGCGCGGCCAGGACCTGCTGCGCACCAAAGGCATCCTCGGCTATAAAGGCGAGGACCGTCGCTTCGCGTTCCAGGCCGTGCACATGATCGCCGACGGCGCGTTCATCAGCCCCTGGAAAGACGGCGATCCGCGAACCAGCCGCATCGTCTTCATCGGCCGCAACCTCAACCGCCCGCAACTCCGCCGCGGCTTCGAATCCTGCGCGGCGGACTGACTGATGCGATGGGTCTTGGATGTTGAGCGGGTCGTAAGCAAGGCTGGGGCTTCGCCCCAGACCCCGCCAGGGCTCTGCCCTGGACCCGCCAAAGGACAGTCGTCCCCTGGACCCCTCGGACTGGTTTGTTGGGGAGAGGGCCATGACGTAGCCGATCGACGGCTACGTCGGTTCGGCCCTCTCCTCAACAAACCACCCAAATGGGGGTCAATGGGCCCCTGGCTCCTTGCGGGGTGCAGGGGCAGCGCCCCTGCTGGAGTCTGGGGCGAAGCCCCAGCCTTGCTCGCGCCCGCTCAACACCCAGGACCCATCGCATGAGCCAAACAGCGGCGCCGGATTTCTTGATGGAGAGCCGTGGCATTCAGCGTGCCTTGGAAGCTTTTGTGGTTGGCGCAATGTTCAATCGTGCTGGCACCGTTGTCGCATTTGCGCTAGGGGACGGTTCTCTGCGTTTGGTCAGCGTTGCCGATCCGGCGCAATGGCGGGTGATTGCGGTGCATGACGGCGCGATCCTGCGGCTCGACCAGGATGTCGGCCGGGACGGCTTCATTACCGGCGGCGATGACGGCAGATTCTGCCGCATCGGCAGCGACGGGACTGTGCAGGAAATTGCCGGCTTCGGCATCAAATGGGTGGAGCAGATCGCCGCCTATTCCGGCGAGAAGGGCCGCGGCCTGCTGGCCTGTTCGGTCGGCAAATTCGTACATGTGTTCGATGCCGCCGGGAAGAAGCTAAAGACCCTGAAGCACCCCTCAACCGTTACCGGACTATCGTTCGATGCCAAGGGCAAGCGGGTCATCGCTTCGCACTACAACGGCGTCACCTGGTGGTTTGTCGCGGCCAAGACCGACAATCCGCACCGGCTGGAGTGGAAGGGCAGCCATACCGGCCTGATCGTCCATCCCGACGGCGATGCGATCGTGACCGCGATGCAGGAGAATTCCTTACATGGCTGGCGCCTGTCGGACGATCAGCACATGCGCATGAGCGGCTATCCATCCAAGACGGAAGCGATGTCGTTCTCCCGCGCCGGCAAATGGCTGGTCACCAGCGGATCGGATGCGATGGTGCTGTGGCCGTTCTTCGGCGGCGGTCCGATGGGCCGCGCGCCAATGGAACTGGCCGGCGGCGACGGTATCTTTTGCACCGCCGTGGCCGCCCATCCGAAGGAAGACCACATCGCCGGCGGCTTCGCCGACGGGCTGGTGGTGCTGGCCGATATCGGTTCGTCGCGGATCCTGCCGGTCTGTCCGCCCGGCCAAGGCGCGGTTTCCGCTTTGGCCTGGAGCCCGGATGGGCGGCTGCTGGCGCTGGGCACCGAGCAGGGGCTGGCCGCGTTGGTGGACTTCGCCAAACGTTAGCGTTCTTCGCCCGAGCCATTCCCCGGGGTAATTCCCCCGAGTCATTGCCCCGAGTCAGCGGGCTTGCATTTCGGACGGTGATACGCTAATCGAAGCTTCTTCAATCTACATTCTCCAATCTTGATACGGGGGGTGGCCTTCGCGGGCCGCCTTTTTTTGCTTTGGACGCTGACCAACCTCGTCATACCGGGCTCGAAGCCCGGATCGCCGCCGCCATCACGCCGTCGTTGGACGGACTTGGCTATGAGCTGGTGCGCGTCGCGGTGCTGGGGCGGGACGTGCCCACCGTGCAGATCATGGCCGACCGCGCCGACGGGGCGCTGATCGCGGTGGAGGATTGCGAGACTATCAGCCACGCGGTTTCCGCGGTGCTGGACGTGGATGATCCCATTCCCGGCGCCTGGCATCTGGAGGTCAGTTCGGCCGGGATCGACCGGCCGCTGACCCGGATCAAGGACTGGAACCGGTTCGCCGGGCACACCGTGCGCGCCGAGACCGATATGCCTGTCGACGGACGCAAGCGCTTTCTCGGCACCGTCATCGGCGCCGACGCTGAGCACGCCAGGTTGCGGCTGGACGACGGCACCGAAGTGTCGCTGCCGCATGAACGCCTGCGCCGCGCGCGCCTGGTGCTGACCGACGCGCTGATCGCCGCTTCCGCCAACCTGAACACTGCAACCGATACCGTCTCACCTCAGACCACCACCTCACCTCAGACCAACTGAGAGGCCACCATGGATACCTCGATCGCCCGTCCCGAATTGCTGCTGGTCGCCGATGCCGTCGCGCGGGAGAAATCCATCGAGCGCGAGGAAGTACTGGAGGCGATGGAGCAGGCCATCCAGAAGGCCGGCCGCGCCAAGTATGGCCACGAGAAGGACATCCGCGCCACCATCGACCGCCGCACCGGCGACGTGCGGCTGTCGCGCTGGACCGAGCTGGTGGAGACGGTGGACAACGAGGAAACGCAGATCCCCGTTCATATCGCCAAGAAGTTCCGCCCCGACCTCAATCTGGGCCAGTTCATCGTGGACCCGCTGCCGCCGATCGATTTCGGCCGCATTGCCGCGCAGACCGCCAAGCAGGTGATCGTGCAGCGGGTGCGCGAATACGAGCGCAAGCGCCAGTTTGATGAGTTCAAGGACCGCGTGGGCGAGATCATCAATGGCGTGGTCAAACGGACCGAGTATGGCAATCTTATGGTCGATCTCGGCAAGTCCGAAGCCCTGCTGCGCCGCGACGAACTTATCCCCCGCGAAAGCTTTCGGAATGGCGACCGAGTGCGTGCGTATATCTTTGACGTGCGCGAAGAAATCCGCGGGCCGCAAATTTTTCTGAGCCGTACGCATCCGGCTTTCCTGGCAAAGCTGTTCGCCCAGGAAGTGCCGGAAATCTACGACGGCATCATCGAGATCAAGGCGGTCGCGCGCGATCCAGGCAGCCGCGCGAAGATGGCGGTGATCAGCCGCGACACGTCCATCGACCCAGTCGGCGCCTGCGTCGGCATGCGCGGCAGCCGCGTGCAGGCCGTAGTGCAGGAGTTGCAGGGCGAGAAGATCGACATCATCCCCTGGTCGCCGCAAGCGGCCACCTTTGTGGTGAACGCGCTGGCCCCCGCCGAAGTCACCAAGGTGGTAATGGACGAGGAGGCCGGACGCGTCGAAGTGGTGGTGCCCGACGAGCAGCTGAGCCTGGCCATCGGCCGGCGCGGCCAGAATGTGCGTCTGGCCAGCCAGCTGACCCGGTGGGACATCGACATCCTGACCGAGGCCGAGGAGAGCGAGCGCCGCCAGGAGGAATTCCGCCGCCGTACCGGCCTGTTCGTCGAGGCGCTGGATGTGGATGATGTGATCGCCGGCCTGCTGGTCACCGAAGGCTTTAATTCCATCGAGGAGCTGGCCTTTGTCGATCGTGACGAACTTGCCGAGATCGAGGGCTTCGACGAGAACGTCGCCGACGAGCTGATCCACCGCGCCGAGCAGTTCCTGGTTCAGCGCGACGAGGGGCTCACCGGCAAGCGGGTGGAACTCGGGGTGACCGACGAGGTGGCCGCCTTCGAGCTGTTCACCCCGCAGATGTTGGTGACGTTGGGTGAGAAAGGCGTGAAGACGTTGGACGATCTAGCCGATCTGGCCGGCGACGAGCTGATCGAGATACTCGGTGCCGATGCGGTGGACGAGGCAACGGCCAACGAGGTGATCATGGCGGCGCGTGCGCATTGGTTCGCCGACGAAGCTGCCCCACCTCCGAGGAGCCCGTCTCCGAGGAAGGGGAGGCTGAGAAAGCGGCTGGCGACGAAGGCGGCTCGACTGAGCCGGTGCTTGCTGCGGCGGGAGAGACTTCAAACGACTGACCTGACGCCCCATTTGTTTGACTTGTCGGACGAGCAGGACGGAGAGCTGCAAGACGAGCCCGAGCGGGGTCCGCAACGCCGCTGCATCGTCACCCGCGAACACGGTGACCGCGCACGCATGCTGCGTTTTGTAGTCGGGCCGGATCGCCAGGTGGTGCCTGATCTGGCGGCACGACTTCCGGGCCGGGGATTATGGTTGAGCGCGCGAGCCGATGTGGTAGAAGCCGCCCTGGCAAAGGGTGTTTTTGCCAGGGCAGCGCGCGGGATGGTGACTGTGCCCGCCGGTTTGTCCGCTTTGCTGCAGGCAGGGCTCAACAGGCGGGTGGCCGATCATCTGGGTCTGGCGCGTCGCGCCGGTCAAGCCGTGGCCGGGTTCGCGAAGGCCCGCGAATGGGTGCAGGCAGGGCGTGCCGGGCTGGTGATCCAGGCCAGCGATGGCAGCGAGGACGAACGCCGCCGGTTGTTGTCCGGGGTGAACATCGCTACGGCGTGGCCGATGAGCGGGGCGCAGTTGGGCGTAATATTCGGCCGCGACCAGGCGGTGCACGTGGCGATCGCGTCTGGCCGGCTGGCTGACGCGCTGTTGATCGAGATCGAGCGTCTGTCCGGGGTGTCCGGGCGGGCGTTGTATAAGCAGGCAGGTGAATGAGCGAAACCAACGACCGCGATGCAGGCCAGGACGGAAACGATGCAGGCGAGGCCAAGGGCCGCCTGTCGCTGCGACCGGCTGGCCGGCTTGAACTGGGCCGCACCGTCGATGCAGGTTCGGTAAAGCAGAGCTTCTCGCATGGCCGCACCA
>JAYTXR010000354.1:0-8899 GCA_043742865.1 Acetobacteraceae bacterium
CGGTCATGCGGTCGCTGAAGACGGCGCTGGACCCGAAGGGGATCCTGAATCCTGGCAAGATATTCCTGAACTGACCCGCGGTTAGCAAGGCTGGGGCTCAGCCCCAGCCTTGCTCACGCATGGCCGGCGGTGCCGGACAGCAGTAGCGGGTCGATCTTCAATTTCGCCAAAGCGCGGCGCCATTTGGTATCGTGGCCGGCATCGAACAGCAGGTCTTCGTCGGCCGGCGCCGACAGCCAGGCGTTCTGCTGGATCTCGGCATCCAACTGCCCCGGCGCCCATCCGGCGTAGCCGAGGGCCAGCAGACCTTCTCGCGGGCCGCTGCCGGCGGCGATCACCTTCAGCACGTCCAGGCTAGCGGTCAGCGCCAGGTTGCCGTCCACGTCCATGCTGCCCTCACCGGTCCAGTCGGCGGTGTGCAGCACGAAGCCGCGGCCGTTATCCACCGGCCCGCCCTCGCACAGCCTTATTCGCCGTGCGGGGGGCACCGGTGCGATCTCCAACTGGCGCAGAAGCTGGTCGAAATCGGGCCTGGCCAACGGACGATTAACCACCAGCCCCATCGCTCCTTCGCGCGAGTGCGCACAAACAAAGATCACGCTGTGGGAAAAGCGTGGATCCTCCATCGCCGGCATGGCAATCAGCAACTGGCCGGTCAGGTATGGATTGGTTGAGAAAGCTTGCATAAACCAAATCTGGGGAAACTCCGCCGCCGGTGCAAGCGGGCGTGACTCGCGCGTCAGGGAAGGCTAGGAGTCCGCGTCCAACACGCGACATCCCATCACCGTCAGCAAACGAGGCAGACAATGACAATCCAGGTCGGCGACACCCTTCCGTCCATGAAGCTGATGCAGGCGACTGCGGACGGCCCCAAGGAAATCTCCACCGACGACCTCTTCAAGGGCAAGAAGATCGTCCTGTTCGCGGTGCCGGGCGCCTTCACCCCCACCTGCAGCGTCAAACATTTGCCGGGCTTCGTGCAGAACACCGCCGCGTTTTCGGCCAAGGGCGTGGACAATCTGATCTGCATGGCGGTGAACGATGTGTTCGTGATGGATGCCTGGGGCAAGGCGCAGGACACCGGCGACATGATCATGCTGGCAGACGGTTCGGCCGCCTTCACCAAGGCGCTGGGTCTGGAACTGGACCTGGTGCCGCGCGGCATGGGCGTGCGTAGCCAGCGCTTCGCCCTGGTCGCGGTCGATGGCAAGGTGACGCATCTGGCCGTCGAGCCTCCGGGCGGCTTTGACGTTAGCAAGGCCGAATCGGTCCTGGCCGCCGTCTGAGCCTGGTTCCGGCGAGGGACGCGGATCCCTCGCCGGCCCTGTCTTCCATTCACCCAGCGAAAGCATCCGACATGAGCGATGGCCTCCGCGTACTCGGCATTTGCGGCAGCGCTCGCAAAGCCTCGATCAATGCCTCTGCCATGCGCGCGGCAAAGGAACTCGCGCCCGCTGGAATGACGATCGACATCTACGACATCGCCGCGATTCCGCTGTACAATGGCGATGTGGAGGCCGTCGGCCTGCCGGCCGCCGTGATCGATCTGCGCACCCGGATCGCTGCGGCCGACGCGCTGCTGTTCGTCAGCCCGGAATATAATTTCTCGATCCCCGGCGTGTTGAAGAACGCCATCGATTGGGCCTCCCGCCCGCCGCAGCCGCCGTTCAACGACAAGCCGGTCGCC
Organism: Acetobacteraceae bacterium; assembly: GCA_043742865.1. Classification (GTDB taxonomy): domain Bacteria; phylum Pseudomonadota; class Alphaproteobacteria; order Acetobacterales; family Acetobacteraceae; genus PALSA-911. Next base: position 1,688 of record JAYTXR010000354.1, read on the forward strand.
ATCATGGGCGTCGCCGGCGGCATCCTGGGAACGGCCCGGATGCAGTACCATTTGCGCCAAGTGCTGAATGCGCTGAACTGCCATATCGTCAACAAGCCGGAGGTGTTCATTACCGGGGCGGCCAGCAAGATCGACGCCAATCTGGTTCTGACCGACGGGCCGTCGCGCGAAATCATTGCAGCGCTGCTGAAGGCGCTGAAGGACGCTACCCTTCGGCTGCGCGCTACCGGCTAACGGCTGGCCCTCGCCAGAGGGCGCACCAATAACAGGGCGAACGCGGAAATCGCCGCCATCGCCAGGAAGACATGCCCACCAGTATGGGCATACAGCCAGCCGGACACCAGCATCATCGCTCCGGTCGGGGCACCCATGCCCAGTGCGGCGTGCAGCGCCTGCGCGGTGCCGGCCCGCTCCGGCGGGATGGTTCGGCTAAGAATCTGCATGGCGGATAGATGCTGCAAGGCGAAGGTCGCGGCGTGTAGCGGTTGCACCAGCACCAATACCCCGAGATCCGGCGACAGCCCGGTCACCGTCCAACGCAGCACCGATGCGCCGGCCGCCACGGCGGTCAGCCCGGCCGGACCGAGCCGTTCCACCAAGCCGCGGCCGCGGGCGAAAAGAAAAATCTCCGCCACGATGCCCTCGGCGATCAGCAGCCCGATCGTCGCGTCGGAAATGCCCTGGCTGCGCCAGAGCAGCGGCCCGAAGCCGTAAAATGCGGCGTGCGCGCCCTGGATCAGCGCCGAGCAAGCAACCGTGAGCCGAAACGCCGGCAGCCGCAGCAGCGACAATCCCGCCAACGGATTGCGCGAGCCAGGCTGCGCCGCCGGTTCCGCCAGCCTGCACGCGCTCAGCGCCGCGGTGGCGTATCCCCCGGCCAGCAGCCACGGCACCAGCCACGACCCGACCGCGCCGATCAGCCAGCCGCCGGCGCTGGTCGCGACCATGAACGCGGCCGAGCCCCAGGCCCGCACCGGTCCGTACTGCATCCTCCCTTCCCGCGTCAGACCCAGCGCCAACGCGTCGATCAGCGGCGACAGCGCCGACGAGACCATTCCCTGCCCGGCCGCCACCAAAAGAATTGGCACAAACCCGTGCAGCGGAACATACATCAACGCCCCACATGTGGCCGCCAGCGCCGTGCAGAACAGCACCACCCCGCGTGAGCCCATTCGATCCGCGAGCGCGCCCCAGGCAGGCCCGCATAGCACCCGGAACAGCGACGCAACCCCCAGCACGGTGCCGATCGACGCGGCCGACAGACCACGGTCGGAGAACCACAGCGGCAAATAAGAGCCCTGGATGGCGAATGTTGCGAACATCGCGGCCATGAACAGGGCGACGCGAGCGCCGGGGCTCTGCCCCGGACCCCGGAAGGGGCGCTGCCCCTTCACCCCGCCAGGAGCCAGGGGCCCCTGGACCCCCATTTGCGTGGTTTGTTGGGATAAGGGCCGAACCGTCGCAGCCGTTGATCGGCTACGTCCTGGCCCTTATCCCAACAAACCAGTCCGAGGGTTCCAAGGGACGACTGTCCCTTGGCGGGTCCGGGGCAGAGCCCTGGCGGGGTCTGGGGCGAAGCCCCAGTGCTCATGCGGGCGGCGCCGTGCGCAGCGCGTCGATCGGCACCAGGGTGCCGTCCTGGTCGGTGTGCCAAAAAATCCAGCCATTGCAGGACGGCGCGTTCTGCACCAGCGCCCCCACTTTATGAATGGACCCGCGCAGCGTGCCGGAGGTCAGGCTGCCATCGGCCGTGACGGTGGCGCTCACCCGGCGGGCGCGGTCATGCAGCAGCGTGCCGGGGGTGATCAGGCCGCGTTCCACCAGGCTGCCGAACGGCACCCGCGGCACGTCGCGTTTCGATGGCGTGGTCACCTGGCCCTGCATGGGCGCGGGCCGGGTCTGGCGCACGCGGCCGATCGCGGCCTCGGCGTAGGCGGGGTGGCGCTCGATGCCGATAAAGTGCCGGTGCAGCCGCTTGGCCACCACCGCAGTGGTGCCGGTGCCGGCGAATGGGTCCAGCACGATATCGCCCGGCGACGTGCTGGCCAGCAGCACGCGGTGCAGCAGCGCCTCCGGCTTTTGGGTCGGGTGCAGCTTCAGCCCATGCTGGTTGCGCAGCCGCTCCGGGCCGGTGCATAGCGGAAACAGCCAGTCGCTGCGCATCTGCAAATCGTCGTTCAACGACTTCATCGCCTGGTAATTGAAGCGGTGACGGCTGTCACGCCCGCGCGCGGCCCAGATCATCGTCTCATGCGCATTGGTGAAGCGCCGGCCGCGGAAATTCGGCATCGGGTTGGATTTGCGCCAGATCACATCGTTCAGAATCCAAAACCCCAGATCCTGCAGGATCGCGCCGATGCGGAAGATGTTGTGGTAGGCACCGATCACCCACAGCGTGCCGTCCTTGCGCAGCACCCGGCGGGCCTCGGTCAGCCATCCCAGCGTGAAGGCGTCATACGCGGCAAAATCGGTGAAACGGTCCCAATCCTCATCCACCCCGTCCACCAGGCTGTCATCGGGGCGCCGCAATTCGCCCTTCAACTGAAGGTTATACGGCGGATCGGCAAACACGCAGTCGATCGACCCCGATGGCAGCATCTGCATCAGGCGAACGCTGTCTCCGAGCAGGATTTGATCAAGCGGCAATTCCACGACGATGTGCACGTCTCTCCGGGGAGCGGTAAGCGCCTATGGTGGCGAAGCGACGGAAGCCGCGTCAATGCGCCACACAAAACCCAGTTGGCGGACCGTGCCGAAACCCTCGCGATGATGCACCGTGATGCCGAGCCGGTGCAGCGCGGCGCGGTGGGTTTCGGTGGCATAGCCGGCATTGGCATGCCAGCCATAGCCGGGATAGCGGCGATCCAGCCTCTGCATGGCCCGGTCGCGCACCACTTTGGCGACAATGGAGGCGGCGGCGATCGAGAATGACAGCGCATCTCCGCCGATCACGCAGCGCGCCGGACAGGGCAAATTGGGCGGTCGATTGCCATCGATCAACGCGAGGTCGGGCAGGCCAGGCAGCCGCAGCACCGCCCGGCGCATGGCCAGCAGCGAGGCATGCAGGATATTGAGCCGGAAGATCTCCGTGACCGAGGCCGCGCCGACGGCGATTTCGACTTCGCCTTCGCGCGCACACGCATACAAGGCGGCGAAGGCGGCGTGCCGCTGTCCGGCGGAAAGTTTCTTGGAATCGTCCAGCAGACCGGCCAGCCGGACCGGCACGCCGCCGGCGAAGACGACGGCGGCCGCCACCACAGGGCCGGCGAGCGGACCCCGCCCGGCCTCGTCCACGCCCGCAACCCGGCCGCCTGCTTTCTGCTCCTGTTCGAAATCCGGCATTGGCCGTGAATAACAGGTCCGGCGATTCGACGGCCAGCTATCCGCGCTTGATTATGTATTTCAGCGCGGACCCTCATAACGCCGGAACGGCCCTCGCAACACGGGGGGCAGGGCCGACGGCGCCACCGCCAGCAGATGCGCCGCTGCCAGCAATCCCAGGCGCTTCAGTCCTGGTTTTGCGGCGAAGGAACGCCGCAACGGCCGCAGCCCCTCGGCAAGGTGACCATGGCGGATCAGTTCCCGCCCAACGATCCAGTTGTTCTCCGCCTCCGTCCGCCGGCGGATTTGGCCGATCCGCTTCCCCCCAAACCGCTCGACCAAAGCCGGGTTGCCGAAGATCGCTGCCATGCAGGGGGCGAACACCGCAAGGTCGCTGGCCATCCGCAGATACGCCCCGTCGCCGCGCTGGCGCACATGCAACAGCTTCACGGCGCCGGGCACGACCGCGAAGGATCCGGCGAGGGCAATGCGGGTCCAGTATTCCCAGTCCTCGCCGTAGGCGATCCCTGATTTAAATCCGCCGGCCGCGGTCACCGCCGCCCGGCGGATCAGCAGATGGCCGCCATTGGCGAACAAATTATGCTCCAGTAGCCGCTCCAGAATATCCCCAGCCGGGAACGGTCCCGACCGGGTTTCGGTGACCCGCGCGCCATCCTCGGTGACAAAGGCGTAGGCGCCATAGGCCGCCACCGCGCCGGGGTCGGCGTCCAGGGTCATGACCAGCCGCGCCAGCGCATCCGGCGCCAGCACATCGTCGCCGTCCAGGAACAGCACCGCAGCTGAATTTGCGCCCAATTCCGCCAGCCCACGGTTGCGTGCCGCCGACACCCCGGCATTGCGCTGGCGCAGCAGGTGGATGCGCGGATCGGCGACTTCCGCCACCCGACACGCGGTCGCATCGGTCGAACCGTCATCCACAACGAACATCGCCCAGTCCTGGTGGGACTGGGCGATGACCGAGGCGATGGTTTCGGCGATATAAGCCGCGATGTTATAGGCCGGCGTGACGACGGCGATGTTCACCGTTGAAATAGGGCGGCCGGGAAGGCGGCAGCTGCGATGGCGCGGTCAGCCGGCAACCTTCTGCGCAACCCCCTTATCGGCCATCAGCGTCTCCAGTTCGCCGGACTGGAACATCTCGGTGATGATGTCGCAGCCGCCGACGAACTCGCCCTTTACGTATAGCTGGGGAATGGTCGGCCAGTTGGAAAACTGCTTGATGCCGTCGCGCAGTTCGGCGTCCTCCAGCACGTTGGCGGTTTTGAATGGCACGTTTAGGTGCGTGAGGATCTGCACCACCCGGGCCGAGAAGCCGCATTGCGGGAACATCGCGTTGCCCTTCATGTACAGCATGACGGAGGCTTCGGTGATTTCGGCCTGGATACGTTCGAAGGCGGGATTGGTCATCTTAAGCTCCTTGTTCGTGGGAAGCGCGCTTGCGGCACGCAGCCGTACAGAGAATTGCTATTCGGGCGCCGAAGTCTGCAAAGCGAGGGCATGCAGTTCGCCCCCCATCCGCCCTTGCAACGCAGCATAAACGATCTGGTGCTGACGCACGCGGGAAATCCCGCGGAACTGCTCGGACACGACGGTGGCGGCGTAGTGATCGCCGTCGCCCGCCAGATCCTCGATGCTCACTCGCGCGTCGGGCAGGGCGGCCCGGATCAGGGCCTCGATCTCGCCAGCGCGCATTGCCATGCAGTCATCTCCCAATCCGGGTTCGATCAGCCTTTCGCGTCCATCCAGGCCGGGAAGAACCGCTCATGCGCCTCTAGTAATCTGTGCACTGATATGGTTCCGCCATCCGGCAGTGTCAAATCCTGTCCGCCCGAAGTGCCGATGCGCACGGCTGGTATTCCCGCCGCCTCCGCCACCCGCAGCATGGTGGCGCTGTCGGCCACCGCCAGCACGTAGCGGCCCTGGTCCTCGCCGAACCAATAGGCGTGGCCGGGGATCTCCCGCGGCCCGGTGGACAGCCGCACGCCGGTACCGCCGGCCATCGCCATCTCGGCGACCGCCACCAACAGCCCGCCATCGGACACATCATGGCAGGCGCGGACATTGCCGGCCAGGATCTGCGCGCGAACGAACTCCCCGGCCGCCCTCTCGGCCGCCAGGTCCACCGGCGGCGGCGCGCCGTCTTCTCGCCCTGCCAACTCGCGCAGCCATAGCGACTGACCGAGCCAGCCCACCGTGGCGCCGATCAGCACCAGATCGAGCCAGGGCGAGATGGCGATGCCCATGGCCTGACCGGCATCCTCCAGCAGCCCGAGCCCGCCGATCACCGGGGTCGGCAGGATCGCGCGGCCTTCGGTCTCGTTGTACAGACTGACATTGCCGCTCACGACCGGGAAATCGAGCGCCCGGCAGGCCGCCGACATGCCACGGATGCAGGCGGCGAACTGGCCCATGATCTCCGGTTTTTCCGGATTGCCGAAATTCATGTTGTCGGTGATCGCCAATGGTTTGGCGCCCACGGCAATCAGGTTGCGCCACGCCTCGGCCACCGCCTGCATGCCGCCGGCTTCCGGATCGGCCAGGCAATAGCGCGGCGTGCAATCGGTTGTCAGCGCCAAGGCACCCCTATGGGACTCACCCTCTGGCGCATCGATCTTCACCACCGCCGCGTCGGCTGCACCCGGCCGCTTCACGGTCTGCCCGCCCACGGTGCTGTCGTACTGATCCCATACCCAGGCGCGCGAGCACAGATCGGGACAGCCGATCAGCCTCTCCAGCGCCACCGCCAGCAGCCAGCGATTCTCGATCCTGGCCGGGTTCAGCACCGGCTGCTTGGCCGTCTCGGTGGTCGGGCGGGTATAGAGCGGGGCCTGATCCGCCAGTGGCGCCAGCGGTATATCGGCCTCGATGACGCCTTTATGGCGCACCACGATCCGCCCGCTATCGGTCAGATGGCCGATGACGGCGAAATCGAGGTCCCATTTCTCGAACACCGCCCGTGCCATCGCCGCCCGCTCCGGGCGTAAAACCATCAGCATGCGCTCCTGACTTTCCGACAGCATCATCTCGTAGGCGGACATGCCGGTTTCGCGCTGCGGCACCTGGTCGAGGTCGAGCTCGATGCCGACGCCGCCCTTGCCGGCCATCTCCACCGCGGAACTGGTCAGGCCCGCGGCACCCATGTCCTGGATCGCGACGATGGCATCGGTCGCCATCAGTTCCAGGCAGGCCTCGATCAGCAGCTTTTCGGTGAACGGGTCACCGACCTGCACGGTCGGACGCTTTTCTTTCGAATCTGCAGCAAATTCGGCGCTGGCCATGGTGGCACCGTGGATGCCGTCGCGTCCGGTTTTGGACCCGACATAGACTACCGGATTGCCCAACCCGGATGCGGCGCTGAGAAAAATCCGGTCCTTTCGCGCGATACCGACCGTCATCGCGTTAACCAGCGGATTGCCGTCATAGGCCGCATGGAAATTGATTTCCCCGCCCACGGTCGGCACCCCCACGCAATTGCCGTAGCCGCCGATGCCGCGCACCACGCCATCGACGATCCGTTTTGTCCGGGCTGCCTCCGGCCGGCCAAAGCGCAACGCATTCAAATTGGCGATCGGCCGCGCGCCCATGGTGAACACATCGCGGAGAATGCCGCCGACCCCGGTGGCCGCACCCTGGTAAGGCTCGATGAAGCTGGGGTGGTTATGGCTCTCCATCTTGAATACCGCCGCCAATCCCTCGCCGATATCGACCACGCCGGCATTCTCGCCGGGGCCGTGGATCACCCAGGGTGCTGTCGTCGGCAACTGCCTCAGCCAAACGCGAGAGGATTTGTACGAGCAATGCTCGGACCACATGACGCTGAACACGCCAAGCTCGGTCAAACTCGGAATGCGGCCCAGTATCTCCAGCACG
>JAYTXR010000355.1:0-9238 GCA_043742865.1 Acetobacteraceae bacterium
TGCTGATCGCGCTGGTGGACCCGTTGCACGCGATGCATGGCACGGCCCATGAATGGTTCGCCGAGACTGGCCATTCGGCCTGGGCGACCTGCCCGATCACCGAGAACGGTCTGCTGCGCATTGTGGGCAATCCGCGCTATTCGAACTCGCCAGGAACGCCGGCCGCAGTCGTCCCACAGCTCAGGGCTTTGCAGCAATTGCCCGGACACCACTTCTGGCCCAACGACCTCAGCCTGTCCGACTGTGGCTCAGCCGTAGACACCGAACGCCTGCTCAGCCACAGCCAAGTCACCGACAGCAGCTTGCTCGCGCTGGCCGTGGCCAAGGGCGGAAAGCTGGCCAGTCTTGACCGCCGACTGGTGACGGCAGCCGTCCAAGGCGGCGCCGCTGCCCTGCACCTGATTTGAGCGCTGTCGCTCAAGCCGGCAGCCGCACCTGCATGCTGCTGTAGCCGCGCACAAAAGATGAACGCACACGGGTCGGTTCGCCGACGATTTCGATGACGGGGAAGCGCTTGAGGATTTCTTCCCAGAGGATCTTCAGCTGCAGCTCGGCCAGGCGGTTGCCGACGCAGCGGTGGATGCCGAAGCCGAAGGACAAATGCTGGCGCGGGCGGGCGCGGTCGATGATGAATTCGTTGGGGCTGTCAATCGCCGCCTCGTCGCGGTTACCGGACAAGTACCACATCGCCAGCTTGTCACCTTGCTTGATCTGCTGGCCGCCCAGCACCGTGTCTTGCAAGGCGGTGCGGCGCATGTAGGCCAGCGGGGTTTGCCAGCGGATGATTTCGGGCACGGCACTGTCGACCAAGGCCGGGTTGGCGCGCAGCTTGGCCAACTGCTCCGGGTGCTCGACCATCGCCAGCAGGCCGCCGGTCATCGAGTTGCGGGTGGTGTCGTTGCCGCCGACGATCAGCAGCACCAGGTTGCCGAGGAATTCCTGCGGCCGCGACAGGATGTCGCGCGTTGCCTCGCCATGCGCCAGCATGGAGATCAGGTCTGGCGCCGGCGGGGCTTTCTGGCGTTCCTGGAACATGGCGGTGAAGGTTTCGAGGCACTCGCCGAGCACCTCCAGCCGCCTGGCCTCGGAGTCGATTTCGCCGCCGGCATTGACGTCCATCGTGGCGACATCGGACCAGTAGGTGAGTTTGTGGCGCTGATCGAACGGGAAATCGAACAGCGTGGACAGCATTTGGGTGGTCAGTTCGATCGAGACGCGGTCCACCCAGTTGAAGGTTTCGTTCCTCGGCAGGCCGTCGAGGATCGCCCCTGCACGCTCGCGGATGGTGCCGGCGAATTTCTGCAGGTTCAGCGGTGCCACGATCGGACTGACGACCTTGCGTTGCGCGTCATGCACCGGCGGATCCATGGAGATGAAGCTGGCGCGGCGATATTCCATCGGCCGGTCGGTGATCGAGATGCCGCCGAGCATGGCATCCGAGGAGTAGGTCTGATGATCGACCTCCACCTGCATGATATCCTTGTATTTTGTTACTGACCAGAAAGACCCGTACAGGCCGTCCTTGGTATAATGTACGGGATCTTCGCGGCGCAGGCGCTCGAAGAAGGGGGGCCAGATATCGTCCTGATAAAGTTTGGGATCGCTGACATCGATGCGGTCCAGCGGCAGCGAATAGGCATCAGCGGCGGCGGTACGGGGGGCAGGGGCGTCCATGGCGAGTTCCTCCGGCTGATTTGCAGCGCTTGACGTTTTCGAAGCTTAACGGTCTTTATCCTATCAGGTCTTCGTGCGGTTGTCCTTGCTTTGACTCTGCGTCCGCGGCGATCATGTTCCAGCGTCGATTTGTTTTGCCAAAAAAGGGCCATCCCATGCGCCAGCATTATCGTCATCTGTTCAGCTCCTGCCTGCTCGCGGCGCTGATCCTGCCATCCCACCCCGCCGGCGCGGTGCCGTCGCAGGAGCCGGGGGGCGGGCTGCGAACCGACTGGACCGCAAGCCCCGGCGTGCCGGCGGATCATGCCCCGACCGTGCTCCCCGGCCTGGGGGAGGCCCTGGCTGGCGTGTCCGAAGGGTTGAAGGAGCAGATCACCACCGGCAACCTGGCCGGCCCGGCCCGCGACCCGGTCCTCGGCAGGATTTCTCCTCCATCGGCGGCGGAGCTGGCGGCGGCGGCGGCACAGGGGCCGGTCCGCGCAGCCATCCGTCCCGCGGTCAAACCCGTCGCCAACCCCGCCACCATCCCCGCTGGGGCCACATCCACCAAGATGGCTGCCGCGGCCCAGGCCGCGACAATGAGCGAGCCGGCGGCACCGACGCCCAGCCCGGGGTCGGGCGCGACCGGTGCGCCGCCGCCCAGCTTTGCCGCGCCGCGCCCGGCATTGCCGCAGGCGCTGACCGACGCGATTGCCGCGTTGGCCCAGAAAAAGCCCGAGGATGCCGTCCGGCTGGCCCGCACCTTCCTGTCCCAGGCGGATGCCAAAGGCCCAGGGCCGGAGAGCACGCCGCCGTTGCTGGCGCTGGCGCATGAGCTGATCGGGACCGGGCTCGCGGTTCAGAACAAACCGGACGAAGCCATCGTCGAGTTGCAGAAGGCTCTCGCCATCAGCCCCCAGCAGGGATCGGTGCTGTTCAAGCTCGGCGTGATCTACCGCGAACAAGGCAAACTGGCAGAGGCCAAGACCTATCTCGAGCGCGCCGCGCCGATCGTCGGTGGAGATCCGGTCAAGCTGTTCCTGGGCGATGTCAACGAGCGGCTGGGCGATATTCCGGCCGCTATCCAGATCTATGAGGCGCTGCTTGCCGGTCCGCAGGGCCAGGACCCCAAATTCAAACTCCATCTCGCCACGCTGTATGATCGGACGAACCGTTTCGCCGATGCGATCAAGCTGCTGGAGCCGATGGTCACGGTAGAATCGAAGGATGCGGAAGCGCTGATGACGCTGGGTTTCGCGTATGGCGGATCGGGCAAGCCGAAGCAGGCCATGCCGCTGCTGCTGGCCGCCAAGGCGGCCGCGCCCGATAACTGGCGGGTCGACCTGGCGCTCGGCACGGCGCAGCGCGAACTCGGCGAGTTCGACGCCGCCGAGGCTTCGCTGAAGCGGGTCGTGGCCGCCGAACCCAAGCAGGTTCAGGCGCGCTTTCAGTTGGCGCTGACCCAGATGGGCAAGTCGCAGTTTCAGGAAGCCGCCGATACCTTGGCCGAAGCGGTCAAGCTGGCGCCCAACGCGGTCGAGATCAAGCAAACGCAGGGCGACGCGTTGTTCCGTGCCGGCAAGAAGGACGCGGCGGTCGCGATCTTCAAGGAGTTGGCGACGCGCGACGGTGCCCAGCTCAATGACTACGTCAATCTGGCGCGCGCCTATCAGGCCACCGACCACACGGAGGAGGGGGTTCAGACCTACAAGGAGGCGCTGCAGAAATTCCCGCCCAATCCTGGTGTCTATGCGCTGCTGGCGTTGTCGCAGGCGCAGCAGAAGAAATTCTCCGACGCGCGTCAGACCATCGCCACGGGGCGCAAACTGACCCCCGACGATCCGCAATTGCTGCGGGCGTTGATCCAGACCGAAATCGTCGCCGGCGATATGCGGGCGGCATTGCCGGTGGCCCAGCATCTGGTCGACGTGCAGCCCAAGAGCCTGGAGGATCGCTTCGGCCTGGCCAGCCTGTACGGCCGGATGGGGGACCGCAAGAACGCCATCAGCACCTATCGCGCGTTGCTTGCCGACGCACCGAACAGCCCGGTGGTGCTGAACAATCTGGCTTCCGTGATGACCGATGACGGCGATGCCAAGGGTGCGCTGCCGCTGGCCAAGCGGGCGCTGGAGTTGCAGCCCAAAAGTGCCGCGACCAACGACACGATGGGCTGGGCGTTGCTGAAGTCGGGCCAGACCAAGGAGGCGCTGGCGCTGTTCGAGACCGCGACCCAGATGGACCCGAGCAATCCCGAATTGCTGTATCACCTGGGAATGGCGCAAAAAGCGTCCAACAACCTCAAGGCGGCGCGTGGCAATCTGGAGAAGGCGCTGTCGATGAGCCCGAGTTTTGAAGGTAACGTGGATGCCAAGGCGGCCTTGGCCAGCTTGCCCAAATAGCGGTGCGACTGCGGCGGATGGAGACCGTTTTGGGCCTGAGCCGCGCGCATTCAGGCCCCGGCGCTGGCAATCAACCCTGCCGGCGACGAACGCAATCCGCCCGAGACCGGGGGTGTTGGAGCAGGCGATGCGTCGGGTGAAGGACGAGCGACTGTCTGGCGGGAATAGCGCGCGCCCGGGCGCTGAGCCGGACGACCCTGCGCAACATCCGACAGAATCTGGTGATCGCGTTTGACTACAACGCGATCGGCATTCCGGTGGCCGCGGGGGTGCTGTATCCGTATTTCGGCATGTTGAGTTCGGTATCGGCGATCGGCAACGCGCTGCGGTTGCGCGCAGCGCGGCTGTGACCGGAAGATGGTCGCGAGCTTCGTGCCGGCATTGCTGTTCGGGTTGGCGGCCAATGTCGATAATCTGACGGTCGGGATGGCCTATGGCGTCAAGCGGCGCTGGATATCGCCGGCGCAGAATTTGCTGATTGCCGCCGGGACGACCGGGATCACCCTGCTGGCCCTGGCGGCCGGTTGGCGGGTCCGCGACGCGCTGGCGCCGGGGCTGGCGGAGACCGCGGGCGGTGTTCTGCTGATCGCCCTCGCGGCCTGGGGTTATTGGCGCGAGCGGGCCGGTTCGACGGTTTTTGCGGTGGCGGAGACCGGTTCGCGGCTGCTTCTGGGCGAGTGTTTTTTTCTGGCCGGGGCGCTGTCGATCAACAATATCGGCCTGGCGATCGGCGAGGGCCTGGGCGGCGTCTTCTATGTTCCGGCGACGGTTTCGGTGTTCGGCTTCAGCGTGGCGATGCTGGCACTGGGACAGGCGATCGGCCAGCGGGTCGCGCGGTGGGGACGGGTCCATCGCCTGCTGCGTTCGCCCGCTATGGGCAACATCGTGCTGGCGCTGGCGGGGGGGCTTATGTTGGCGGGCTTCTGATCGGTTATCGGGGCAGCAGCTGTTCCGCCAGGGTGGCCCAGTACGAGGCGCCCACGGGCAGGATCTCGTCGTTGAAATCGTAGCGCGGGTGGTGGACCATGAAGTCGCTGCTGGTTGTGCCGCCCTCTTTCACATTTCGGCCGCCGCCGAGCATCAGGTAGCTGCCCTGCTTGGCGTTCAGCATGAAGGCGAAATCCTCCCCGCCCATGGTCGGTTTGTTCATGTGGCGCACGCGGGCCTCGCCCGCCACCGCAATGGCGGCGTTGCGGGCCAAAATGGTTGCATCCGGATCGTTGACGGTCGCGGGGTAGGCGCGGTGGAAGCTGACCTCCGCACTGGCGCCGAAGCTGGCGGCGATGCCGGTGGCCAGCCGGCGAACGCCGAGTTCCAATTTGTCGCCCACGGCTGGCGTGAAATATCGTGCCGTGCCCTTCATGTGCACGGTTTCGGGAATGACGTTGTAGGTGTGGCCGCCGGCGATGTGGCCGATGGTGACGACGCCGCTTTCGGTCGCTTCGATGTTGCGCGCGACGATCGACTGGAACGCCGAGACGATCTGGGCGGCAACAACGATGGGGTCGATGCCGTGCTCGGGGTGGGCGCCGTGGCCGCCCTTGCCGGTGATGGTGATTTCGATGTTGGCGACCGCGGCCATGGTGGGGCCGTTGCGCCACAGGAACGTGCCCGCCGGCGTGGGCGGCCAGTTATGCATGCCGAAGACCTGGCTCATCGGGCAGCGCTCGAAAAGGCCTTCCTTGACCATGATTTCCCCGCCGGCCAGGTTTTCCTCGGCGGGCTGGAAGATCACGAACACGGTGCCGTCGAAGTTGCGGGTTTCGGCCAGATATTTGGCGGCACCCAGCAGCATGGTGGTGTGGCCGTCATGGCCGCAGGCATGCATTACGCCGGGGGTTTTCGAGGCGTAGGGCAGGCCGGTTTCCTCAAGGATCGGCAGCGCGTCCATGTCCGCGCGCAGGCCGATGGCGCGCCCGCCGGGCACGCTGTTGGGGCCGCGGCCGCGGATCACACCGACCACGCCGGTGCGGGCCAGGCCGGTGATGATTTCGTCCACACCGAAACTTGTTAGTTTCTCCTGCACGATGGCGCTGGTGCGCAGCTCCTGCAGCGCCAGTTCGGGGTGGGCGTGCAGATCGTGCCGCCATTCGGTCATTTCTTCGTGGAAATCGGCGATGCGGTTGACAACGGGCATGTTCAGCCTCCGGCGCGAAGGATGGCGAGGTCGCAGCCTTCGTCGGCTTGCAGGATCTGTTCGGCGACAAGACGGTCCCAGCCGCGTTTGGGTTTAGCCGGCGGGGTCCAGGATTTTTTCCGCGCCGTAAGTTCTGCCTCGGGAACCAGCAGATCGAGGCTGCGGTTTTTTACCGACAGCGAAATACGATCGCCGGTCCGCACCAGCGCCAGCGGCCCACCGGCGGCGGCTTCGGGGGTGATGTGCAGCACGATGGTGCCGAAGGCGGTGCCGGACATGCGGCAGTCGCTCATGCGCACCATGTCCTTCACACCGGCGCGGGCGAGTTTTTGCGGGATCGGCAGATAGCCGGCTTCGGGCATGCCGGCGGGGGTCAGCGGGCCGGCGTTTTTCAGCACCAGGATGTCGTGCTCGGTCACCTCCAGCGCCGGGTCGTCGATGCGGTTGGAGAGGTCTTCCAGGCCGTCGAACACGATCGCGCGGGCCTCGGTCTCGAACAGGCTTTCGGTGGCGGCGCTGCGTTTGAGGATGGCGCCGCGCGGTGCCAGGCTGCCGAACAGGGCGACGATGCCACCGACGGGGGACACGGGTTCCGCGCGGGTGCGGATGTAGCGGCGGTCGATGAATTCCGGCGCCTGCGCCAACCGGTCGGCCAGGGTGGCGCCGGTGACGTCGATGACATCCAGATGCAGCAGATCGCGCAATTCCCACAGCAGCGCCGGCATCGCCCCGGCGGCGTGGAAATCCTCCATGTAGCCCTCGCCGGTGGGTTTCAGATCGACCAGCACCGGCGTGGTATCGGAAAGCTGGTTCAGCCGCGCCAGATCGATCGGAATGCCGAGGCGCCCGGCGATGGCGGTCAGATGGATCAGCGCATTGGTGGACCCGCCCAGCGCCAGCAGCACCCGCAGCGCATTTTCCACCGATTTTGGCGTGATCAGCTGGCTCGGGCGGATCGGGTTGGCGATCAGCCGCACCGCCAGCGCGCCCGCTTCCTCGGCCGCGCGCAGCCGGTCCGCGTGCACCGCGGGGATAGAGCCGTGCCCGGCCGGCATCATGCCGAGCGCCTCGGCGATGCAGGCCATCGTGCTGGCGGTGCCCATGACGCCGCAGGTGCCGGCGGTGGTGGCCAGCCGGCCCTCGATCTCGGCGATGCGCTCGCCGCTGACTTTCCCCGCCCGGTACTGCGCCCAGTAGCGCCGGCAATCGGTGCAGGCGGCCAGCCGCTCGCCCTGAAACGAGGTCGCCAGCATTGGCCCGGTGACCAGCTGCACGGATGGCATGTCCGACGACGCCGCGGCCATCAGCTGCGCCGGCACGGTCTTGTCGCAGCCGCCGATCAGCACCGCGCTGTCCATCGGCTGGGCCGATAGCATGGCTTCGGTGTCCAGGGCCGCCAGGTTGCGGAAATGCATCGAGGTCGGGAACAGCGACGGCTCGCACAGCGACACGGTGGGAAACGCCAGCGGCAGCCCACCGGCCGCGAGCACGCCGCGCTTCACCGCCTCGATCAGTTCGGGCAGGGTGCGGTGGCAATTGTTGTAGTCGGACCCGGTATCGACGATGCCGACCACCGGGCGTTCCAGCATGGCGTTGGAATAGCCCATGGATTTGGCGAAGGTTTTGCGCAGATAGAGCGCGAAATCGGGATCGCCGTAATTGGCGGTGTTGCGGCGCAGGCCGGTTTTGGGCGGTGGGGTCTGGGTCATGGGGCGATGGTAGTGGCAGCGCGGGAAGCGGGCAATTGCAGGGGCACAGCGTCTGTTGCGCAAAATATTATACGCATTGTATAATGCGCATCCATTTTCACGCGACGGGAGATGAGCGTGCAGGCGATTTATGATCCGACAGCGCCGAGGCGGGCAGTCAATCTAAGCCTGAACAGCGATCTGGTGGCGAAGGCGCGGGCGGAGCGGCTGAATTTGTCCTCCATCGCCGAAGCAGCGATTGGGGGTGCCCTTGCCCAAGCGGCGGAGGTTCGTTTTCGCCGGGAGATCGCCTTGAGCGTCGCCGAACACACGGCCTATCTCGAAGAATATGGCAGCCTGGGGGATGCGGTTCGGGCGATGGGTCTGGACGGCGTTGCCAGCTTTTAGGCCAGGCCCACGCCGGTGGTTGTCGGTTTGCCGACACCGCGTGCGCGGCTTTTCCGCGCCGTATCTGCTGATCCTCCAGCACCCTATTGTCGACAGCAAGACCTGCATTGTAGCCCCGGTGGTGCCTGTCGTGAGCGACGGAGCCACGTTGCTGGCTCCGCGCGTACTCGTTGCTTCCACGGCTTATCGGGCCATGCTGCTCGACATGACATCCGTTGCGAGAGGTTTGATTGGCGACGCAATGGAGGCGCTTGAACTGGACGACCAGGCGATTTTCACAGGATTGGATGCTATTTTTCGGGGGTATCCTGTTGGTTTGCCGATCGGCTGAACCGAGGCAGTTTATGTCAGCCGGAGATGTTGATGCTGTTGTTGTCGCCCTTGTTCTGCACCCCCCGGCTGTTGTCGCCGACATTCTGGGTCTGGAGGGTGGTTTCCGCGCCGGGCGCGGGGGGCAGCAAAGCGCGGAGTTCGGCCAGCAAAGCGGGGTTGGCTTCCAGCAGCTTGGTCAGCTGCTTGCGCAAATCGGCCTGGTTATCTTCGGCGCCTGGGTTTTTCGCCAGATCGTCGAGCGCTTCCTTGGCGCGGCCGGTGAGTTTCTCCCCGAGCCAGGACCAGAGTTTGCCGCCCGCGCCCTCGCCCAGTTTCTTCGCCGCGCCCTTACCCGCCTCGACAAGATAGGGCGCCGCCAGCGCGACGGCTTCCCCTGCCAGTAGCAATGCACCGCTCATCCGTTGTTCTCCTGATTTGACTGCAGTGCCGCAAACACCGCGATGACCGGTTCCAGCAATGCCCTATCTGGCTCGCGACCGAGCTTTTCGCAACGTTCGATGTAAGCCTTCGCCATGCCCTGCATTCGTCCCGCGAAGGCTTGCGGCAGATGGACGAACGCGCCGGACAGGGTGGCGATGGCTTCCGCGTTGGCGGCCAATCCATCCTCTTGTCTGTCCAGG
>JAYTXR010000356.1:0-2361 GCA_043742865.1 Acetobacteraceae bacterium
TAGGCGCGCCCATGATTGGCCGGACAGGAGCAGGCCGAACCGGCCGGGCCAGGCGGTTGCAGCGGACAGGTATACGGACCGGCGTAACAGCTCTGCGAATGGCGCGGCGGGGGCGCTACGTAGAACGGCGGGGGTGCGTACACCACCGGCGGCGGAGCATAGTAAACCGGTGGCGGCGCATAATAGATCGGCGGCGGCGCATAGATCGGCGGCGCGAAATACAGCGGCGGGGCAAAGCCAAAGCCAACCCACCCGCCCTGCCTCCACCACGCCTGCGCGGACGGCGGAGCGACAAAACCGGACAGTGCCGCGAAGGCCAGCGCTGCCAAAGCGGGCCGGCGGAACCGGGACGTCCTATCCTTGGCCAAACTCATGAACGGGACCCTCGCATGGAATTGTATCGCAATTATGCCCGGACTTCTCCGGTGGCAAGTATCCGGACCACCTGCAAGCTTGACTTTCGCGTGTTTCGGCTTGATATCCCAGCCACGCGTTAAGGCCTGGGATGCGCAGCAAGCGCACTGGTCCGGGTGGCGCGTCGCACGCACTCGGCACGTGACTGAATGCCGGTATTCATCTGGGACCCGCATTTGACCGAAACCACGACCGCCCCGGCGGACCCGACTGCCCTCGCCGCCGACGAGGCCGGGTTCTCCGCGCCCCCAATTTTTTCGCCTGATTCCGAAATAGCGCCTGAAGCGGCGCCTGTCCTGGCGGCCCCCCCTTCTGAGCCAGAATCTGGACCAGAATCTGGGCCAGAACCTGAGTTCGACGACGGGCCAATGGCCGATGATGTCGAAGCGTTCGCAACCGAATTGCCGCCCGATGAGCCTTCCCGCACGCTGTTCGCCGATCTCGGCCTGTCCGAGCCGGTGCTGCGCGCCATCGAGGAAATGGGCTACCGCCACCCGACGCCGATCCAGGAACAGGCGATCCCCTACGTGCTGATGGGCCGCGACGTGCTGGGCACGGCGCAGACCGGCACCGGCAAGACCGCCGGCTTCACCTTGCCGATGCTGGAAATCCTGTCCGGCTCGCGCGCCCGCGCCCGCATGCCGCGCAGCCTGATCCTGGAACCGACGCGGGAACTGGCGCTGCAGGTGGCCGAAAACTTCGTCATGTACGGCAAATACCTGAAGCTGACGCATGCGCTGATCATCGGCGGCGAGAGCATGTCGGACCAGAAAGAAACGCTGATGCGCGGCGTCGACGTGCTGATCGCGACGCCCGGCCGGCTGATCGACATGTTCGAGCGCGGCGGCATTCTGCTGACCGACGCCAAGCTGCTGGTGATCGACGAGGCCGACCGGATGCTGGACATGGGTTTCATCCCCGATGTCGAACGCATCGTCGCGATGCTGCCGAAAAATCGCCAGACGCTGTTTTTCAGCGCCACCATGGCGCCCGAGATCAAGCGGCTTTCAGACGCCTTCCTGACCAACCCGAAGGAGATCGCGGTCTCGCGCGCAGACAGCGTGGCGGTGACGATCACCGCCGGCCTGGCGCTGGTCGCCGAGCACGACAAGCGCGAGGCGCTGCGCCGGCTGATCCGCACCCAGAACGTGCAGAACGCGCTAATCTTCTGCAACCGCAAGGTCGATGTCGATATCCTGTATAAATCGCTGAAGAACCATAAATTCAGCGTTGGCGCGCTGCATGGCGACATGGCGCAGACCGTGCGCTTCGCCACGCTGGAGAAATTCAAGGCCGGCGAGCTGAAGCTGCTGGTGTGCAGCGATGTCGCCGCCCGCGGCATCGACATTGGCGGGCTGTCGCACGTGTTTAACTTCGACGTGCCGCACCACGCGGAGGATTACATCCACCGCAGCGGTCGCACCGGCCGCGCCGGACTGCCGGGCACCGCCTACACCATCGCCGCGCCCACCGACCGGTTGGCGGTGGCGGCGATCGAGAAGCTGACCGGCAACCCGATCCCGCCGATCGTGGTCGAGGGGCTGGACCCCGTCGACTGGGCCGAGGATGACGGCCGCCGGCGTGGCCGCGGCGGCGCTTCCCGCAAGCCCGCCGCCCGCAGCCCGGCGAAGACTCCGGCCGATGCCGAACGCCCAGCCAGGGCCGCGCCGAAGCGCGCGCCGGAGCCGGATGCCGACGCCCCCGCGAAGGCGCCGCGCGCCCGTGCGCCCCGCGCGCCCCGCTCCAGGGCGGGCGCCGTTGCCGAACCTGTTGCCATGACCGAGGCGGTCCGATCGGCACCGCCCGCGCGGGAACGTGATATCAGCCGGGAACCGGTTCGTGATCGGGAACCGGTTCGTGATCGGGAACCCGTTCGTGATCGGGGAGGTGCGCGCCGCGAGTTCCGCAAGCGCGATGACGATCTAGGGCCCTCGGTCGTCGGCTTCG
>JAYTXR010000357.1:0-4442 GCA_043742865.1 Acetobacteraceae bacterium
TTGCTGTTCCATTTGATCAGCCAGCTTTACGAAAAGACCTCGCTGATCGTCACGACGAATTTGTCTTTTGCCGAATGGGTGACGGTTTTTGGAGATGCCCAAATGACCATAGCCTTGCTCGATCGCATCACCAACCAATGCGATATCCTGGAAACGGGCAACGATTCATTCCGCTTTAAACAGCGAAAAAACAGCCAAAACCCGGCTGACCAAGTGGAAACTTTTGGACGCTGTTACCTGAAAAATATTCAACGCTGTTTGACACACGTAGGCTCCGTGCCGACGGGTCGTGGCTCACGGGAGCGTGGTCAGCGGAAGGTGAACTCCTTGTAGCCACCGTTCGCGACTTCGTCGGTCTTCTTCCGGTAATGCACGCCATTGCCGTTATAGCCCAGCACGCGGCGCACGCTGCGGCCCTCCACGTTGCGGTTGACACCGGTTTGCCAGGAATCGACCTTTGACGAGAGCAGGGGCTCCGCCGCCTTGATGACCGCCTCTGTCCAATCGGCCACGTGCTCCTTCCGGGTTTCGACCCGGGTATATTTGTGCTCCCGCATGAACCGCAGCACGCCCGTCTGCCATTCCACGGTATGTTCGATCGCCCGTGGGATATTTCCGCGCGCGGTATGCGGGCCCAGCACCATCATCATATTGGGGAAGCTCTCGGCGAGCATGCCCAGATAGGTGCGCGGTCCATCCGCCCAGACATCCTTCAACCGCACGCCATTGCTGCCGCGGATGTCGATGCGGTCGAACGCGCCGGTCACGCCGTCGAAGCCGGTGGCGTAGATGAGTATGTCGAACTCATGTTCCTTTTCGCTGGTTTTGATGCCGTGTGGCGTGATGCGCTCGATCGGTGTCTCGTTCACATTCACCAGCTTCACGTTGTCGCGGTTATAGACTTCGAAATAGCCGGTCTCCAGTGGCACGCGACGGCTGCCGAAACCGTGGTCCTTCGGAATGAGCTGCTCCGCGATCTTGGGGTCCTTCACGCGCTGGCGGATCTTCTTGGCGATGAATTCGCTGATCGCCGCGTTGGCGGTCTCGTTGATCAGGATGTCGCGGAAATTGCCCATCCAGATGCCGAAGCCCGGCTCCGCGTACAGCTTCTCCCAGAATGCCTCGCGCTCCTCGGGTACCACATCCATCGTCTTGCGCCGGTCGGCCTCATGGATAAACCAGCTCGGCGTCTCGGCGCAGCGGGCATAGATCTCGTTGTAGCGGGCTTTGATCGCCTCCATTTCGGCCTTGCTGATCGTGGAATTGTGCAGCGGCGCGGCCCAGTTCGGCCGGCGCTGGAACACGGTCAATTGCCTCGCCTGCTTGGCGATCTCGGGGATAGCCTGGATCGCGGTGGCCCCGGTGCCAATGACTCCAACGCGCTTGCCGGTGAAATCCACCGGCGTGTGCGGCCAGCGCGCCGGGTGATAGGCCGGGCCTTTGAAACTCTCCACGCCGGGGATGCTTGGCAAGGTATGCGCAGACAGGATGCCGATTGCGGTCAAAAGAAAGCTTGCGCTGGCCTGCTCTCCGCTTTCCAGGGTGACGGTCCATTGGTTGGCGGCGTCATTCCAGTGCGCGGCCTTTACCGTGCTGCGGAATTGCATGTCCCGGCGCAGATCGAACTTGTCCGCTACCAAATTCAAGTATTCCAGCGTATCCGGCTGCGGCGAGAAATGTTCTTTCCAGTCCCATTCCTTCAGCAAATCATCCGAAAACGAATAGCCGTAGGTCCAGCTTTCCGAATCGAAACGAGCGCCAGGGTAGCGGTTCCAGTACCAGGTGCCACCAACGTTGGTGCCAGCCTCGAACACGCGCGCCGTCATGCCGAGTTCACGCAGACGATAGAGCATGAACATGCCGGAAATACCGGCGCCAATGATGATTGCGTCGAAGTGCGTGGCCTTAGCCGCCGGTGGCAGCTCCGTGACCGCGTGTATGACATTCATGCCGTCGTTCCTGCTTTAATTTCAACGGCCCAGGGCAAACGCACCGGCCGGCTAGGCTACTGGCGGGTAGTTCACGCGCTTTTGCCCGCGATCGCAATCGGGCGCGGAACGCTGAGCCTCGGTACCACGGCCGGTGGAGGGCAACACGGTCTCAGGCGGAGATTTGCATGCCCCGGACTTCCTCAAGGGCTTGCCGGAACTCTGGGGTCGGCGCGAGACAAGCCGCCAGCATCAGGCCGCCGATCGTGCCACCGCCGCCTTGCCGTCGAGCGGTTCGGCCCAGCCATAGGGGTCGGGCGCGGTGCCGTACTGGATGCCAACGATCGCGTCGTATAGTTTTTGCGTCAGTTCGCCGGTCCGGCCGGCATTGATCATCAGGCGTTCGCCCTTGTAGCCCAACTCACCGACCGGCGAGACCACGGCAGCGGTTCCGGTGCCCCACATCTCCTTCAACGACCCGTCCTTGGCGGCGGCAGCCACTTCGTCGATGCCGATCGACCGTTCCGACACCTTCCAGCCCCAGTCGCGCATAAGCCTCAACGCGGAATCCCGGGTGATCCCGGCCAGGATGGCGCCGTTCAGGGGGGGCGTGATGACCTCGTCGCCAATCCGCAGCATGATGTTCATGGTGCCGACCTCATCGAGGTCGCGGTGATGCACCCCGTCCAGCCACAAAACCTGAGTATAGCCGGCTTTTTCCGCTTCCTGCGCCCCAAACAGGCTGGCGGCATAGTTGGCTGCGGTTTTCGCCGCCCCCAATCCGCCCTTCACCGCCCGCACATGCTGTTCGCTGACCAGGATGCGGACCGGGTTCATGCCCTCCGGGTAATAGGCGCCGACCGGGCTGGCGATGACGTAATACAAATAGCTGGAAGACGGATGTACGCCCAAAAACGTCTCGGTCGCGATCACGGTCGGGCGTATATACAACGATGTGCCCGCCAGATGCGGCACCCAGCGCTGATCGACCTCCGCCAGCGTACGGATGGAGGCTGCCACCATCGCCGGGTCCAGCTTCGGGATGCACAGATACCCGGCCGAGCGGTTCAGCCGGGCGGCGTGATCGGGCGTGCGGAACAGCCGGATGCGGCCATCGGCGCCGCGGAACGCCTTCAGACCGTCGAAGATCGCCTGACCGTAATGCAGCACGCAGGTGGCCGGGTCCAACGAGAACGGCGCATAGGGCACCACGCGCGGATCGTGCCAGCCTTGGCCTTCGTCGTAGTTCATCAGGAACATGTGGTCGGTAAACACCTTCCCGAAGCGCAGCGTCTCGTCCGCCGGCGTCTGGCCTGGCGTGGCGGACCGGGTGATCGCGATATTGGCCATGGCCGTCCCTCTGAGTGATTTTGATGACACCGAAGCGCGCACTCTACGGCGCGCCGGCAGCCCGGCAAAGTGTCAGCCGCTCTGCGTCCGCATCGCCGCCAGCGCCTGCTCCAGATCGGCGATCAGATCGGCTGGATCCTCGAGGCCGATATGCATCCGCACCACCGGCCCGGCGAATTTTCCGGTCCCGGCGGAGCGCACCAGATTGCCGGTGGTCGGCGTCGCCAGGCTTTCGAACCCGCCCCAAGACGCGCCGATGCCGAACAGCTCCAGCGATTCGATCATTTTTTCGCTGGCCGCCTGGCTGAATTCTGGTTTGAATTCCACCCCGAACAGCGAGCATGCGCCGGTGAAGTCGCGCTTCCACAGCGCATGGCCGGGCGCGCCGGGGAGGGCAGGGTGCAGCACCTGCGCCACTTCCGGCCGATGGGCCAGCCAATGCGCCACCTGGATGGCGCTCTCCATCTGCTCCTTCAGCCGCACGCCCATGGTGCGCAGGCCCCGCAGCGTCAGCCAGCAATCGTCCGGGCTGGCATACTGGCCCAGCGCGTTGGAAGCCGAGCGCACGATCTCCCAGTCGGCATCCGAATTCGTGGTGATGCTGCCCAGCAGCACGTCCGAATGGCCGCCGGCATATTTGGTCAGCGCCTGGATTGACACATCCACGCCGTGCTCGAACGGCTGGAAATAATGGATGCCCCAGGTGTTATCCATCAGCAGCTTGGCGCCGTGCGCATGCGCTACCCGCGCCAGCGCGGGCACATCCTGCACCTCGAACGTGTGGCTGCCCGGACTTTCCGCGTAGACCACCTTGGTGTTCGGCCGCATCAGCGCCTCCAGCCCCGCCGTGTCGATGTTGGGGTCATAGAACACCGTTTCGATCCCGAATCGCTGCAGCGTCGAGGTGGCGAAATTGCGGGCCGGGCCATAGACGCTGTCGGGCATCAGGCAGTGATCGCCCTGGCTGAGATAGGCGAGCAGCGGCGTGGTGACGGCGGCCAGCCCGGTGGAGACGATCTGGCAGCGCGTGCCGCCTTCGATCTCGGCGATCATGTTCTCCAGCGCCCAGTGCGTCGGCCCGCCGGCGGTGCCGTAGATCCAGGCCTGTTCCAGCCGCTTGCCACCGGCCGCGCGGCGGGTGGCGATGTCGGGTTGCAGCACCGT
>JAYTXR010000358.1:0-6102 GCA_043742865.1 Acetobacteraceae bacterium
GTTGTCTGCAAGACCCGGTGCGAAGGGTGTTTATCTGACCCGATCTGGGCTTATATAGCTGGTCATGCTCCTTGATTTCAGTGTTTCGTCTCACCGTTCTCGACGATCGGCTCGGCTCGACCTTGACTCGAGACCATTCGCCGCGCGCCGTGCCGTTGCGTTCTGGCTGTTCGGCCTTTGCGCGATGTTGCTGGTGATGACCGCGCTGGGCGGCGCGACCCGTCTCACCGGGTCGGGATTGTCGATCATGGAGTGGGCGCCGTTGCGCGGCGCGCTGCCGCCGGTCTCGGACACGGAATGGCAGCGGCTTTTCCGGCTCTATCAACAGATCCCGCAATATTCGCTGGTTCATGACGGCTTCGGGATCGAGGGGTTCAAACGGATCTTCTGGCTCGAATACCTGCACCGGCTTTGGGGCCGGCTGATCGGGCTCGGGTTCCTGCTGCCGCTGTTGTGGTTCTGGGTGCGCGGTTTTTTTTCTCCGATCCCGGGTTTGGCGCAGGAATTGCGGCGGCTGCGCCTGCGGCTGCTGGGGCTGTTCCTGCTCGGCGGCGCGCAAGGCGGGGTCGGCTGGCTGATGGTGGCTTCCGGGTTTGCCGCCGACAGCATTGCCGTCTCGCCGTATCGTCTGGTGGTGCATCTGATGCTGGCACTGAGCCTGTATGCCGCCATATTTTGGATTGGATTGTCGCTGCTGAACCCCTCCCCCGCCCCCGCGCCAGGCCCGGATGCCAGGCTGACGCGACGGCTTTTGATTGCCACCTGCTTGCTGGCAACGCTGACAATCCTTGCGGGCGGCTTCGTCGCCGGGACCCATGCGGGGCTGGACTATAACAGCTTCCCACTGATGGATGGCCATCTTGTTCCGGCCGGCTATGGCAGGCTGGACCCGTTCTGGCTGAACCTTACCGAAAACATCGCCGCGGTGCAGTTCGACCACCGGCTGCTGGCCACGGTGACCGCCATCGTCAGCGTGGCAGCAATCGCATCCGGGCTGGCCTCGCCGCGCCTGCGCGACCGACTTTATGTGTCGCGCCTGCGCGGCCGGTTTTATGTGCTGGGTGTGACCGTGGCGCTGCAATACGCGCTGGGTGTCGCCACACTGCTGACGGTGCCGCGGCTTGGGCATCTGCCCGTGGGCTTCGGCACCGCACACCAGGTCATGGCGGTGGGAATGTTGACCGCCGCATTGGCGGCGCTGCACCCCTTATGCGGAGCCCGTTGCGCGGTACCGGCCGGTCTCATTCCCGACCGGGATACGACATGACCGACGCATCCATCGCCGCCGATCTGATGCAAAACATCCTCGATCGGCTGCCCGTCGGTATCGCCATATTCACGCCCGACAGCCGGTTGCGGATGCATAATATCCGGTTTGTGACGATGACCGGAGTCCCGACCACCGGGGTCGGGCCGGGCACACATTCCAATTGGTGGCTCGACCGTTTGCAGGCCAGCGCGGAATATGCCGGCCTGGAGGGGGCGGTGTATCTCGCCGCAGTTCGCGCGTGGGACCGAAGCTTTCCGCTCAGTCTGCGCCGGGTCCGGGCCAACGGGCAGGTGCTGGACAGCACCTATGATCCGCTGCCCGATGGGGGCTTCA
The DNA here is from genome assembly GCA_043742865.1 of Acetobacteraceae bacterium. Taxonomy (GTDB): domain Bacteria; phylum Pseudomonadota; class Alphaproteobacteria; order Acetobacterales; family Acetobacteraceae; genus PALSA-911. The sequence continues at coordinate 1,604 of JAYTXR010000358.1, forward strand.
CGGTGACCGTGGCCGATGTAAGCGGTCTGGTCGCCGGGGAGGACACCGTGCGTCGCCGCGTCGCCGGGCTGTCGGCGGTGCTGGAGCACGTCCCGCACGGCATCTGCGTCTATGGACCGGACCGCCGGGTGAGCCTGTTCAATGCCGCCTATACCCAGGTGATGGCCGGCGCGCCGGTGGCGATCGGCGACCATGCCGACGACATCACCCGGCGGCGGATGGAAGGCGGAGAATTCGGCCCGCCTGGCGAGGCGGAGATCTATGCCGGGATTACCATCGCCGGCATCAACACCGGCGCCTCCAACTCACGCCGGCGGGTGCGCCCGAACGGCACCGTGATCGATATTCGCACGGCGCTGCTGCCCTATGGCGGCTATATCAGCGTGGTTACCGACATCACGTTGCAGATGCGGGCCGAAGCCGAGGCCCGCTCCCGGGCGGGTCAGATGGAGACGATGCTGACCAGCATCCGGCACGGCATCGTGATGTGGGATGGCAACCGCTGCGTGGCGGCGGCCAATCGCATGGCCGCGGAATTGCTGGAAATCGACCCTGGCGACCTCCGGCCCGGCCGGTCGCGCCAGAACGTGCTGGCATCCATGAGCGCGCGCGGCAATTTCGGCGGCGCGGAATCCGCGGCAATCCAGACCCGCGCCATCCTCGACCGCGATCCGGCGAGCCTGGAAACACGCTATATCACGCTGGCTTCCGGCCGGGTGATCGAGGCGCGCTACGCGCCGATCCCGGCCGGCGGCGAGATCAGCACGATCACCGACATCACCGAAGCTCGCGCCGCGGAGGACGAACTGCGCCGCGCCAAGGAAGCGGCCGAGGCGGCAAGCCAGGCGAAATCCCGCTTCCTGGCGGCGATGAGCCATGAATTGCGCACGCCCCTGAACGTGGTGATCGGCTTCTCCGAGCAATTGATGCGTCCGGCCGACCCCCAGGCCGGACCGGTGAGCCCGCTCCAGACGGGGCAGTTCGCGGCGGAGATCAACACCGCCGGGCGGCATCTGCTGGACCAGATCAACACCGTGCTCGATGTGGCGCGGATCGATTCCGGGCGTTTCGAGATGACGCGCGAGCGGATCGACCTGCGCGCCCTGATCGAGGCCTGTATCCGCCAGTCCGACGCCACCGCGCGGTCCGCCGGGATCGGCGTGGCGCTCGACGTGTCGGCGAGCCTGCCGGCATTGCACGGCGACGCGCGCCGTCTTTCGCAGGCATTCAGCCATCTGCTGTCCAACGCGGTGAAATTCTCCGAAATCGGCGGCAGGATCCGCATCCGTGCCAGTCTGGAGAAATCGGGCCTGGAGAAATCGGGCCTGGAGAAATCGGGAGATCTGCTGATCGTGGTGCGCGATAGCGGCATCGGCATCCCGGCCGCGGACTTGCAACGCGTGCTGGAACCGTTCACCCAGTCCGACAGCACGCTGTCACGGCGCTTCCAAGGCGCCGGCTTAGGCCTATATATCGCTCGTGCGCTGATCGAGGCGCATGACGGCACCCTGACACTGCACAGCCGCCCTGGTGCGGGGACGTCCGCCGAGATCCGCCTGCCCCGCGCCCGGCTGGAGCCAATGGCTCCGGCATCGCCAAAGGAAATACAATGACCGCGCTCGCCGCCACCGACCGGATTTTCTTCGAACGCGCCGACGCCGAACTCGACCGTGCCGGCGCCGAGCGCCATGCTGCGGCCGCGTTGGCCAATGCCGATGATGGGGAGCTGTTCCTGGAATACCGGGAAAGCGAGAGCATCACCCTCGATGACGGCCATATCCGCAGCGCCGGCTTCGACACCACGCTGGGTTTTGGCCTGCGCGCGGTGGCGGGCGAGGCCACAGGATTTGCCCATGCCGGCGAATTATCCGATGCAGCACTCGGCCGCGCCGCTGCATCGGTCGGTGCTATCTCCGCCGGACATTCGGGCGTTGCTTCCGAGCCGCCGCGGCCGACCAACTCGCGGCTTTACAGCGACGTGAACCCGCTCTCGGCAATGGACTTCGCCGCCCGCACCGAAGTGCTGGCGGAAATCGATGCCTATGCGCGGGGCCGCGATCCGCGCGTGGTGCAGGTGATGGCCTCGCTGTTCGGCGAGTGGCAGGCGGTGCAGATCCTGCGCGCGGACGGCAATCGGGTGGCCGATATCCGTCCGCTGGTGCGGCTGAACGTGTCCGTGGTCATGGAGCAAAACGGGCGGCGGGAAACCGGCAGCCATGGGACCGGCGGGCGCTTTGACTACACGCTGATGTGCGCGCCGGCGACCTGGCGCGAGGCGGTGAACGAGGCGATCCGCCAAGCCATCGTCAACCTCGACAGCCGCCCCGCCCCGGCCGGCGAGATGGAGGTGGTGCTTGGCCCGGGCTGGCCCGGCATCCTGCTGCATGAGGCGATCGGGCACGGGCTGGAAGGCGATTTCAACCGCAAGGGAACCTCGGCTTTTGCCGGACTGCTCGGCAAGCGCATCGCCTCCCCCGGCGTCACCGTGGTCGATGACGGCACGATGCAGGATCGGCGCGGCAGCCTGACGGTGGATGACGAGGGCACGCCGACCGGACGCACGACCCTGATCGAGGACGGCATCCTGGTCGGCTTCCTGCAGGACCGGCTGAACGCGCGGCTGATGGGCGTGGCGCCGACCGGCAACGGCCGCCGTCAATCCTATGCCCATGCGCCGATGCCGCGGATGACCAACACGGTGATGCTGGCCGGCACGCAGGATCCGGCGGAGATGATCCGTTCGGTCAAGAACGGCTTGTATGCGGTGAATTTCGGCGGCGGCCAGGTGGACATCACCTCCGGCAAGTTCGTCTTCTCCGCCAGCGAGGCCTACCGGATCGAAGACGGCAAGGTCACGTCCCCGGTAAAGGGTGCCACCTTGATCGGCAACGGACCGGATGCGCTGACGAAGGTAGCGATGGTCGGCAACGACATGGCGCTCGATCCCGGCATCGGCACCTGCGGCAAGAACGGCCAGGGCGTGCCGGTGGGCGTCGGCCAACCGACCCTGAAATTGTCCGGACTGACGGTGGGGGGCACCGCGGCTTAGGGCTTGCCTGGCTTGTCAACCCGACCTAGGTTTTTTGCCGGGAACAGGGGAAGCGAGTCATGGCCAGCACCACACATGTCTATGCCGGCGCGATGACCACGCGCGATGGGGGAGTCGGCGGGGTTTATCGGCGCGAGGCGTCCGGGCGGACCTGGCGGCACATGACCAACGGACTGCCGGAAACCAGCGTTCGCGCCATCACGGTGGATACGATCAACCCCGACATCGTCTTCATCGGCACCGATCATGGTCCGTTCCGCTCGCGCGACCGCGGCGAGCACTGGGAAAAACTGAACTTCCCGGATGCCAATACCCAAATCTGGTCGATCCTGATCGACCCGCACGATCCACAACGCATGTATGCCGGCGGATCGCCGGTCGCGATCTACCGCTCCGACGATGCTGGCAGCAACTGGACTCGGCTGCCCAGCCCGCAGATCCCCAACCGGATCAAGATGGCGTTCGATTGCCGGGTGATGCGGATCACCGCCAACCCGATCAAGCCGAACGAGCTGTACGCTACGCTGGAAGTGAACGGCGTGATCCGCAGCAGCGATGGAGGCAATAGCTGGCAGGATTGCACCGACGATCTGCTGCGCCTTGGCCATTTGCCCGAACTACAAAGCCGCATCGGCAGCGATGACGAAACCGAAGGCATGTTGGACGGCCACGCCATCGCGATGACCTCGGCCGATCCGGACGCGGTGATCCTGGCCGTGCGCATGGGCCTGTTCCGAACCGCCGATCACGGCAAAACCTGGGCGGATATGGAGGTCGGCAAGTTTTCGCCGGTCACCTACGGGCGCGACATCCGGGTGTCACCGCACGATCCGCGGACACTGTACGCCTGCCTGTCGGTAGCGGCGAACGGCACCTTCGGATCCTTGTATCGCAGCCAGGACACCGGCAAGACCTGGAAGCGGATCGATGAAGCCGTAACCCCGGCCAGCACCCTGATGGCGGTAGCCCTCCACCCGCGCAGCAGCGAAATCATCTTCACCGCTGCGCGCCACGGCCAGGTCTTCGGCACCCTGAACGGCGGCACCAGCTGGATCGAGTCCCCGCTGCCGCCACAGGCGCGCGATGTCTATGCGTTGGCGTGCGGGTAGGAAGAAAGCAAGGCAAGGGGCTTGGCCCCCTCGCCTTGCTTCCTACCTTGCCGCCCCCAGCGCCCACGCCAGCACGCCTTTTTGGGCGTGCAATCGGTTTTCGGCTTCGTCGAACACCACCGATTGGGGGCCGTCGATTACTTCGGCGGTTACTTCCTCGCCGCGGTGGGCTGGCAGGCAGTGCATGAAGATCGCGTCCGCGGCGGCGTTCGCCATCAGCGCGGCGGTGACGCGGTAGGGGGCGAGCAGATTGTGCCGGCTTTCGTTCGGGTCGTCGGACATGCTGACCCAGGTATCGGTCACCACGCAGCGCGCGCCGGCGACGGCGGTTTGTGGATCAT